>NZ_LR214950.1:0-358279 GCF_900660495.1 Mycoplasmopsis gallinacea | reverse complement strand
TGAAATTGATGGATTTAAAAAACTTGCTCTTAGTGACATTAGCGAAAATATGTTTGTATCAAGCGTAACTGAGAAAGCTGCTGAGTTTGAAACATACGAAAACTTTGAAGCCTTTAAAAACGCATACCAAAACTTAGAAACCGAAGCACAAAAAGCAGAATTTTTAAGTAAGCACTTTAACTTTGAAGCTTCAAAATTTGCTCAAATTAATTTAGCTCAGTCAAATTTAGTTTTTGTTTCAGATAACAATGTTGTATTTAATTTAGTGCTCAATGCAAAAGTGGATGCAGCTAAAACAGATAAGCTAATTAATGTTGAAGTTGATAAACAAATTAATACAAGAGCAACTTATGAATATGCTATTCAATTCTTTAATGTTAAAAAGTTATTTACTAACTTTAGAGCAACTGTTGTAAATAAGGAAAATGGTGACAAAATTACTGTGGATGAGCTTAAAGCTTCATATGTCAAAAATAGTCACAAATTCTCTAAATTAAATCTTGAAAATCTTCCTGAAGGTTATGATGCTTCATTTGATCCTGAAGTAGGTGAAGATGAAAATAACTACATTCTTAGCTATTCTGTTTTCAAAAACCCAGATGCAAGAACTTTGCTTTATATGTCTAAATTAAAATTATCTAAGGATTTATTTGCTTTAACTAATGCAAGCGATTCAAGTGCTACAGCTAATAACGCTGCAAACAATGAATCAGCAGAAGCAAGTGGACACTAAAATATTGATATGTAATTTTTTCCTTTTTAAGCGTTTAAAAATAGTCATTTCTATGGCTATTTTTTAATCAATGTGATAAAATAGAACTACTTAAAGCTAAATTTTTAAGAAAATGAGATTTAACTAATAAAATTAGGAGAAAAATGAAACTTACAGAAAAAAGAACAAAGTTAGTTGCAACAATTGGACCTTCAAGTGATAATTATGCAACATTACGTTCATTAGTAGAAAATGGGGTTACATGTGTTAGAGCAAACTTTTCACACGGTGATCACGCTGAACAATTAAACAAATTTGTTATTGCAAAACAAGTATCTAAAGATTTAAACATCCCTGTATCATTAATGCTTGATACAAAAGGACCTGAAATTCGTGTTGGAAAAATGACTGACGGTGCTCAACTTATTAAAGCTGATACAGAAATTTTAGTTCACACAACACCAGAAGCTTTTGCTAACCACCTTGGAACAGAAAACGAATTATCTGTTTCATATGATATGTCACAAGATTTAACAGTTGGAAACCAAGTGCTTTTTGATGATGGTAAATTATCAACAGTTGTTACAGAAGTTGGAAAAGGATACGTTAAAGTTAAAGCTGAAAACAACCACAAACTTAAAACAAACAAACGTATTAACCTTCGAGGTGTTGACTTTACCCTTCCTTTCTTAGCTGAAAAAGATATTAACGACGTTAAATTCGGAATTGCAAATGGAATTAACTATGTTGCTGCTTCTTTTGTTAACTCAGCTAAAAACGTGCATGAACTTAGAAAATTACTTAATGAAAACGGTGGATCACATGTTCAAATTATTGCTAAAATTGAATCACACCTTGGTGTAACAAACATCGAAGAAATCGCTGAGGCAGCTGATGGAATTATGGTTGCTCGTGGAGATTTAGGACTTGAAATTCCTTACTATGATGTTCCTTACTACCAAAAGAAAATGATTAGAGTTTGCCGTGAAGCAGGAAAACCAGTTATCGTTGCTACACAAATGCTTGATTCAATGGAAAATTCACCACACCCAACACGTGCTGAAGTAACAGATGTTTACTTTGCTGTTGAACTTGGAGCTGACTCAGTTATGCTTTCAGGTGAATCTGCAAATGGAAACTTCCCACTTGAAGCTGTTAAAACAATGACAGCAATTAACAAAAGAGCTGAAAAAGAATTCTACTCAAAAAATTACTACGATGTTCAACTTGAAAAAGTTAGACAAAATTCAAACGATATGGATGTTCGTTCACTTATAGCTTACGATATTGCTAACCGTGCAAGAAGAGGTGATTACAAATTTGTTGTTGTTCTTTCAAGAACAGGAAAACTTCTTAAAGAAGTTGCTAAATTCCGTCCAAACACATTAATTATTGGTCTTTTAGAAGATGAAAAATTAGTAAATGGATTTGGAGTTTACTCAAGTGTATTTACTTCTCTTGATTCAAAATCATTATTTAGCGAAGTTAAAGCTGATCATTCAAAAGGACAAGAAGCTCTTGCTCCTTATGGTGCACAAAAAGGTGACAAATACCTTGTTGTGGAAAACCAGCAAATTACAGAATACGTTGTGAAATAATTAAACGCATTCACAAGACATAGCTAGAGCTATGTCTTTTTCTTTGCAAAAATAGGTGCAAAAAAACTAAAGCCATTTGGCTTTAGTTACTTAAAATTAAGCTGTATATTTTTCTGGGTGTTCTTTCATCATTTTTTCAATGAATTCTTTTTTATCCATTGATCCGTATTTATCCATTAATTCGACACATTCAGCATATTCTTCTAATGCTCACTGAACATCTTCGAATCCATTAACTGATGTAATTCCTGGACGTTTTCAGTTTTTGTATGTTGAAAAGAAAGTTCTTACTGTATCAATAAATGGAGCCGGAAGATCTTCGAGTGTATTAATGTGATCTAAACGGTAATCATCGTGATGCACAGCAATTAATTTTGTATCTGTTTCACCATCATCAATCATTTTCATAGCACCAATAATACGAGCATTTAATGTAGTTCCTGGCATAAATGTTTCTTCTGAATAAACAAGTACGTCAAGTTCATCACCATCTCAGTCAAGTGCGTTAGGAATAAAACCGTAATTTGCAGGGTATTTAAAATCTCCTCTTAAAATACGATCAACTTCAATTTCACCTGTTTTACGGTTATATTCGTATTTAATTTTTGAATATTTTTGAATTTCAATTTTAACTTTAATTATATTTTTCATATTTTAATAATATACCAAAATATTGTTTTTATTGTAAAATTATTTTTATGAATACACTTTTAAATTTCTTATTAGAAGCTGAAAATAATGCAACTATTGCTTCAGCTTCACAAACTGATAATCGCACAAAAATTGTTTTAATAATAATGGGAATTCTACTTTTGCTTCTTGGGATTACTGTGTTTCTTTTTTATACAGTTACTTCGAGAAAAATGAAAGAGTTTAAACAAAAACAACTTGAGCAATACAGAATTAACCACCCAAAGAAAAAACACCTTTCTTATGATCAAACGGGACTTTACGTGCCTTCATGAGAAAGAGCTAAATACCAATCACCACTAATAATTGGGCTTGTACTTTGTATCATTGGAATTTCATTTATAACTAGTCAGTTAGCATAACACTTCCACAAATGTGGAAATTTTTTATATTTATTGCATTTTTATCATTTTATGATCCATTTTTGTAAAAAAATTTTCAATTTTGATATAGTTAAAAAGTAAAATTTTTACAATTTTTTACAATTTATAAATTAAATTTAAATTTCATAAAGTATATAGAAAGGACGTTAATGAAGTCTTTATTTCAAAAAGTGTCTTTTTTTTCAAGAAAAAAAGAACCTAAAAATTTAGATAATAGCTCTTCAAAGAATGTTCGTAAGGTACTTTCAAAAATTTCAGGCGCATTCATGTTACCTATTTCTGTTATGGCTATTGCCGGATTTTTCCTTGGAGTTGGAGCCGCAATTGCTAGTGCAGGAGTAGGTACTGGATGAGAAACTTTTGGGAAATTCATTGCCCAATTAGGTGATCCTGTTTTTAGTGCTTTACCACTTCTTTTTGCTGCTGCATTCGTTATAGCTTTCACTGATGAAGCTGGGGTCGCAGTCTTTGCAGCAATTATTGGATACTTTGTATTCAATGCTATTCAAAGCGTATTTATTTGAGATCATATGGTTGAAGAAACCAAAAATGTAAAAGGGATTCTTGAGGGAACAACCAATCAAGAAGCTACAGTTTCAGTTAAAGAATCTGTTCTTAAAGGTTACACAATTCTTTTTGGTGGTGCTGGAAGAAATCCTGAATCTCTTAAAGCATTAGTAGGTACTACTTTAGGTACTAAATCATTACAAACATCAGTATTTGGAGGATTAACAGTTGGTCTTGTTGTTCAATGACTTTACAACCGTTTCCACCAAATTCAATTACCACAAGTTATATCATTCTTTGGAGGAAAACGTTTTGTTGCTATCATAACAATGCCTTCAATGATTGTTTTAGCATTTGCTTACCTTCTTTTATGACCATGAGTAGGGGTTGGTCTTAGTGCTTTTGGTAATGCGTTAGGAAAAGTTCCTTACGGATTTGAATCATTTATTTTCGGATTTGTTGAAAGAGCACTTGTTCCATTTGGATTACATCACGTGTTCTATGCTCCGCTTTGATACTCAAATGCTGGTGGGGATCTTAGTGAGTCATTAAAAGTATGACAAGATGGTTTTGTTACAGCTAAACAAACAATGGTTCCAGGAGAAAGTTTAACTGAACTTATTAAAGCTGTTTCTGCTGAACCTACAAAATATGTTGGTGATTCAACAACTTCAAATGCATTATTAAAATTCCCATTCAACACTATTACATGAACAGTTAATGGGCAAGGACATTCATTACCATTATTTGAATTTGTTTCAAATGAATTAGGATTTAAAATCGGAAGATTTATGGATGGTAAATTCTCATTTATGATCTTTGGACTTCCAGGAGCTGGTCTTGCTATGATTTTAGCAGCTCCAAAAGAAAATAGAAAAGTTGCATTAAGTACAGTTCTTCCTTCTGTTGTTACATGTATCGTAACAGGGGTTACAGAACCTATCGAATTTACTTTCTTATTCTTAGCACCATGATTATTCTGAGGAGTACATGCTGTTTTATGTGCATTCTCATTCATGTTTGCTAACCTTGCTGGTGTGCATGTTCCAATGGCATTCTCAGGAGGATTATTAGACTTAACAATTTACGGAATTATTCCAGTTCAAAAAGGAACACACTTCTGATGATCACTTGTTATTGGACTTGGATACTTCCCAATTTACTTTGGATTATTCTTCTTCTTTATTAAACGTTTCAACCTTGAAACCCCAGGAAGAGGAAACAACACAAAATTATTCACTAAAAAAGATTTCTTAGCTAAAAAAGATGGTCTTTTAGGTGAAGTTGATCCTAAAGCTTTAGCAGTAGTTCAAGCTTACGGAGGACTTTCAAACATTACTGCATTTAACAACTGTGCATCAAGACTTAGATACGACGTTGTTGATGCTTCATTAGTTGATCAAGATGCTCTTAAAGCAGCTGGTGCATCCGGTATTAAAGTTGAAGGACAACACCATGTTCAAGCTATTTTTGGACCTGTTGCTGAACAATTAAATTCAAAAATTAAAGGACAAAGAGAAATCATTGCTAAATGAGAAGCAGAAAATAAAGATAAAGAAGTTGCTTTTGAACAACCTGTTGTTGAACAGCAAGAAGAAGTAGTTTCAGAATCTTCAACAGTAAATGTTGAAATTAAAACTCCTGCAAGAGGAAAATTCTTAAACATCGAAGAAGTTAATGATGGAGTATTTTCTGCAAAAATGATGGGTGATGGTTTTGCTATCGCCTTTGAAGCTGATAAAGTAGGAAATGTTCACTCTCCAGTTGAAGGTGTTGTTGATTTAGTATTTGATACAAAACACGCATATGGAATTACAACAAAAGAAGGTGTAAAAATGTTAATCCACATTGGAATTGACACAGTTACACTTAACGGAGAAGGGTTTGAAGCTTTAGTAAAAGCTGGTGATTCAATTAAAGCTGGTGATTTAATTGCTAAAGTAGACCTTTCATTACTTAAAGAGAAAAATATTCAAAGTGATGTAATTGCTGTAGTTCTTTCAGAATCAACACACACAAATGTTGAATTCGTTGCACAAATTGGTGATGAAATCGCTTTAGATACAGTAGTTGCTAAAGTTCATTAATATTTTCTAAACATTAAACACATCAAGCATTTGGTGTGTTTTTTACATCTTTATTTCTTTTTTTCGTTAATTCTTTATAATTTGTTTATATTAATATTGGAAAGAGTTTTCATGATAATTCAAAAGTTCAGAAAATTAATCTTAATTGTAATTTCACTAGTTTTTGGAACTAGTGCGTTTTTTAGTTGCAATTCACCAAAATCAAATACTTTAGTTAGTGAAAAATCCACAAATAAAGAAGTATATAACAATGCTTTAGAAAGTGAGAATTCATTTAATAATAAAGCTGAAAACCCTACTGAAAACACTCAAGAAAATAATTCTAATGATGATGAGAGAACCAATGAAAATTCTAATTTAGATAATGAGAGTGTAGCAGGTGAATCGCAAGAAACTACTAATAATCAAAATGATGAAAATGCCTCAGATTTAGTTGAAAAAGAAACTATCAATAAAGAAAATCCCAACTTACAAGAAGAAAATAATAAAGAGCTTGAAGGAACTTCTAATACTAATAATAGTGAAAATGATAATAATGTTTTAGAAGATAATACTCAGCTTCCAAGTGGTGAAAATAACAAAGAAAATAATTCTACTCCGATTAACGAACCAAACCAAAATGATCAAAATTCAAATAATCCATCAGATCAAGAAGTTAGTTCTCACGATGATGAAAGTCAATCTGGTAATAATCTAGAATCAAACAATGAACACACTAATGATCAATTTTTAGAAAACAATGTTAACGAAAATCAAAAAAGCAGCGAAAATTCAAACTCAAATAATAATGTTGAACAAACAAATGGGGTTGAAAATGTAGTATATGATTCACCTGAAGAAAGTTCTGCTACTGAAGATGCAAATAGCTCTAAAACAGCTGAATATTACTACAATGAGTTTCCAAATGCTTATAAATATAATGACGCGGTTCCTAATTACTACAAATTGAGTACAAATAATGAGTATTTAGATCAAATTAGAAAACGTAGTTTTTCACTAGTAACATACTTTGATGATGGAACTTATACTGCTGGAACTCTTTGATTACTTGATTACAAATTAATTAAAGAAAAAGATGAATACAAGCTATTTTTTGGAACAAACTATCATGTTGCTGTTGAACTTTTTAGCAAATTTGATTATCCAGAATATAGACAGCCAAATAGAAATAAAGCTATTTCTCGTCTGTTTATTGCAATAGGAAATAGTAATTCTGTATTTAATGGTAAGTTAGAATATATGGAAATTTCGCTTGATAATTTACCTAGAACTTTCTTTTTATCTCGTAATTTTATGAAACGAGAAGCTTATCCAGATTATGTTGAAAATAAAGTTTATTACACTGATTTTGCTGTAATTGAATGAGATTTAAAAGTAAGTAAATATTCAAAAGTAAAGAAAAATATACCTATCTTAAAACAATTAGTTATCGAAGCTCCAAGACTAATTGATGAATCAATTGCGAAAGTGAAAAATAATGATATTTCAATGTTTAATAAGGAAATCCCTTATTCAAGCTACGATTATCGTTCATTTTGACAAGCAAGAGCAAATATGATTGGAGTTGATAACTTAGGTAATTTAAACGAAGTAAATACTTATGAAAAAGCACAAGAGATTTCTAATTTTTTAGGTAATATTTTAAAAGATAATAGAGACTTGAAATATCGTTATCGACCAAATTCTCTTTTTGTGTATGGATTTCCTTCATATTCAGCTCAGCGGCAAGGGATTTTTTCTAATGTTTTAGACAAAGATTTAAATTCTTTAAATCGAAGTGATTGATATGGTAAAAAAGAAGTTCCTTTTCTACCACTTGACGAATTTCATAATAAACAAATAGCAGATCATGGAGCTAAATTTAACGGAGAAGATTTACCTTATTTTTATGGAGTAGCTTATCGAAGTGATCAAGCAAATAAAAGCGTTGGTGGTGTAAGCGGAAGCTTGGTTATTAATCAAGATGCGCTGCCAATTGGTGTGCTATTTGGAGCGTTAAAAAATGATTCTTTAGTTTACTTAAATGATGAAAATGAATATGTTACAAATCACACAATTCTTTTTATTCAATTTGTGCAAAGTGCTAAACTTTGAAATGAAAATGGAACAATTTATCCGTACAATTTAATTGATGGAAGAGATAAAACAAAATATCCACTTCAAATTAATTCATATAAAGAACAACTTGATAAAATTTATGGAAGTGAATATAAAACCACTATTTTTAATGTTTAAATAGCGATTGAAATGAGAGAGAAATGGATTCAACAAATAATAATATTGAAGTAGCTAACGGTGAAGCTACTACTGAAAAAGCTAAACAAACAGTCCAAGCTGTATCTAAAGTAATTGATTCAAATGCAGTTATTGCTCTTATTGTCATTTTTACTTTAATCATCTTAGCAGCATTTGGCTATTTCCTTTATTGATACTTATGAAAATATCGTAAAAACTTAAATATTGGGTATCAATTTGAAGAGAAAGTCAACAATTTAATCAAAAACAACTTAGACATTCCAGAACTTAAATTTAAAGAAGGCGGAATGTACTCATATGATTCAAAAATGTATGAGCTGGATTCTTTTATTATTAGCGATAAATTCGCAATTGTTTTAGAATATAAAGCTTATCAAGGGACAATTAATGGCGATGGTAATAAACCCGATCTTTATTTATCTAATTCAAAAAGCAAGAAAATTAAGATTAAAAACCCAATTCTGCAAAACGAAAAACACCTTGCTCACTTTCAAAAAACAATTGGAAAGAAATTCCCTAAAGTTTCAATTATCGTCTTTCCAAAAGATACCAAAATTGATGTAAGCAATATTCAAAAACACGTTCTATTAGTAACAGAAGATAAATTAATTGAAAAAATTAAATTAATTCACAAACAAAGTGATAAGCTTCCTGTTGTTTTTGATACACAAGATGTAATGAATTTACTTGATTCAATGAGAATCAACAGTCAAAAAGAACACCGTAGATTTAAAAAGATGATAGGTAAATAAAATGATAGAAAAAGCAATTAAAGATACTTCAAAACAACTAAATATTTCAACTAAGCAAATTGAAATAGTACTTAATTTCTTAAGTGAAGGGAACACAGTTCCTTTTATTTCAAGATATAGACAAGATGCCACTGGTGGACTTAATGAAGAGCAAATTTACCAAATTGAGTCAATTTATAAATATAACCAAGAGTTAAATAAAAGAAAAGAGAGCATCCTTGCTATTTTAGAAGAGAAAAACATTTTAACTGAAGAACTTGCAAACAAAATTAAAAATGCAACTACTAAAAGTGAAGTGGAAGCAATTTATGAACCATTTAAATTGGGAAAAATTACAAAAGCTAGTGAAGCTATCAAAATGGGTCTTGAGCCTTTTGCAAAAATCATTTTAGAAAACAAAAACCCTAATTTTGATATCAAAAAAGAAGCTCAAAAATACTTAAATGAAAAAGTTGGTTCAACTGAAATGGCAATTGAAAACGCTTTTTACATTATTTCCCAATGAATTAGTCAAGATCCAGATGTTCGTCAGCAAATCAAAAACAACATTTTAACATATGGAAAAATTCAAACTTCCCTTAAAAAGGGCGCAAATGATGAAGAAAATAAATTCAAAATTTATTATGAATTTATCATTCCGATCAAATACATTAAAAATCATAATGTGCTTGCTATTAACCGTGGAGTGAATTTAAAAATCTTAAAACTAGATTTTGTTTATCAAGAAGAATTTCTAAAAAATATCATCGCAAGAAAATATATTAAGCAAAAATTCAACCATAAAAACATTATATTAGCAATAGAAGATTCTTTAAAAAGGTTAATTCTGCCAAGTATTGAAAGAGAAATTTTTAATGATTTATTTGAAAAAGCCGAAAAAGCTTCAATTCAAATTTTTTCAAATAATGTTGAAAAAATGCTTTTTGCTCCAGCAACTACCAATCATATTGTTTTATCAATTGACCCAGGGTATGCAAACGGATGCAAAATGGCGGTATTAAATGAAAACGGTGATTTATTAAAGCTTGCTAAAATCTATCCACATGAACCGCAAAAACAAGTGGATAAAGCTAAAAAAATTATCTTGGATTTAATCAAGGAGTTTCAAGTTTCTATTATTGTCATTGGAAACGGAACTGCTTCAAGAGAAACTGAAGAATTTGTAGCTGAAATAATTTCTAAAAACAATTTAAACGTTAAATATACAATTGTTTCTGAAGTTGGAGCCAGTGTATATTCGGCTTCCAAAATAGCTTTAAAAGAATTTCCTGATATTAGCGTTGAAGAAAGAAGCGCTATTCATATTGGAAGAAAATTCTTAGATCCACTTAATGAACTTATTAAAATCGATCCTAAATCAATTGGGGTTGGGCAGTACCAACACGATTTAAATCAAAAAGAATTAGATGAATATTTAGCATTTAAGGTTTCAAAAGTTGTTAACCAAATCGGAGTAGATGTTAACACAGCTACCGAAGAAATTCTTACTCATGTTTCAGGGCTTAAACCAAGCACTTCTAAAAACATTTTAGAACTCAGAAGAGAGCTTGGGAATTTTGAAGATCGAAATCAAATTAAAAAAGTTAAAGGCCTTGGCGCTAAAACTTATGAGCAATGTATTGGTTTTTTAAGAATTTTCAATTCTAAAAACTTCCTAGACAAAACCTTCATTCACCCTGAATCATATAAACTTGCTAATACAATTATTAAGGATTATAAAATCACTCCAAATGAACAAGGTGTTGATTTATCATTTTTAGATGCTAATGAACTTGCAGCTAAATATAATAGCAATTTTTATGAAATAGACTTAATTATCAAAGCTTTATCAAATCCGATTAAAAATATTGATCGAAATAAAACTGGATTTATTCTTAAAAAAGATATTACTAAAATGGAAGATCTTCACATTGGGACAGAAATTGAAGGAACTGTTGAAAACATCACAGACTTTGGATTATTTGTTTATATCGGCATTAAAAAATCACTTTTTATTCACATTAGTAAAATCAATTTAAAAGATAAAACTATTTATGAATCATTCTCTCCAGGTGAAGTTATTAAAGCCAGAATCACCGAAATGGATAAAGAAAACAACCGTATTGGTGGTGAAGTTATTTAAGGTTGCAAAGAAAACGACACAGCAATGACTGTGTCAGTTTTTGTTAATTATTATTCAGGAGATATGATAAGTTTAAGTGCTTCAAAACTTGATAGGTATAATGGGAGAGTTTCTGCAATTTGTTGTTTCATTAATCTCATAAATTCTAAAATTTTAGCTTTTTCGCTTGAACTTAATTGTTTTACTTTTTCACCATTATTAATTAATAAATCAAAAATTCATAATGATTCGTTAGGAGCACCTTCTTTAAATAAAGCATCCGTTAATTTTTGCGCTTCTTTTTTATCAAATCAATCATTTTCATTTTTAATTTCTTTATTTTTAAGTAAATCTACAATCTTTTTAAATTCTTCTTTTGAATTCATTAGCACTGGAACAACAACATTAGTAATTTCATTTACAATATCCTCTTCACTAATTTGGCCTCCAGCTAATTTTTCAACAAGAATACCCATATTTGGAATATTTGCGACAGGAAGTTTTAATATGCTAGGTAAAGCCATGGAGATTATTGTAGCAAGTTCTTTATCTTGAGTAGGAATTGAAGCGAAGAAGTTTTGCATATTTTTGAAAGTATTATCTTTTCCAAAAACATATGTCATATATAAACGAGCAAGTGCTTTTACTTTGTTTTCAATTACTGATGGATTTTCATCTTTAGCAATGCCTTCAATAACAGCAATAAAATTTTTATTAAGTTGATTTATTTTCGCAAGGTAATTAACTCCAAAAAGTACTTGACTATGTTTCTTTATCGACTCTTTGTATTTTTCAAAAAAATTCAATTCACTTCATTTATCAATAAAATGATTCAAATCTTGCTCATTTTCAAATGCATTACTTGAAATCTCCTCATTTATTGCTTTAAAAATAGCAAGTAATTGACCTCAAATTTGAATTTGAGTTGTTTTCATTTCTTCAAATTTAACAACATGATTATCGGCTTGTTTTTCTTCTTCAGTAGCTGCTTTTGTGTTGTTGCATGAAGTAAAAGCAAATGCTGAAGCCACCCCGCCAAGTGAAAGTAACAATAATTTGTTTTTAAAAAGTTTTTTCATCTTTTGATCCTTTTTTAATATTTTTAATTAACTAAATTATATATATTTGTGTAAATGTTTATTAATTAAAAACCCTTCCTGGTAAAGAAAGGTTTTTAATTACGGTTATTAACTAAAAAGATTGGCTGATTGTGTTCAAAGCCGGCTGTTATCTCCGAAAATGCTTCCACTACTATATTTCATTTCTTCTTTCACCTCTCTTAGGAGTTGTAAAAATTTATTTTTTTCATCTTTGCTTAATTTTTTAACTTTTTCACCACCATTATATATGATGTCGTTTAAATTAAAATATAGTTTCTTTACTCTTTCATCTAATAATGGATTTGGTTTGAATTGCAAAAGAATGTCGTAAAAATTTAATTTTGTTAAATCGTTATCACTTTCAATTTTTCAATTTTTTAATCTGTTAATTAGGTCCAATATTGTTTGTTTGCTTTTTTGATCAACTTCTGAAAGGGCAAAAAACAATGCTAGAATATTACTATCACTTAATTGATTGATTTGATATTCTAACGATGAATCAAAAGTTTCATTATCTTTAAGCATTAAGTCAATCGTCTCTTTTGTTATTGCAAAAGGCAAATCGCTTCCTGAACTTAGCATTGAAGTGTTGCTAGTTAAAGCGCTTAAAAGATCGCTTTGATTTGTTTGAAGATCATTTAAAAAACTCTTAATATTTTGAAGTCAAGAATCTTTTCCGAAAACAGATTTAAGAACCGTTTTAATAAATTCTTTTAATTTACCTTTTAAGATAATTTTATCTCTTCCTTCTTTGCTTGCATATTCAATTAAAGAAATGAAATCATTTTTAATTTTGTTTATTTTACCAATATAATTTTGTGACCCAAAAAGAGTTTTAGCACCTTTGTAAATAACTTCTTTATTTTTTCCTTTTTCATTTATTTGCTTTATAAATAAATCTAAATCATCAGAAGTTTCAAAAGAATTATTATAAAAAGCATTTGAAAGAGCTAAAGCGGATTTATATGAATCCGCTACCGCTTCTTTTGTATAATTTTCAAAAGCTTTAAATGTTAAGCTATAATCATCTTCTTGTTTTTGTTCCTGTTTTTGAGCACATGAAGTAAAACCAAATGCTGAAGTAACCCCACCAAGTGAAAGTCATAACAATTTATTTTTGAAAATTTTTTTCATTTTCAACCCCCCTCCTTTTTTCATACGTATTTTGCAACTAATATAATTATATCTTTTGATTGCATATAAAATGCGGAGTATTTAAAATAAAATAATAAAACAATTCGAAAATATTAATATAAAATATAAAAATATGAAAAAGGTAATTGGTCAATTGTCATTTTTTAAATGAATAAGAGATTTAGGGATTATTCAAAAATGAACCATCCGCAAGATGGTTTTTGTTGCTATCTTGATTTCTATCTCTGTTGCTTTTACAATTATTTCAGCGCAACTTGTCCCAATTATTGCTCTTCCTACCTACAAGGTTTCTTTTTTAGGGCTTCCAATTAAAATTACCGGATTTATCTTTGGACCACTTATTGGTGGTTTTGTTGGATTAGTTTCTGATTTGCTTTCGCTAATTTTTATCCCGCCAGCTACTTATAACCCGCTTTATACTCTTGCAGCAACAATTAATGGAGTTGTCTCAGGAATTTTTGGATGATTCTTTATCCGCTTTTTAAATTATGCTTTTGGGGTTGAATTTAGGATTAAAGTTTATAGCGCAAAAATTCAATACTATGGAGATAAATATAAATTAGCTGTAGCTAAAAATGATGAAAAGCTTATTAATAAATATGCTTCCAAAGTTATTTACTTCAACAATAAAAGAACTTATGTAAAACAATACGGAACCATTTCAATGCTTAAAAACATTAATATGATTGTTGGAATGCTCTTTTTATTAATTATTATTGCAATTATTGTCTGATACATTGGTTTTGTGGTTAAAGATGATTTAATTCAAAGAAGTTTAATTAAAGACCGAAGAGGAATTTTAGCTCTGATGCTTACTGGAATTTCAAGTCAGTTTTTCATGATTACAATTTCAAGATTTAAAATGAAAAGTTCAACTTATTTAAAAATAGTTCCAATTATTATTTTCTCAGGGTTTTTAGAACTTATTAATGTTCCAATCCTTTCTTTTGCTGACTTATATGCACTTGGAAGCAATGATAATAGTGAAATATTACTTTGAATCTTGCAACACGTGATCTCTTCACCGCTTAAAATTTGATTCAACATCTTTGTTATTTATTATTCATATACAATCATTTCTAAGTTAATTGATAAAAACAAAAATTTATCATATAAATAATTGGAGTTTGTATGGACAAAAAACTTTTTATTAAACTCGAAAATTTATTTATTTATGATCAAAATTACCCTGTAAAAACGCTTTATATCCCTGAACTTGAAATCTATAAAAATTTAAAGGCTGCTTTTTATATTAGTGAAAAAAATGATGTTTTAAATTTTTATAATCTCTACAATGGAATTTTAAAAAACAAAGAAGTACTTTTATCTCTTTTCGAATACGAAAGTAGCAGCTATAAAATTAGGAATGTGCTTCATAATAAAAAAGATGTCTTTGATGAAATTTCAGTTTTTAACCTTAGCGACATTATCAAAGAAAAAGATAATGATATCCCGCTTTTTAGTATCTGAAATATCTGTAGCAAAATGAAACCATCAAAAAAAGAAAAAGACATTTTTAAGCTCCTTTCAACTAACTTAAAAATCACTTTAAAAAATGTCTTTTTTAACATCATTGCGAGCCAAGCTGAAAAAATCATTGCTCTTAACAATGATTTTCTTAAAGAAATTAACATCCATTATTCTAAAATCAAAAACAAGCAAGTTGTTATTAAAGATGAACTGATTCAGATCCATAGTCATTTAAATGAAATTACTCGTGAATATCAAAACAATTTATTTGAAGTTTACATTGAAATTATTAAAGATCTTTTTGAAAAATATTATTTACTTCAAGAAAATTATTTTAAAACAGAAGTGTCTAACCAAAAGGATGTTATTAAGCACTTAGAAAAAGAACTTTATTATTTAAAATTAATTGACTCTAAGTCAATGCAATACGTAATTAATGATATTAAAATTAAAAACTATCAATATGATCTTTACTTTTTTAAAGATTATGCAAAACAAATTAAGTATAAATCATCCAAGTTTTTAAAAAGAACCTTAAAAGATATTAAAGTTAAAATTTCTACACTAAAATTTAAGCAATCATTAATTATTAATAAAAAAGGGAACAAAGAATTTGAGTTTCTTGAAAAGCAAATTTTAGCTTATGAAAAAATTGCTCATACTTTCAAAACTAATTTCAAAAAAATTGCCTTTCTTTCTGAAAATGATTTATGAAACCTTAAAAATATAATGGAACAAGAAGCTGACTTCTTTGTTCAAAATATGAACTTTAGCTATAAGAAAAATTTAACTATTTCTTATAAAAGCGCTCTTAAGCTTTTTATTTTTAATGAACTTAGCTTTTCATTAGATAAATGAATTATTCATTCATATAATAAAATGCGTAAGATTCAAAAAACCATCAAAGATACCGAAGCCCAAATTAATGAATTAAAAAATAAGAAAATTGAAAATAAAATCACTCAACAAAATAAGCTTGATATTTTAAATACTCATGAAAAATTAAATTTAGCTAAAGCTGAATATAAATGATCTGAAGATAACCAAAAGAAACTTTTTAACAACTTAATTAAAAATAAGCAAAATCGTTTAAAAAGATTAGTAACTAATGTTAAAAAAACTAAAAAAGAAATCTTCTTTATTTTGAAAAAATTCACTTCAGCTCAAATTGTCACCAGAAACAATTTTCACAAGCACCAAAGCAATATTTTCGATGAATATTCTAGCTCGCTCACTAAATTTATGCAATTTAGCTTTTATGAAGAGCTTCTTACTAACTTTTATAATTTCACCTTAGATAACCTTGAAAGTGAAAAATTCAATAAATACTTTTTAACTCTTCAAAGATTTTATAAATGCCATGATGCAGTTTCAGTTGCTAATGCTAACTACTTAATTGCTTATAAAGAGCAAAAAGAAGTTGATAAAATCAAACTTAAACTATCTCAGTTTTATTTAGATGAAACTTCTTTATTAATTATTAAAGATTCAAATAATATTAATGAATATACCCGGAATGAATTTATGCGGGTACTTTCTAAAATTATGGATATGAATGATCTTACCCCTGTATTTATTAGTGAGAATTTAGATTTTATTTTAGAAAATTTTGACCTACTTTATATCTTTAGTAATAACACCATTATTGAAAAAGGACCAATTGAACTTCTTTCAAGAAGACAAATTCACCCCTTTTCACAAAAATTATTTATTCAAAAGCATAATAATGCACTACCTTTTACAAAAGAGTTTTGAATTCGAAATATTCAAAATCAAATTGACCATAAGTTCCATACTGTCTATGGAAACTCAGATGAGATAGTGCGTTGATCAATGAGTAGTTCTAATTTAATTAAAAAAGATATTTCCCAATTAGACGAAAACGTAGAAAACAATTCAACAAATGAACTAATTAGTTACTACTATGGGAAAGAAATCAATATTAGCAATATTGACCCGAATGTTGTTAACAAAAACGCTAATCCCAAAATTTTAGAAGATCTCATTGAAGCTTCTTCTAAAACTGGTGAAATAGACTTTAATAACGAAGATATTTATTAATATAAAAGTATTAAAATTTAACTTAAGCGCAAATTCAAAGAATTTTGCGTTTTTTATTTTGCTATTTCAAAAAGCAGTGTTATAATAATAGCACGCAAATTTAAACAAGTACTTTTAAAAATACTCAAAAATAATTTATAAAAATTGTTTTTATTTAAAAAGTTTATGCTATAATAAATTAGCAACATTTGCGAATTAAAAAGTTCTTTGAAAACTAGATATATACAATGTACATGACAGTCAATTTTTTCGAGAGTTTGATCCTGGCTCAGGATGAACGCTGGCTGTGTGCCTAATACATGCATGTCGAGCGGAGTTCTTCGGAACTTAGCGGCGAATGGGTGAGTAACACGTACTTAACGTGCCCCCTTGATTGGGATAACGCTGAGAAATTAGCGCTAATACCGGATACTTAAATATCTCGCATGAGGTATTTATAAAAGGAGCCTTTAAAGCTTCACAAGGGGATCGGGGTGCGTAACATTAGCTAGTTGGTGAGGTAATGGCTCACCAAGGCGATGATGTTTAGCGGGGTTGAGAGACTGATCCGCCACACTGGGACTGAGATACGGCCCAGACTCCTACGGGAGGCAGCAGTAGGGAATTTTCCACAATGGGCGAAAGCCTGATGGAGCGACACAGCGTGCAGGATGAAGGCCTTCGGGTTGTAAACTGCTGTTATAAGGGAAGAAAAAGTCGAGGAGGAAATGCCTTGACCTTGACGGTACCTTATCAGAAAGCAACGGCTAACTATGTGCCAGCAGCCGCGGTAATACATAGGTTGCAAGCGTTATCCGGAATTATTGGGCGTAAAGCGTCTGTAGGTTGTTTGTTAAGTCTGGTGTGAAAACTTGGGGCTCAACCCCAAATTGCATTGGATACTGGCAAACTAGAATTGTGTAGAGGTTAGCGGAATTCCTTGTGAAGCGGTGGAATGCGTAGATATAAGGAAGAACATCAACATGGCGAAGGCAGCTAACTGGACACATATTGACACTGAGAGACGAAAGCGTGGGGAGCAAACAGGATTAGATACCCTGGTAGTCCACGCCGTAAACGATGATGATTAGCTGATGGGGAACTCATCGGCGCAGCTAACGCATTAAATCATCCGCCTGAGTAGTATGCTCGCAAGAGTGAAACTTAAAGGAATTGACGGGGATCCGCACAAGCGGTGGAGCATGTGGTTTAATTTGAAGATACGCGTAGAACCTTACCCACTCTTGACATCTTCTGCAAAGCTATAGAGATATAGTGGAGGTTAACAGAATGACAGATGGTGCATGGTTGTCGTCAGCTCGTGTCGTGAGATGTTCGGTTAAGTCCTGCAACGAGCGCAACCCTTGTCCTTAGTTAAATGTTCTAGGGAGACTGCCCGGGTAACCGGGAGGAAGGTGGGGACGACGTCAAATCATCATGCCTCTTACGAGTGGGGCAACACACGTGCTACAATGGATGGTACAAAGAGACGCAATACGGCGACGTGGAGCAAATCTCAAAAAACCATTCTCAGTTCGGATTGTAGTCTGCAACTCGACTACATGAAGTCGGAATCGCTAGTAATCGTAGATCAGCTACGCTACGGTGAATACGTTCTCGGGTCTTGTACACACCGCCCGTCACACCATGGGAGCTGGTAATGCCCGAAGTCGGTTTTGTTAACTACGGAGACAACTGCCTAAGGCAGGACTGGTGACTGGGGTGAAGTCGTAACAAGGTATCCCTACGAGAACGTGGGGATGGATTACCTCCTTTCTACGGAGTACACCTTTCAGTTTAGTGCTGAAAAATACAACAAAAATTATTAAATATTAACGACAAATAATAGGTCATGTCATATATCTAGTTTTGAGAGAACTTTCTCTCTTTGTTCTTTGAAAACTGAATAGTAAAGTAAAGATATTAAATTAATATAACAACGACATCAAAAAATAAATTAGTCAATTTGTTTTGTGATACCGAGTTAATTATTATTCTAAAAATAATAATTTATTGAAATGTCTTTGAATACATCAAACAAATAGGTAAATATTGTTACAACTTTTAAATAAGTAAGAGTTTGTGGTGGATGCCTTGGGTCTGGAAGTCGATGAAGGACGTGATTACCTGCGATAAGCCTCGTGGAGCTGGATATGAGCTACGATACGGGGATTTCCGAATGGGGAAACCTAACTAGAGTAATTTCTAGTTGCTGTATAATGAATCAAATAGTTATACAGACGAGACACGTTGTGAACTGAAACATCTTAGTAGCAACAGGAAGAGAAAATAAATAATGATTCCATTAGTAGCGGCGAGCGAACGTGGAAGAGCCCAAACCGACATTAGTCGGGGTTGTAGGACTATCTACATGAAGTTACAAATCTTTATCATAGCAGAATAGCGTGGGAAAGCTAAGCAAAGAGGGTGATACTCCCGTAAGCGAAATGGTAAAGACTTCTGATAGTATCCTGAGTAGGGCGGGGCACGTGAAACCCTGTCTGAATCTGCCGGGACCATCCGGTAAGGCTAAATACTAACCAGACACCGATAGTGAACTAGTACCGTGAGGGAAAGGTGAAAAGAACCCCGGGAGGGGAGTGAAATAGATTCTGAAACCACTTACTTACAATTAGTCAGAGCCCATTAAAGGGTGATGGCGTACATCTTGCAGTATGGACCGGCGAGTTATGATAACATGCGAGGTTAAGTGGATAAAAGCGGAGCCGCAGAGAAATCGAGTCTTAATAGGGCGTTTAGTATGTTGTCATATACCCGAAACCATGTGATCTATTCATGAGCAGGCTGAAGCTTGGCTAACCCCAAGTGGAGGGCCGAACCGTAGTACGCTGAAAAGTGCCCGGATGACTTGTGAATAGTGGAGAAATTCCAATCGAACTTGGAGATAGCTGGTTCTCCTCGAAATAGCTTTAGGGCTAGCGTGTGATGTTAAACTTTGGTGGTAGAGCACTGAATATGGAATGGCCGCGCCTAGCGGTACTGACTATAATCAAACTCCGAATACCATTGTGTATTATCATGCAGTCGGAACCGGGGTGCTAACGTCCCGGCTCGCGAGGGCAACAACCCAGATCGTCGGCTAAGGTCCCAAAATTGTGTTAAGTCAGAAAGGTTGTGAGATTTCATAAACAACTAGGAGGTTGGCTTAGAAGCAGCCATCCTTTAAAGAGTGCGTAATAGCTCACTAGTCAAGAGATCTTGCGCCAATAATGTAACGGGAGTAAAACACAATACCGAAGCCACGGGTACGAAAGTACGTTAGAGGAGCGTTCTTAGGGCGGTGAAGTCAGACCGTGAGGACTGGTGGAGCGCTAAGAAGTGAGAATGCCGGTATGAGTAACGATTTGAGGTGAGAATCCTCAACGCCTATTGGGAAAGGTTTCCTGGGGAAGGTTCGTCCACCCAGGGTTAGTCAGGACCTAAGGAGAGGCCGAAAGGCGTATTCGATGGATAACAGGTTAATATTCCTGTACTGGCTGTTATTAGTGATGGAGTGACGGAGAAGGATAACATTACCCATTATTGGATTTGGGGGTAAATGCAAACTGGTGAGTGTAGTTAAATGCGCACTCTATAACTGGGATGTATGATGCATAGCTCATTTGAGCGAATTATGTGATTTCATGCTTCCAAGAAAAGCTTCTAAACGTTTAAAATAACGGTCACCTGTACCGAGAACGGACACACGTTCCCAAGATGAGTATTCTAAGGCGAGCGAGAAAACTAGTGTTAAGGAACTCTGCAAAATGACCCCGTAAGTTCGCGAGAAGGGGTGCCAACTTTGAGTTGGCCACAGTAAATTGTGAGGGGCAACTGTTTATCAAAAACACAGCTCTCTGCTAAACCGTAAGGTGATGTATAGGGGGTGAAGCCTGCCCAGTGCCCGAAGGTTAAGTGGATGCGTTAGCTTATGCGAAGCGTTGAAATGAAGCCCGGGTGAACGGCGGCCGTAACTATAACGGTCCTAAGGTAGCGAAATTCCTTGTCGGCTAAATACTGACCTGCACGAAAGGCGCAATGATCTCTCAACTGTCTCAACACTAGACTCGGTGAAATTATGGTCCCAGTGAAAACGCTGGGTACCCGCATCAAGACGAAAAGACCCCATGGAGCTTTACTACAACTTCGTATTGGAACTTGGCCTAACATGTGTAGGATAGGTGGGAGACGTTGATCTTAAGGCGCTAGCCTTAAGGGAGTCGCCGTTGAAATACCACCCTTGGTATGTTGAGTTTCTAACCTGCCGCCGTTATCCGGTGGGGGGACAGTGCGTGGTGGGTAGTTTGACTGGGGCGGTCGCCTCCTAAAAGGTAACGGAGGCGTTCAAAGGTACACTCAATATGGTCAGAAACCATATGTAGAGCGCAAAGGTAGAAGTGTGCTTGACTGCGAGACCTACAAGTCGAGCAGGTGCGAAAGCAGGACTTAGTGATCCGGCTGTACGTCATGGAACGGCAGTCGCTCAACGGATAAAAGTTACCCTGGGGATAACAGGCTTATCTTGCCCAAGAGATCACATCGACGGCAAGGTTTGGCACCTCGATGTCGGCTCATCGCATCCTGGAGCTGGAGTCGGTTCCAAGGGTTTGGCTGTTCGCCAATTAAAGCGGTACGCGAGCTGGGTTCAGAACGTCGTGAGACAGTTCGGTCCCTATCTGATGTGGGCGTTGGAATATTGATGAGAGCTGCTCTTAGTACGAGAGGACCGGAGTGGACGTACCGCTGGTGTTCCAGTTGTTCCGCCAGGAGCATAGCTGGGTAGCTAAGTACGGAAGGGATAACCGCTGAAAGCATCTAAGTGGGAAGCCTCCTCAGAGATGAGTATTCCCTTGAAATTCCTTGTAGACTACGAGGTTGATAGGATGGAAGTGTAAGTGTAGTAATACATTCAGCTGACCATTACTAATAAATTGATAGGTTTAAAAGTTAAGATGTTATTCAAGACATTTTAATGAATTATTATAAAAAATTTACTATTCAGTTTTCAGAGGACAAAATAATGAAACTCCTTTTTTAGGAGTTTTCTTATAAAATTTTTGCAACTCTGAAATTTAAAAAAATTTTTAAAAAAATGTTTTTTAAATTAAAATGTTTATGCTATAATAAATTAGCAACATTTGCAAGATAAAATTAAAAAAGTTCTTTGAAAACTAGATATATACAATGTACATGACAGTCAATTTTTTCGAGAGTTTGATCCTGGCTCAGGATGAACGCTGGCTGTGTGCCTAATACATGCATGTCGAGCGGAGTTCTTCGGAACTTAGCGGCTAATGGGTGAGTAACACGTACTTAACGTGCCCCCTTGATTGGGATAACGCTGAGAAATTAGCGCTAATACCGGATACTTAAATATCTCGCATGAGGTATTTATAAAAGGAGCCTTTAAAGCTTCACAAGGGGATCGGGGTGCGTAACATTAGCTAGTTGGTGAGGTAATGGCTCACCAAGGCGATGATGTTTAGCGGGGTTGAGAGACTGATCCGCCACACTGGGACTGAGATACGGCCCAGACTCCTACGGGAGGCAGCAGTAGGGAATTTTCCACAATGGGCGAAAGCCTGATGGAGCGACACAGCGTGCAGGATGAAGGCCTTCGGGTTGTAAACTGCTGTTATAAGGGAAGAAAAAGTCGAGGAGGAAATGCCTTGACCTTGACGGTACCTTATCAGAAAGCAACGGCTAACTATGTGCCAGCAGCCGCGGTAATACATAGGTTGCAAGCGTTATCCGGAATTATTGGGCGTAAAGCGTCTGTAGGTTGTTTGTTAAGTCTGGTGTGAAAACTTGGGGCTCAACCCCAAATTGCATTGGATACTGGCAAACTAGAATTGTGTAGAGGTTAGCGGAATTCCTTGTGAAGCGGTGGAATGCGTAGATATAAGGAAGAACATCAACATGGCGAAGGCAGCTAACTGGACATATATTGACACTGAGAGACGAAAGCGTGGGGAGCAAACAGGATTAGATACCCTGGTAGTCCACGCCGTAAACGATGATGATTAGCTGATGGGGAACTCATCGGCGCAGCTAACGCATTAAATCATCCGCCTGAGTAGTATGCTCGCAAGAGTGAAACTTAAAGGAATTGACGGGGATCCGCACAAGCGGTGGAGCATGTGGTTTAATTTGAAGATACGCGTAGAACCTTACCCACTCTTGACATCTTCTGCAAAGCTATAGAGATATAGTGGAGGTTAACAGAATGACAGATGGTGCATGGTTGTCGTCAGCTCGTGTCGTGAGATGTTCGGTTAAGTCCTGCAACGAGCGCAACCCTTGTCCTTAGTTAAACGTTCTAGGGAGACTGCCCGGGTAACCGGGAGGAAGGTGGGGACGACGTCAAATCATCATGCCTCTTACGAGTGGGGCAACACACGTGCTACAATGGATGGTACAAAGAGACGCAATACGGCGACGTGGAGCAAATCTCAAAAAACCATTCTCAGTTCGGATTGTAGTCTGCAACTCGACTACATGAAGTCGGAATCGCTAGTAATCGTAGATCAGCTACGCTACGGTGAATACGTTCTCGGGTCTTGTACACACCGCCCGTCACACCATGGGAGCTGGTAATGCCCGAAGTCGGTTTTGTTAACTACGGAGACAACTGCCTAAGGCAGGACTGGTGACTGGGGTGAAGTCGTAACAAGGTATCCCTACGAGAACGTGGGGATGGATTACCTCCTTTCTACGGAGTACACCTTTCAGTTTAGTGCTGAAAAATACAACAAAAATTATTAAATATTAACGACAAATAATATGTCATGTCATATATCTAGTTTTGAGAGAACTTTCTCTCTTTGTTCTTTGAAAACTGAATAGTAAAGTAAAGATATTAAATTAATATAACAACGACATCAAAAAATAAATTAGTCAATTTGTTTTGTGATACCGAGTTAATTATTATTTTAAAAATAATAATTTATTGAAATGTCTTTGAATACATCAAACAAATAGGTAAATATTGTTACAACTTTTAAATAAGTAAGAGTTTGTGGTGGATGCCTTGGGTCTGGAAGTCGATGAAGGACGTGATTACCTGCGATAAGCCTCGTGGAGCTGGATATGAGCTACGATACGGGGATTTCCGAATGGGGAAACCTAGCTAGAGTAATTTCTAGTTGCTGTATAATGAATCAAATAGTTATACAGACGAGACACGTTGTGAACTGAAACATCTTAGTAGCAACAGGAAGAGAAAATAAATAATGATTCCATTAGTAGCGGCGAGCGAACGTGGAAGAGCCCAAACCGACATTAGTCGGGGTTGTAGGACTATCTACATGAAGTTACAAATCTTTATCATAGCAGAATAGCGTGGGAAAGCTAAGCAAAGAGGGTGATACTCCCGTAAGCGAAATGATAAAGACTTCTGATAGTATCCTGAGTAGGGCGGGGCACGTGAAACCCTGTCTGAATCTGCCGGGACCATCCGGTAAGGCTAAATACTAACCAGACACCGATAGTGAACTAGTACCGTGAGGGAAAGGTGAAAAGAACCCCGGGAGGGGAGTGAAATAGATTCTGAAACCACTTACTTACAATTAGTCAGAGCCCATTAAAGGGTGATGGCGTACATCTTGCAGTATGGACCGGCGAGTTATGATAACATGCGAGGTTAAGTGGATAAAAGCGGAGCCGCAGAGAAATCGAGTCTTAATAGGGCGTTTAGTATGTTGTCATATACCCGAAACCATGTGATCTATTCATGAGCAGGCTGAAGCTTGGCTAACCCCAAGTGGAGGGCCGAACCGTAGTACGCTGAAAAGTGCCCGGATGACTTGTGAATAGTGGAGAAATTCCAATCGAACTTGGAGATAGCTGGTTCTCCTCGAAATAGCTTTAGGGCTAGCGTGTGATGTTAAACTTTGGTGGTAGAGCACTGAATATGGAATGGCCGCGCCTAGCGGTACTGACTATAATCAAACTCCGAATACCATTGTGTATTGTCATGCAGTCGGAACCGGGGTGCTAACGTCCCGGCTCGCGAGGGCAACAACCCAGATCGTCGGCTAAGGTCCCAAAATTGTGTTAAGTCAGAAAGGTTGTGAGATTTCATAAACAACTAGGAGGTTGGCTTAGAAGCAGCCATCCTTTAAAGAGTGCGTAATAGCTCACTAGTCAAGAGATCTTGCGCCAATAATGTAACGGGAGTAAAACACAATACCGAAGCCACGGGTACGAAAGTACGTTAGAGGAGCGTTCTTAGGGCGGTGAAGTCAGACCGTGAGGACTGGTGGAGCGCTAAGAAGTGAGAATGCCGGTATGAGTAACGATTTGAGGTGAGAATCCTCAACGCCTATTGGGAAAGGTTTCCTGGGGAAGGTTCGTCCACCCAGGGTTAGTCAGGACCTAAGGAGAGGCCGAAAGGCGTATTCGATGGATAACAGGTTAATATTCCTGTACTGGCTGTTATTAGTGATGGAGTGACGGAGAAGGATAACATTACCCATTATTGGATTTGGGGGTAAATGCAAACTGGTGAGTGTAGTTAAATGCGCACTCTATAACCGGGATGTATGATGCATAGCTCATTTGAGCGAATTATGTGATTTCATGCTTCCAAGAAAAGCTTCTAAACGTTTTAAATAACGGTCACCTGTACCGAGAACGGACACACGTTCCCAAGATGAGTATTCTAAGGCGAGCGAGAAAACTAGTGTTAAGGAACTCTGCAAAATGACCCCGTAAGTTCGCGAGAAGGGGTGCCAACTTTGAGTTGGCCACAGTAAATTGTGAGGGGCAACTGTTTATCAAAAACACAGCTCTCTGCTAAACCGTAAGGTGATGTATAGGGGGTGAAGCCTGCCCAGTGCCCGAAGGTTAAGTGGATGCGCTAGCTTATGCGAAGCGTTGAAATGAAGCCCGGGTGAACGGCGGCCGTAACTATAACGGTCCTAAGGTAGCGAAATTCCTTGTCGGCTAAATACTGACCTGCACGAAAGGCGCAATGATCTCTCAACTGTCTCAACACTAGACTCGGTGAAATTATGGTCCCAGTGAAAACGCTGGGTACCCGCATCAAGACGAAAAGACCCCATGGAGCTTTACTACAACTTCGTATTGGAACTTGGCCTAACATGTGTAGGATAGGTGGGAGACGTTGATCTTAAGGCGCTAGCCTTAAGGGAGTCGCCGTTGAAATACCACCCTTGGTATGTTGAGTTTCTAACCTGCCGCCGTTATCCGGTGGGGGGACAGTGCGTGGTGGGTAGTTTGACTGGGGCGGTCGCCTCCTAAAAGGTAACGGAGGCGTTCAAAGGTACACTCAATATGGTCAGAAACCATATGTAGAGCGCAAAGGTAGAAGTGTGCTTGACTGCGAGACCTACAAGTCGAGCAGGTGCGAAAGCAGGACTTAGTGATCCGGCTGTACGTCATGGAACGGCAGTCGCTCAACGGATAAAAGTTACCCTGGGGATAACAGGCTTATCTTGCCCAAGAGATCACATCGACGGCAAGGTTTGGCACCTCGATGTCGGCTCATCGCATCCTGGAGCTGGAGTCGGTTCCAAGGGTTTGGCTGTTCGCCAATTAAAGCGGTACGCGAGCTGGGTTCAGAACGTCGTGAGACAGTTCGGTCCCTATCTGATGTGGGCGTTGGAATATTGATGAGAGCTGCTCTTAGTACGAGAGGACCGGAGTGGACGTACCGCTGGTGTTCCAGTTGTTCCGCCAGGAGCATAGCTGGGTAGCTAAGTACGGAAGGGATAACCGCTGAAAGCATCTAAGTGGGAAGCCTCCTCAGAGATGAGTATTCCCTTGAAATTCCTTGTAGACTACGAGGTTGATAGGATGGAAGTGTAAGTGTAGTAATACATTCAGCTGACCATTACTAATAAATTGATAGGTTTAAAAGTTAAGATGTTATTCAAGACATTTTAATGAATTATTATAAAAAATTTACTATTCAGTTTTCAGAGGACAAATAACTCCCTAGTGGAGTTTTTTTATTGCCTTTCCAACTTAGTAGCACAATTTTATACTAGCAAGTAACAAGGTATTATAAGAAAACTAGTTTTTAATACTACCAACTGGGAAAGCACAAATTAAAGGGTCTAATGCAACGGGTTTTCCTAGTTAGTAGCATTTATTTATTGATTTTTATACTATCAAGTTGGAAACTTGTTTTTTATGAAATAAATTCATTATTTGGTATTTTTATTGCATTTATTAAGTAAAATGATTTAAATTTACCTGAAATTGTTAGAATTATTTATATGGATCTTAAAAAAGAAGCAAATTTTACTTCAGAATTTGTAAAAATAGAGAAAAACAAGGAAATTATTAAAGAATTTAATATATTTAGGCATCATGATTTAATAAATCATGCTTATAGAGAGCAAAAAGAACTTTGACAAATGTTTTATAAACGTAAATATTTCAAATTAAGAGAGTTATCCTTAACTGATAATCTATCACAAGGCAAATATTTATTTGATGTTAAAGTTGATTCAAAGCTTATTAACAAAAAAGAGATAGTAATTGAATTAGTTTATTTAAATATTGATAATAAAATAAAAAAGCTACTAGATCAATTCATTTTAGATTTACAAAATCTAAAATATGAACCAAAATATAATAAATGTGATTGCAGTACAACATTTCTTTTACTAAGCAAATACTCCCTTAAACATGGAGTGTGAATTTGAGCTCATAACTATTTAAGAGAAGTTTATCCTTCTCATGAAGATAACTTATTAGAAATTGATCTTTGAGATCTTTATAAAAATTACAATAAGTGCATTAACTTCAGAAGAATGGGTACCAAGAAAGTGACTTTGATGTATTATCTCAGAGAAGAAATTCGAATCACAAACAGCGATTATTCTTTTTATAGTATTTGAATTTTAGTTGAAGAATTTTTGAGAAAACTTAAGCTTGAAATCGATCAAAAAATTATTAAAAAGCAAATCTTTGATTATTTTGAAATAATTGCATATAAGCACTTTCGTAAAATCGTGCTCAAAAGTATTGAGGATTTAGAAAATCAGGAATTAATTGATGAATTAAATTACAAATATAAAGAAACAAATCTTAAAAAAGAAATGAAAAATGCAACAACAGAACTATTTTTAGAATTTATAGTTGATTATATCTTTTATTACTTTAATCTTAGTTTTGATAGCGTAGATAAGCTATTTGAAAATCATATTGATGCAGATAGTAACTTCTTTTATTTTGTCAAACATTTATCTGGAGAGAGACAAATAAAAATTTTAAGAAAATTGAAAAAAATTCTTCTCCATTTTAAAAATATGCTATAATAAATAAGCATCTTAAAAATGCACACAAAAAAATAAAAAAAAGCAAAAAATGTTAGTGATTAAAATTTTTTTGTGTATAATATAAAAGCAACATTTTTAGAAGATGGAGAAGTAGCTCAGCTTGGCAGAGCGCTACGTTTGGGACGTAGTGGTCGCAGGTTCAAATCCTGTCTTCTTCACCATTTAATGGGGGGTTAGCTCATTTGGCTAGAGCGCCTGCCTTGCACGCAGGAGGTGGTGGGTTCGAATCCCATACTCTCCACCATTATGGCACTGTAGCTCAGTTGGTTAGAGCATCCGGTTCATACCCGGAAGGTCGTGAGTTCGAATCTCACCGGTGCTACCAAATCTTATTGTTCTATAAAGCATAAGACCAAAATAGTGCTGGACCTATAGCTCAACGGTTAGAGCAACCGGCTCATAACCGGTCGGCTACAGGTTCGAATCCTGTTAGGTCCACCATTGTATGGGTGATTACCCAAGTCCGGCTGAAGGGACTAGTCTTGAAAACTAGCAGGGGCTTCACGGCCCGCGGGGGTTCGAATCCCTCATCACCCGCCATCTCTTTATAGAATTATATAGCGGAGTAGAGCAGTTGGCAGCTCGTCGGGCTCATAACCCGGAGGTCGTAGGTTCAAGTCCTGCCTCCGCAACCAAAATGGTCCAGTGGTAAAGTGGTTTAATACGCCTCCCTGTCACGGAGGAGAACGCGGGTTCGATCCCCGTCTGGACCGCCATTATGGCCCTGTAGCTCAGTTGGTAGAGCAACAGATTGAAGCTCTGTGTGTCGCTGGTTCGATTCCTGCCGGGGCCACCAAAAAATTACTCTTATTTGTTGGCTAAAAGTTAATAAATAAGAGTAATTTTTTTATATAATTTATTTAAAATTACTAGTAGAATAGGAATAGTTTATGAGTAAAAAAGCCTTAGGAATTCTCGCTTCAACTAGTGTAATTACTGCATGTCCAATTCTTCTTGTCGCATGTAATAATTCAGTAACTAGAAGAGATTTAAAAAATGCAATTATTGAATGAGAAAATCAGTTAAAAAGCCAAGTGACAAGCGGCAAACCAGATATTTTTATCAACGCTGGGATTATCAATATTGAATTCCCAAAAGATAAATCTCAAGAAATAAGTGATTATAATGCTGAAGCTTTAGATTGTTTCCGTGCTATTAAAGGTCATGATCCATTTCAGTTAGATGTATTTATTTCTAGTCAAAATTCAACAAAATCATTTGATATTGAAACTGAAATATTGGCTGTCTCACAGTTACCTGGTGATGTTCCTGTTGAAATAAGAGTTAAATATGCAATAAAAAATACTAATATTTATACTGAAAGAACTTATAAAGTAAATGGTTTTAGAGCTGTTCCGCAAAAACACAATCATTACATAAGAGAAGTAGCTCCTTTGGATTGTGAAAAATGTTTACAAATATACAACAATTACAGCGATGAAAATTAAAATTTGAAAGGTAAATTATGTCTTTAGATTACAAAAAAACTTTAAATATGCCAAGTACTAAATTCGATATGAGAGCTAATTTAGTAATTAAAGAACCTCAATTTCAAAAGTTTTGATTAGAGAATCAAATTTACAAAAAGGTTTTAGAGCAAAACTCACGTAATGATAAATTTATTCTTCATGATGGTCCTCCATACGCAAATGGTGATTTACACGTAGGTCATGCACTTAATAAAATTTTAAAAGACATCATTGTTCGTTATAAGACAATGCAAGGCTTTTATTCACCATATGTGCCAGGTTGAGATACACATGGGCTTCCAATTGAACATAAAATGCTTGTTGAAATGAACATTAGCAAAGATGAAATTGACAAAGTTATCTTAAGAAAAAAAGCAGCTAAATATGCTATGAAACAAGTTGAAAAACAAAAAAGTCAATTCTTAAGTTTATCAATGTTCTCTGATTTTGAAAAATACTACGTAACTTTAGATAAAGAATATGAAGCAAAACAACTTGAAGTGTTTAAAAAAATGGTATTTGATAAGCTTGTTTATAAAGGATTAAAACCAGTTTATTGATCACCATCATCTCAAAGCGCTCTTGCTGAATCTGAAGTGGAATACCAAGATGTAGTTAGTCCTTCAATTTTTGTTTCTTTCAGTATTGTCTCTTCAGATATGGAAGCAATTAACCCTGGAGATAAATTAATCATTTGAACCACTACACCTTGAACACTTTTAGCTAATGCCGGAGTTGCTCTTGGAGAGAAAATTGAATATTCAGTAGTTAAAGTAAATAATCAAAAATTCATTGTAGCTTCAACTTTACTTGACAAATTAGCAGCTACTTTTAAATGAGAAAACTTCCAGGTGGTGAGAACTTTCTTAGGTAAAGAGCTTGGCAAAATTACTTACCAAACACCTATTTTAAAATTCGAAGCTCCAGTTGTACTTGGGCATCACGTTACTGACGAAAATGGATCTGGATTAGTTCATATTGCTCCACTTTTTGGTGAAGATGACTTCCAAATTGGTCTTGATAACAAATTAGAAATGATTATGCACATTTCAGATAAAGGGTTTATCGAAAAAACAAACACCCAATTTGATGGTATTTTCTATGAAGATGCTAACAAATTAATTAGCGAGTACCTTGGTGAAAATATGATGCATTTTGAGCGTTTAAAACACTCATACCCACATGATTGAAGAACACATAAACCTATTATTTATAGAGGAACTACACAATGATTTGTTTCAATTGACAAAATTAGAGATCAAATCCTTGAGCAAATTGATTCTTCAGTACAAACACACCCAGAATGAGCTAAAAAAAGACTTTTCCAAATGATTGAAAATCGTCATGATTGAACAATTTCGCGTCAAAGAGCTTGAGGTGTTCCAATTATCATTTTCTATGATCAAGATAAAAATCCTGTTTTTAAAGAAGAGCTTTTCGATTATGTAATTGATCTTGTAAGAAAACATGGTTCAGATATTTGATATGAAAAAACAACCGATGAACTTCTTCCTGAAAGCTACCGTAATTTAGGTTACACTCGTGAAATGGACATTATGGATGTTTGATTCGATTCAGGAGTTTCATCTATTGCTGTTGATATTGAAAAAGGAATTGAATCTCCATTTGATTTATATCTTGAAGGAGTTGATCAATACCGTGGATGATTTAACTCATCAATTATTAACTCAGTAGCTTACAAAGGCGTAACACCTTATAAACAACTTATTTCACATGGATTTGCTCTTGATGGTAAGGGTGAAAAAATGTCAAAATCAAAAGGAAATACAATCTCTCCAATTGATGTTGTAAAACAAAGAGGTGCTGACATTTTAAGAACTTGAGTAGCTAATTCAGAATACTCAAATGATGTTAATATTTCAAATGAAATCTTAGATCAAAACACTGAACTTTATCGTAAGATAAGAAACACAATTAAGTTCTTACTTGGGAACATTAGCGACTTTAAATACGAACCAAATATCAAACGTGAAGGAATTCACGAATATGTTCAAAACAAATTAGCAGAGCTAAAAGTAAATATTATTAATGCTTATAATGAATATCGTTTTATTAATGTAATTAAACACTTAAATAATTACATTGTTGATCTTTCTGCTTTCTACCTTTCAATTACTAAGGACATTCTTTATGTAAGGACAGCTGATGATACTGAAAGAAGAATGGTTCAAGCTAACTTATATGAAATCTTAGATTTTGTAATTAAAGTTATTGCACCAATTATGCCTACTACAGCAGAAGAAGCATATTCACACTTTAACAAAGAAAATAAATTTGAATCAATAATGTTTGAACGCTTTGACAATTTAAATTCATTAAAGGTGGATCAAGATCTTGTTGCTAAATTTGATAAGTTCTTTGAACTTAGAGAAAAAGTTAACGTTTTAATTGAAAATGAAATTAAAAATGGAAATGTAAAACGTTCAAATGAATTAGAGCTTGTTCTTGATAATTCAGTAGATCAATTTACTAAAGAGTTAAACCTTGCTACTCTTTTAATGGTAGGGAAAGTAAGTGATGGAGATAAATTAAAAGTAGTGAAATTTACTTCTGAAAAATGTCTTCGTTGCTGAAACCACTTCGAAGCTAAAGATATGGCTGGTGAAATTTGTGTAAATTGCGACCAAGTTTTAAGAAAGTTGAACTTAAATTAAATGAATAATGTAACAACAATCAAAAACTATTTAAAAAACTTAGTTAATAGATTTGTAAGCCACCTAAAAAACAATAAGAAAAAAATCTTAATTAACTATTTAATTTTCTTAAGTGTATTTGCAGTTTTCCTTTTAATCGATCAATTAACTAAAACATTTATTTTTCATCATGGCGATATTAATACTTTAGATCTAAATGGTACAGTTATAATGCCTGATGGAACTAGAAAACCTGCTGAAAGTATTTATCCATATGTTTCATCACAATGAACAAAATTTGGACTAATTACCATCAGAAGCATTTGACACCGTGGAGTAACACTTTGAGAGAATGCAAATATTGTTTTAATCCAAGTCTTAAGCGCAATTATCTTTCTAGTGACTCTAACTTCAATAATGTTTTTAACTGAAAAGAAAAAAAGAGTGTATTTTTACATTGTGGCACTAGCAATTCTTTCAGCTGGAGATATGGGAAACTTTTTAGATCGTTGCCTTTTCAAAGGGCACGTAAAAGATTGATTCTTTTTCAACTTTATTAAAGATAGAGGAACATTAAATTTAGCTGATTCATTTATCTTTATTGGAATTTGTTTATTCATCATAACATCTCTTATTTCGATAATTATGGAAATTGCTTCGAAAGAAAAACGACAAAAAGAAAATCCAGCCAAATAAGGTTGGATTTTTGTTCTATTTTTTCATTAAAAATTAGAAAATGATAAAATAGATTTTATGAAAAATAACATTGATAAAAATGAAGAAACAAAAGAACCTATAAACCTTCAAGATGATATATCTCACAAAATGAAAATCAACATTTTCCAAAAGCATAAATTTTGAAAATGTGTAAAAAATGGTAATAAAAAACAAATTATTCAAGATTTTTCATTACAAAATAATTTTCAAGAATGAGATAGCAACCATATCAATATAGCAACTGAAGATGTTAATTTTTTAAAATACAAAATGGGACGGTACCTTTTTAATAATCGTAATCATAAATTAACAATTCCGCAGCTTTGACAAAGATATTGAAGAAGAATTTTAATGATTATTGTTAGTGCAATTATCTTTAACTTCGGAATTCAATTCTTTCTTTTAAGAGCCGATACAATTCCTTCAGGATTAACTGGTATTCCAACACTTTTAACAATTCTTTTGCCTATTTTAAAACCATATTTTTCCCTAATTTACTTTGGGGTAAATTTACCATTATTTATTCTCTATTGAAGAAAAATTAAGAAGAGCTTTTTGTATTTAACTCTTTTCTTTATGATTTCTCAGATTTTAGTTAACCTTGTTTTCACCATTCCTGAAGTGCATGATTTTTTCATGTCAAAAATTAACTTTGTACCAGATGGATTTAAAGATTCATTCACAGTTGGTGAGAGGGTGATTTCACAAAAAGAAGCTTGATATCAAGAAGGACAAACTTGACCAATTTTACTATATGGAACAATTGGTTCATTCTTTATTGGAATTGGAATTGCCATTTCATGAAAAGCTGGTGGTTCAACAGGTGGAACTGACATTGTAGCTTACTACTTTTCAACTAAATCTAAAAAAAGCATTGGTGGTGTTTTAACTATTATTTCCTTTGTAACTGCAAGTATTTTCTTAATTATTTATGGAGCTTTAAGTCCTAATTTAAAGCATTATGTAGTTAGTCCGGAAGAAATTACACTTAATCCTAATGGGACAATTGATTTAGTAAAATTCAATGAACTTCTTAAACAAGATACCAAAGTTCAAACACAACAAATTTACTTTGGAATGAGAGAGCTTTCAACTTTCACATACATTATCACAACTAATTTAACTGTTAACCTTTTATATCCAAAATACAAAAAGACATCATTAGTAATTGTTTCTAGCGATCCAAAACAAATTATGGCTTACTTTAAATTAATCAACTACTGACACTCATACAGAATTACTCGTTTTAAATCTGGATATACTGGGGAATACAGCTACAAAATTGAAACAGTTATTCTTTATTTAGAAGCTAAATCACTAATTCATGATTTAAAATTAATTGATCCAAATATTTGAATTTCAATCAATGTTATTGATGGGATAGTCGGAAAATTCAATACTCAATATGTAGAACAATAATTCTTATTGCTCTTTTTTTCTCCTTTTTAATCCTTTTTTTATATAAAAAATAGGAGGAAATATGAAATTAAATGAACTAGAAAAAATTGAATCTCAAAAAGAACTAAAAACAGAAGCTGGTTTTGCATTATCAACACTTATAACAAGTTTGCCACTTATCATTAGTTCAATTGCTCCGCTAGTGGGTCTAATCAAAAGTGCAATTGCACCAGAAGGTGAAATTAAAGATAAATTAGTTCAATTTAAATGAAATAACAATGTCAAAAAAGCTTCAAATACATTAGATTATTATTCAGTTTTTTAATCCAATTTAAGTGCATAATTTGCACTTTTTTCATTATGCTTTTTCATAATTTCTTTTATAATACTAATCCTGAGTTTCCAAGTTAAGAGCAACTTTGCAATCAGGAAAAATTTATACTCATATACTAAAGTATATGAGTATTTTTTAATAAAAAATATCTTTTTTACTAAAACTACTCAAACTATATGATATAATTTAATTATGAGTAATTACATTTTATGCAAAACAAAAAAGTCAAAAGGAACTTATCTTGGTTTAGCAGTTTCTAATGGTTATGGTAAAGGTATTAGTCAAATGGTTGGTGTAGGATACTGAGAAGAAATTAAAGAAAAATATTCTCTTTCTAGTTTGGAAGATATAAAACCACTAGCCAAACTTATAGAAGTGAGTTCAGATAAAAAAGCTGTAAAATCTAAATTTTTTGAACTATTGGAACCAATGTCAGTACGAACCAATGTTAAAAACATTGGTATCGATTTAATTTATAAAGTTATAAAAGAATTAGAATTGTTTAGTTTTTTACCAAATTCAAAACACAAATCTCTTCAAGAAGTGCTCGAATTTATAATAGGAACAAGAATAATTTTCCCTAGAAGTTATATTTGTCAATACAAAAATAAAAATGACTTTATCCAAGGTTTAAACATTAAAAAGTCATCTATTTATAATTACTTAGATATTTTTTTAGAAAACAAAAACACTATACTATTAAATCTTTATGATAAATTGAAAAAGTTAACTGATAGAAATGAAAAAGTTATACATTTTGATAATACAACAGTTTATTTTGAGAGCTTTTCAAGAAGCGGAATAAGAAATAAAGGTTTTTCAAAAGATGGAAAACACAATGAAGATCAAATCGTAATAGCAATGGCCACAGATAACAATGGAATTCCCTTTCACTACAAAGTTTTTCCAGGAAACACAGCTGATTCGCAAACTTTAATAACATTTTTAGTTGAAATGAAGAAAATTTATAACATAAAAGATGTTGTTGTAATTGCTGATAGAGGGTTAAGTCAAAGTGCAAACATTAGATTTTTAGAACAAAAAGGTTATAAATTTATATTTCAAAAACGAATTGATAATTTAAATGCTGAATCAAGAAACTTTATAGTTCAAGATAAAGATTATATGTGCATAAATAATATATTTTCTAAAGAAAGAATTATTGAATCTTCTTGAAATAAGAAAAGATTTAATGGTAATTACAGAAAACAAATTGTTTATTTTAGTCCTTCAAAAGAAACATTAGATAAAGTAAAAAGAAAAAACCTTATAGATAGAATTAATAAAAAATCAATTGGCGGAACAATATGCTTAAGCGATTTGGTTCCAGAATACAAAAGAAAATATATGGATGTAGATGGTGTCACAGTTGGAAGATTAAACTATGACAAAATAAAGAAAATAGCTGATCAAGATGGATTTTATATGATAGAAACAAATATCCTTGATTTATCAGCAGAAAAAGCAAATGAAATTTATAGACAACAATGAAAAATAGAAGAAGGTTTTCGTATTTTAAAATCATCACTTGAAATTAGACCTATTTTTGTTCATAAAGAAGAGCATATTCTAGCGCATGTATTTTTATGTTTCTTATCTCTTGTTGTTCTAAAATATTCAATCTTTAAACTGAAAAAATTCTATGAAACAAATGGAGAAATTCAGAAAATTACAATTAACAAATTTATAGATGCTTTAAAACTTATAACTATAACTCAAAAAATAGTAAATGATGAAGTAGTATCGGAAATTACAAATAATTTAGATCCATCACACAAAGAGTTAAACAAAATATATAGTGATTTTTACAACATACTAGATAAATAGTTCTAGTAATTTTTAAGACAAAAAAACGAATACGTCTATATAGTAGATGTATTCGTTTTTTTACAGGTTGTAACTTGGAAACTCAGGATACATTAGATTATTATTCAGTTTTTTAATCCAATTTAAGTGCATAATTTGCACTTTTTTCATTATGCTTTTTCATAATTTCTTTTATAATACTAATGTTACTTTTTTGTAACCGTTCTAAAAAGGTTTTAAAGATTGCTAAGCAACACCTTAAAGACGAGCCACAAAATGGAGGTAATGCATGTTCGCAATTATCGAAACAGGTGGAAAACAAATTTTAGTTAAAAAAGATCAAACAATCTTCGTTGAAAAATTAGAAGGCGAAGAAGGATCAGTTGTTACTTTTGATAAAGTATTAGTAGTAAATGATCAAGTTGGTAGACCTTATTTAACAAATGCAAAAGTATCAGGTGTAATCGAAAAACAAGGTAAAGCTAAAAAAATCGTTGTTTACCGTCACAATGCAAAATCTACTCACAAAAGAAAACTTGGACACCGTCAACCATATACAAGAATTAAAATTACAGAAATTTTAGGATAGTAGGTACTTAGAAAATGGCAAAAACAAAAGCCGGTGGTTCTACCCGTAATGGTCGTGATAGCCACAGTAAGAGATTAGGTGCTAAGTTAGGTGATGGACAATTTGCAACAGCTGGATCAATTATTTACCGTCAAAGAGGTACAAAAATTTTTCCAGGTAACAATGTAAAAAGAGGTGGAGACGATACACTTTACACATTAATTGATGGTTACGTAAAATACGAATGCAGAAGAAATAGAAAATTTGTTTCTGTTTACCCTGAAAAACAAAACTAATATATTAAATAAATAACCCTTAGGGGTTATTTTTTATTGCTTCTTCAATTTTAGTAATTAAATTAGCTCCTGATTTAATTAATTCGTTATTTCCATCTTCTAAGTTTTGGGCAGGAAAGCAATAAATTTCCTTACCTAAATTCAGGAAGCAATTAACCAAATTATTAGCTTTACTTTCTTTTTCAGAAGAGATAAAAATTAGTGAGTTAGCAAAAGCTGCAGCAAGAAAATTATTGATGTAAAAATATTCCTTTTTAGGGTGAGTTTTGATTGGGAATGGTGAAATAAAGAAATAATTTGGATTATCTTTTTCCAAGTGATTTATTTGATCTAAACCACTAGCACAAAAGTAAATTATTTTACAATTATTTGCTTTTAATTTTTCTTCAAGATCCCTTTCTTGCTTATACCCGCACAAAACAAATGCACAATTTTTCTTGTTTTTCAAAATAATGTCATTTAAAATTTCTTCAGTTTGGACATTTTGAATTTCATTAATCAGATAAACTTTTGAGTATTTTTCTAAAATTGACAGATCTCCTTTGTAAAAAAATACCATTGGAACATTCTTGCAAATAAGGAGTGACTTTGGATAAAAAACATCAAAAATTGTAAAAAACTCAATTTTTTGTATGAAATATTCACTTTCTACTTTTTTCAAACTTTCAATTTCAATTTGATTTGGTCTGAGTAAATTTTTGTAAATTTGCAAATAATTTGTTTTTAAATAATGCGTTAAATAAAGTAAAACTGTATTCATTTTTTCTCCCTACATTATTAATATAAAAAAATTATTTTATAGTGGAAAAATTCCACATTTTTTTTCTACAAGTTTACATATTTTGTATTATTAATAATAATTAAATATAATTAGCATAAAACAATTAATAACGCAATTAACTATTTTTAGGAGGGACGATAATATGAAAATAGCTTTTTTCGATGCTAAAGAATATGATAAAAAATATTTTGATAAATACAATAATGGTCGTCACGAAATTACATATTTTAAAGAAAATCTTAATTTAAATACTGTAAAAAAAGCTGAAGGTTTTGATGCAGTTTGTGGTTTTGTTAACACTTATGGAGACAAAGTTATCTTAGAAGTTTTAGCAAAAATGGGGATTAAAGTTTGACTTCAAAGATCAATGGGATACAACAAAGTTGACATTAGAAAAGCAAATGAACTTGGGATTGAAGTATTTAGAATTTTCAACTACTCAGCTGAATCAGTTGCTGAATTTGCAGCTTCATTAATGATGACACTTAACAGAAATATCATCATTGCAAATGATAGAGTTAGAGATTACAATTTCTCACTTGATGGACTTGATGGTCTTTGCATTAACAACTCAACAATTGGTGTTGTTGGTGCTGGAAAAATTGGACAATGTTTTATTAAAATTGCTAAAGGGCTTGGAGCTAAAGTATTAGTATTTGACTCATACGCAGCTGAAAAATTTCCTAACTTAGCAAATGAACTTGGTTTTGAATTTACATCAATTACAGAATTACTTAAACAAAGTGATTTTGTGTCAATTCATGCTCCACTTCTTTCTTCAACAAGATACTTAATTGATGAAGAAGCAGTTAAAGTCATGAAAAAAGGAGCTGTGATTGTTAATACAGCTCGTGGAGAACTTTTAGACATTAAAGCTGTCTTAAAAGGGCTTAAAGATGGTAAACTTCGTGGACTTGCAACAGATGTTCTTGAAAGAGAAGAAGGAAGATTCTACGAAGATGTTTCAGATAGAAAAAATGATCTTATGAAACTTGACCCTGAATGAAAAGAACTTATCGATTTACCAAATGTAATCATTACATCTCACCAAGCATTTTTAACTGATCTTGCTTTAACACAAATTGCTAAAGCAACTCTTGATAATGCTGATAATGCGCAAAAAGGTAACTTTGAACACGCATTAAGAATTATGGATAACGGAAGAATAAAGAACGGATAATTATATGACAACAGTTGACAATAGCGAAAAGTTTGGTATTTTTGATTTTTTCAAGTTAGCTAAAGAAAAAAGAGCTAATGCTCAAAAACCAAAAGATCTAAAAACTTGAATTATTCATGGTTTTTCAGAATATTTTGGAACTATTACAATTTCACTTTTACTTGCTGGATTAAGTATTTTTGTAACAAGTGAAAAAGTTATTGAACACTTTTTCCTTCACCCAATTATTGTAGGATTTTATGCAGGTTATATAGCTGTAGGAATTGTGCTTTTCATCTTCCTTAGATGAAGTTGTGACTTAAACCCATCAGTTACACTTACTCGTTTCCTTAACGGAACTAACACGGGTTGATACACACTTTATAAATTATTTATCCAAGTTTTAGGAGCAATTACAGCTGGATTAATTATTTATGGAGTTGGTCTTTTAACAACTAAGCATGCACAAGGTCTTCCAAATTCACCAATTGATGCATACAATGCTTTTGAAAAGTCTTGATCATTAATTGAAAATGCTGAAAAATTACCATATGAAACTAAAGTTTCTATTGGTAGCGTATGAATCTTCTTTATTGAAATGGTAATGACAGCAATTTTACTTTTCCCAATCTTCTCACCTAACATTAATGACAAATACAGAGATTTAATGATTATGTTCATTATTTCATTAAGTGTTTGAATGGGGATTTTAGGTGGTACAGCAGCAATTAATCCAGCTAGAGGATTTGCTCAACAATTACCTATTTTAATTCACCAAAGCGGAAAAGAAGGCGCTTATATTTCAAAATCAATAACAAATGTATTAGGTGAAGGTAAAACTGAAACAGTCACAAAGACTCTTGTTTCATGAACTCAATTCAGCACTTCAATTAAGAGTGCAACTATTGCCATGATTTTTGGTGATTTAATGGCGCCAGTATTCTATTTATTTGTCCAAGGAATTACTCAAAAATATGTAAACCCATTTGTAGTTAAAGTTATTGCTTACAAAAACTTTAAAGCGCAAAATATGGTTAGAAATAGTGAAGTAAACAAAAAAGATAAATAATAATTTAACAATAACAATTTAACACACTATAATTTGGATTAATTACCGAATTTATAGTGTGTTTTTTTCTTTGTTTTGGTTACTAAATAATTAAAAACATCTCAAAAATAAAAAAATCTTTAAAAATACCTGCAAAAAGCATAAAAAGTATATGGTTTAATTAGGATATATGCACTTTTTAGTATAATATACGTAAGGACAGGGGTGCTTGTAATTTTACAAGCTGAGAAATACTCTTAGAAGCTGAACTAGGTAATGCTAGCGGAGCGAGTCGGTATTTTATTTTCCTCGCCTGTCCAGGAGAGGATTTTTTTATGAAATTTTTTAAAAAACTTAGTTTAGGAGCTGTTGTACTAGCTCCATTACCACTATTTGTGGCTTGTCAAAACCAAGAAACAAATTTTAAAACACTTTATGTTGCTTTAGAAAGTAGTGAAGTAACTGATGAAAAGGTATATGGAGAATTCAAAGAATACTTCAGCAAAGAATTAAAAGAAGCTGGATATGATGTAGTGTTTAAATCTAATTCAACATTAGATAAAACAAGCACAATCGCCGCTCTTAAAAAAGGTGGACAAAACGCAGATGGAGTAGATTTTGCGTTCGTGGCAGCAGGTGCTTTAAAAAATAATCTTGACAAACTTGATGTTAGGGTTCAAACATTAACTAATACTTTCTTAGGTGATACTCAAGAAGGGTACTACACAGATGGAACATTAGAAAATGATTACTTAAGAAAAGTAGCTAAAATCGAATCAGATAAATTTAATGAAAAACCATTCGCGCAGTGAACTAACTTTAACGGTGTAATCCACACAGATCAATATCAAAGCCCAACAGAAAAAGTTCGTTTCCAAAGAGGGATGATTTGAATTTCCGGAGATGATGCAACAAGAGCTGCGATCAAAAAAGCCTGAAATGATAAAGATTGAGAAAAATTTAGATCATTTGGTATTGTTCATGGAGACCCAGATTCAGGAAGTAAATATTTATTACCACAAAACTTATTAAAACTTCATTTTAATAAAGAAGGAAATGCATTCACAACTCTTGGAAAAGAGCTTGCAGATCATTCAAGAGATTTTACAAATGGATCAATCAAAGATTGACAAACAAAACACAGTGATAAGAAAATTCTTTTTGATAACCAAGGAAGTTTTGGATATACATCTGTAAAAAAAGCAGACAGATACACTCCAAAAATCGAAGGTGAGAAATTAGAAATTTTAACATTAACTAACCCATTACCTTATAACTTAGGTGTATTTAACAAAAGAGTGCCTAAAAAAGTTCAAGATGCTGTAGCAAAAGCTTTTGTTAAAATGATGGAAGCAAATAAAAACACTTGAGGAGATTACCAAGGATTTAATGGTTACTCAATTGTTGAAGATAATGCTAAGTCAGTGCTTGAAATGTATGAAAGATCTTCAAAATAAGATAAACTTTATATATGAAAAAACCTATAGTCGAATTTAAAAATGTTTCTTATGTAAAAGACGGAATTACTCTTTTAGATGAGCTAAATTTAGAAGTATTTGAAGGTCAAATCATTGGATTTATCGGCCCTTCAGGTGCTGGAAAAACAACAACAATTAATGCAATTTTAGATCCTAGTTTAATTACAACAGGTGATGTTTTTGTATTTGGAAAAAACAACAAAAACATCACAAGAGAAGATAAAAAAGAAATTAGTTACATTACGCAAGATCCTAATTTAGTAGAAAGTGATGATGTTTTCACTAATGTTCTTAGGTTATATCGAAAATACAAAAATCCTTTTGCAAATTTCTTTAATTACATTAATAAAGAAGAACGCGAAAGACTTTATGCCATTTTAAAATCTCTAAATATTCAAGAAAAAACTTTTGTTCCAGTTAAAAAATTAAGCGGTGGACAAAAACAAAGAATTAGTATTGCTGTTGCTCTTTTTGAAAATTCCAAAATCATTCTTGCTGATGAACCAGTTTCTAATTTAGATATTCACAATGCTGAAATTGTATTAGAAGACTTTAGGCTTTTTACTAATGAAAACAAAGCAGTAATTTTAGCACTACATGACCTTGAGCTTGCTAAAAGATACTGCGATAAATTAATTGTGTTTGTAGATGGTCATATCGCTAAAGTAATTGAACAAAAAGACTTTAATAAAGAAAATTTCTATGAGTTTTTTAAATAGAATTTTTCACAAAGCACACCACTTTACTACTTTAAGAGAAAAATACATTCTTTGAAAGTGGAAAAAGTATATTTTCTATTTTGTTTTACTCACTTCAATTGCTTTATTTATTTTTGGTATGGTTTATTTTGACACTTTCCAGTTTGCAAAAGGTGGCAGTGTCTATTTTAAGGAAAAGTTACATAAACTTTTTTCTTTTTTAAGTCATGATGAATTTAATTTCCCTGGAGAGAATTTATGAGTTAGGAACCTAAAATACCTATGAGTAACACTTAAATATGTTGCTTTAGGTAATTTTATAGGCTTTTCAATGGCGTTTTTTAGTGCTTATCTTTCAACTAGTGAGCTGCACAGACGCAAATGATTTTCGCTTCTAAATAAGTTCTTTTGTGGCTTTTTAAGAGCTTTTCCAGTGCTTATTTTATTCTCATTTTTTCAAAGTGGTTTTAAAGGATCGTTAGCAGCTACTTTAATTATTGCTTGATTTACATGATTATGATTAACAAGATATCTTAGTGAATTATTTTCTAATTTAGATTATTTTAAATATTGACAATCTATTCGTGGGGGAATGTCAAAGTTTCAATCATTTCGAATTAATGTCTTAGGACAATTAAAAAACAAAGTTCTTTTATTTTTTATTTATTCATTTGAATCTAACTTAAGATGAACCAGTATTTTAGGGAAATTAGGTATTATCGGGGTTGGGTGATTTTATAAAAACTACCTTCCAGATAAAATGCAATTTTTAGGTATTTCCCTTGCAATAATGCTACTTTCAATTCTTATTTTAGAGCTTATTATGCTATTTTTTAATAAGGTTTTATTTGAATCTTCATCAATTAATTTTGATACCAAAGTTCCTACTTCCTTTAAATATAACTGAAGAAGAATTATTAAGTATTTATTCCTTTTTTTAATGCTTATTTTATGTGTATCTTGTCTATTTGATTTTCAAGCTAGTTCTTTTGATTATCATGCTTTTAAAATTTATTTAGCAGACTTTTTCAGTTTTGATTTTTCAAAATATCATGATGATAAAACACCGTTTTATTACACTTTAATCGTTATTTTTCAGGGTTATACAGCAACTTTCTTAGGAACTATTTTTGCTATTTTATATGGTTATTTAATTAGTGAAAAAAACCAGAAGAGTTACGTTCATTTACCTTTAAAAGTTTTATTAATTGCTTTTAGAATTATCCCTATTGTTGTTTTGTATTATTTATTTATTGATTTAACCAATGCTTCTGGTCTTATGACATTCTTAATTGCTTTTAGCGTTTTTAGATCGCTTTCAAGAAAAATTGCTGAAAGCTTTAACGCGATTAACCAAAAAGAAATAACCACAATGAAACGGGTAGGGCATTCAAACTTTTTTGTTTTTATGAAATTCAAGTTCCGTGCAATTAAACATGATTTAATTGCCTTAATGTTTTTTGAATTTGAAGGTGCGTGCCGAGATGCTGTTACTTTTGGAATTTTTATGCCAATAGGAATGGGTTCGATTTACGCTCATTACCAAAACAAAGAACTTTATGGTCAAATTATCCCTTTATTTTTACCACTAATTTGTTTTTTCATTTTCTTAGAAGTAGTTAGTTACAAAATTAGAAAAATTCACTAATCAAAAAGCACGTTTTATACGTGTTTTTTGATTGCTTTTAAAGGTGAAAAGTCTTAGGAATTTTTGAAAAAAATTTCCAAAAAAATCTAAAAAAGAAATCTTACAAAAAAATCAAAGGCGAACTGCGCAAATTTTTGTAAGAAATTTAAAAGCCAAATTGGATCTTAAAATCACTATAATCTATGGCTTAAAAAGAAGCGAAAAATTCACTATAAATAAACTTAAAATTTTCTAGTCTATATTTACCTTTTTATGGTAAAATTTATTTACTTTATGGATGCGTAGCATCCTTTTAATCATTTTATAGAAAGGAATGTTTATGAAGGCAACTAATTATAAAGTTCGTAAATTCGGTCCTAAAACAGAAAGACGTGATTATTCATTAACAAAACAATCACTTCCTGTTTTTGATATTCTTAAAACAAGTAAAGATAGTTTTGAACTTTTTATGACCAAAAGAATTCAGGAACTTTTAATGGAAGTGTATCCAATTGAAGCTGCAAACAAATCGGTAAAACTTGATTATGTTAAAAACTCACTTAAAATTGAATACCCTTTCAAAAAAATTACAAGTGAAGGTGAAGAGATTAAAAAATGTAAAGCTAAAGGAATTAACTTTAGTGCCAAAATTTTTGCAACTCTTAAAAAAGAGGTTTCAGCAACTGGAGAAACTAAAATTGATGATGTTTTAATTGGAGAAATTCCATATATGACTTCTGGTGGAAGTTTTATCATCAATGGTAGTGAAAAAGTTATTGTAAGTCAGCTTATTCGTTCACCAGGAGCTTACTTTGGACTTAGTGTACGTAACAAACAATCAGATGACCTTTTCAACAAGGTAGAAATTTTACCTAGAATTGGATCTTGAATTGAAGTGTCTCACAAAGTTACAACAGCTACACTTGATGCAGTTAAAGTAAAAATCGACAAGAACAAAAATGTTAACTTAGGTACATTCTTAGGAGCATTTGGATTTGATGAAAAAGATATTTACTCAATTTTTGGTAAATACCCACTTTTAGAAGAGACTCTTAAAAAAGATAAAATTATCAACTCAAGTTCAAGCTTTACAAAAGAAGAACTTACAGATTTATGTCAAGAAGAATTATTCAGAGGACTTAGAAAAGGTGATCGTATTTCAGAAGAAGCTAAAAAATCACTTCTTCCAGGAATGCTTTTTGACAAAAAACGTTACAACTTATCTACAACCGGTAGATATATGCTTAACAAAAAACTTTCTCTTGTAGACCGTATTGCTAATACATACTTAGCTGAGAACATTAAAAACAAAAAAGGTGAAATTCTTTTTGAGAAAAACACTTTTATTACATATGAACTTGCTAAGAAAATTCAAGAAAGTTTTGAGTTAGGTTTAGTAGCCTCAGAAAAAATCGAAGGAGCTAATGCTGAACTTATTTACCACAAAGTTAGTTCACTTTACCCTGAATTATTAAGAAGAATCAGAATTATTAAAGTTAAAGTTTACCCAAACAAAAAATGAATGGTAAATCGTGAAAAAGAACCAGTTATTGTTATTGGTAATGATCCTAAGTCAGTTGAATCACACTTACTTATTTCAGATATTATTGCAGCAATTGGTTACTACTTTAACTTAACAGTTGGAATTGGACAAGATGATGATCCAGATTCACTTACAAACAAACGTATCGTTTCAGTTGGAGAACTTCTTGAAGGTCAATTAAGTGTTGCACTTGCAAAACTTGAAAAAACAACTCGTGAACGTATGGGAGCTAAAGAAACTGCCAAAGTAACAGCTAAAAACGTTACAAATAACAAGCTTGTTACAAATCAAATGAAAACTTTCTTTAACTCTTCAAAACTTTCACAATTCATGGACCAAATTAACCCACTTGCAGAGGTTTCAAATAAACGTAGAGTTACATCACTTGGGCCTGGTGGTCTTAACCGTGATACAGCTCAATTTGAAGTTCGTGACGTTCACTCAACTCACTATGGAAGAATTTGTCCTATCGAAACACCTGAAGGGTTAAACATCGGACTTATTCTTAACTTTGCTACTTTTGCTAGTGTTGATGAACTTGGATTTTTACAAACTCCATATTTTAAAGTAAATAATGGTGTTGTAGACTACAATGAAATTAGATACTTAACAGCTGCTGATGAAATTGGATATTCATTTGCTCAATCATCAGTTAAAGTTGATGAAAACAACCGGATTGTTGATTCTACATTAACAATTAGACGTGATTACAACTATATCGTTGGAACACCTGCTGATGTTGATTTTATTGAGGTTTCATCAAAACAAATTGTTTCTGTAGCTGCTGCTGCTATTCCTTTCTTAGAAAATGACGATGCCAACCGTGCTCTTATGGGTTCAAACATGCAACGTCAAGCAGTTCCACTTTTAGAAGCTGAAGCACCTTTTGTTGCAACAGGAATCGAAGCGGATATTGCTAAATATTCTTCATATAATATTACAGCTAAAAATGCTGGAGAAGTTGTGCACGTAGATGGTGGAAAAATTCACATTAAAACTGATCGTGATACAACAGATAGATATACACTTAGAAACTTTGAAAGAAGTAACCAAGGTACAATTATTAACCAAAAGCCAATTGTTAAAGTTGGTGATAAAGTTGAAAAAGGTGACTTACTTGTTGATGGTTCTTCATTTAAAGATGGAGAGCTTGCTCTTGGGAAAAACGTTCTTGTTGGATTTACAACATGAAATGGATACAACTTTGAGGATGCTGTTATTATTAACGAACGTTTAGTTAAAGATGACGTATTTACTTCAATTCACATTGAAGAGCAAACAATTCAATTCAGAAGTAGCCGTGCTGGTGAAGATCAACTTACAAATGAAATTCCTAACGTATCTAAATTCTCACTTAGACATTTAGATCAATCAGGAATTGTTAAAGTTGGTTCTGAAGTACTTCCTGGAGATGTGCTTGTTGGTCGTGTTTCACCTAAAGGAGAAGATAACCCAATACAAGAAGAAAAACTTCTTATGTCTATTCTTCAACAACGTCCATCTAATGTTAAAGATACTTCACTTAAAGTTAAAAATGGTCACAATGGTACTGTAATTCACGTTGAAGTTCTTTCACGTGAAAAAGGTGATGTGCTTGAAGATGGAATTGACAAAATTGTTAAAGTGTCAATTGCTCAAAAACGTAAAATCAAAGTTGGGGATAAAATGGCTGGTCGTCACGGAAACAAAGGGGTTATCTCAATTGTTTTACCAGAAGAAGATATGCCATATTTAGAAGATGGAACACCACTTGACATTATGCTTAACCCACAAGGGGTTCCTTCACGTATGAACATTGGTCAAGTTTTAGAGCTTCACTTAGGTATGGCTGCTAGAAAATTAGGTGTTAAATTCGTAACTCCAAGTTTCGATGGGGTTAAAAAACCAGATATTGAAGCTGCCTTAGAAGAAGCTGGTCTTGATAAAAGTGGAAAACAAGTGATTATCGACCCAATTACCGGTAGAAAATTCGATAAACCTATTTCTGTTGGTGTAATGTACATGCTTAAACTTAACCACATGGTTGATGATAAAATGCATGCTCGTAGTGTTGGGCCATACTCACTTATTACACAACAACCTCTTGGAGGAAAAAGCCAAAACGGGGGACAAAGATTCGGGGAAATGGAAACATGAGCGATCGAATCTTATGGAGCTACAAACGTGCTTCAAGAAATTCTTACATATAAATCTGATGATATTTCAGGAAGAAATGCACTTTATAGTGCGCTTGTTTCAGGAAGAGAACTTCCTACACCAGGAACTCCAGAATCATTTAACGTTCTTAGTTATGAACTTAAAGGACTTGGAATGAAACTTGAAACAATTGAAACAGAAGTAGATGAATCAGAAGAAGAAATCTACCAATATTTAGATGTAGATGGAGGAGGAGAAGTTAATGAGTAATTTTAATCAAGATAACGAAGTAAAAAAAGTAATTAACAAAATTACCCTTTCACTTGCTACAAATGATGACATTACACAATGATCTAATGGTGAAGTAACTAAAGCTGAAACCATTAACTATAAATCATATAAACCAGAAAAAGATGGTTTATTTGATGAATTAATTTTTGGACCTACAACTGATTATAAATGTCCTGTTTGTGGTCAAAAATACAAAAAATCAGACGAAAACTCAACTTGTTCAAAAACTCCTGCTTGTGAAAAACACAAACCAAAAATTCTTCCAAAAATCACACGTAGAAGTAGAATGGGGCACATTAAACTTCACAACCCTGTTGTTCACTTTTGATTCTTCAAAATTGACCACTCAATCATTTCGAAATTACTTGGTTTAAGAGTTGGAGATTCAGATAATGTTTCTAAATCAGATTTAGAAAAATTAATCTACTACAAATCCCACATCGTTTTAGAAAGTGGTGAGCTTAAATCACTTCAAAAAAATAAAATCATTGACATTAATGATGCTGCTAACATTTACCGTAGTGCTCTTGAAGAAATGCGTGGAAATTATGAAGTAGATTCAGATGAATATGAAGATATTAATGAAGCTCTTCAAAACCTTATTGAATACGCAGATTCAAAAACAGGTAAAGATTATGGGATTGATTTCCACGAATACAACGACATTATTCACGAATATTCAGATGCTAAAATTGGGACTGGATCTCAAGCAATTGAATACCTTCTTAAAAATGTAAACCTTGAAGAAGAAGCTAAAAAAGTTGAAGAAAAAATTAACTTAATTAATTCAGCTAATGAAACTTTATCAACTTCACAATTACAAGAAAGAGGAAAACTTTACAAACGTTTAACTATCATTAATTCATTTATTAAATCAGGTCAAAAACCAACAAGTATGCTTATTTATAACTTACCTGTTATTCCTGCTGACCTTCGTCCTCTTGTTCAACTTGATGGTGGAAGACACTCAACAAGTGACGTTAATGAACTTTACCGTCGTATCATCATTAGAAACAACCGTTTAGCAAAATGAAATGAATCAGATGCTCCAATGCTTATTAAACAAAATGAGTACCGTATGATTCAAGAAGCAGTTGATGCTTTAATTGACAATATCAGAAAAAAACCAAGCCCAGTTTCATCTAAAGATGGACACCCACTTAAATCTATTTCTGATGCACTTACAGGTAAAAAAGGACGTTTCCGTCAAAACTTACTTGGGAAACGTGTTGATTACTCAGGACGTAGTGTTATTGTTGTTGGGCCTACATTAAAAATTCACGAAGTCGGAATCCCTCGTGATATGGCTGCTAAATTGTTTGAACCATGAATTATTCGTGAAATTCTTAAATCTGAAGAAGGAATTAACTCAGTTAAAGCTGCTAAAAAATTAGTAGAAAACCTTAACCCAATGATTTGACCATATGTAGAAAGAGCAATCGAAGGAAGACCAGTTCTTCTTAACCGTGCTCCTACACTTCACCGTCTTTCAATTCAAGCGTTCCAACCTGTGTTAATCCGTGGAAAAGCAATTAAACTTCACCCACTTGTAACTACAGCGTTTAACGCTGACTTTGACGGGGACCAAATGGCGGTGCACGTACCAGTTTCTGATGCTGCTGTTAGAGAAGCAAAAGAACTTATGCTTGCTTCTAAAAATGTTCTTGGACCTAAAGATGGAGAACCTATCATCAACCCTTCACAGGATATGATTTTAGGGCTTTACTACCTTACAATCGAAAAAGCAAATGCTAAAGGAGAGGGAAACTTCTATCCAAATTATGATGAATTAATGCTTGCATATGAAAATAACTACATCACATTACATACACGTGTAGTTATGCCAATTGCTGCTCTTAATAAATCATCTGTGGCTTCAAAAACAGATAAACCTTACTTATTTACAACTGTTGGTAAATTAATTCTTAATAGAGCTTTCCCAAGTGATTTTGAATTTATTTTCGGAAAACACATCGATAAAAAAGCAGTAACAAATGCAGATGGAAGTGTTAAATTTGTTGAAAGTGAATCAATTCACACTTCAAAAGATAATTTAGACAATTATGTTTTAGATTATGGAACAAACTTTAAAGAATACATTAAAAATGTTCCTGTAAATTATGGTCTTTCTAAAAAAGATATTGCTAAAATTGTTCGTAAAGTTTACGAAAAATATGTTGCAGTTGTAAACATTGAAGATATTGCTAAAGTAATTAATGATACAGATGAATATAACTTCGACAGCCGTCTTGAAGATTGTCTTTACCTTAAAGACTTCAATGGTGATACAATTCCTCGTTCACACGCTGAATTAATTGATAAGTTCATCAAAGAAAGCTTCGAAATTATTAGCTATGAAACTTCAAAATCATTATTATCATATGAAAAATTAATCAACAAATGAGATATTAACCAATACACAAGAGCTCTTGAAGAAGTTTGATTTAAATATACAAACTACGTTGCTTCTATCCTTGATGAAATTAAACAACTTGGATTTAGATACTCTACAATTTCAGGTACTACAATTTCAATGAACGATATTACTACTTTAGAAACAACTAGAGAGAAAATTGCTGAAGGGGACGCTTACATTAGTGAGCTTAGAAAATACTTTGAAAAAGGTTACCTTACAGATGATGAGCGTTATACTTTAACAATTCAAAAATGATCAAAAGTTAAAGACTCAATCGAAAAAGATCTTAAAGAAGTTACAAAATCAGATATTGATAACCCATTATTTATGATGTTTACCTCAGGAGCTCGTGGAAACTCATCAAACTTTACACAGCTTGCTGGTATGCGTGGACTTATGAACAACAACACCAAAATTCTTAAAGCCGATGCTGAAAACGACCGTGTTGTTCGTAGTACAGTTGAAATTCCTGTTAAATCATCATTCCTTGATGGGCTTAGTGCATATGAATTTTATTCATCAACCCACGGGGCCAGAAAAGGACTTACAGATACTGCGCTTAACACCGCTAAATCTGGATACTTAACACGTAGATTAGTGGACGTTGCTCAAGGAATTGTTGTACGTGAAGAAGATTGTGGAAGTGATTTTGGATTTGTTGTTAAAGACATTAAAGATACCAAAACTGACACAGTTATTGAATCTCTTGCAGAAAGAATTGAAGGTAGATTCACAAATAAAGATATTTATGATGAAAATGGAAATGTAGTTGTTAAATCAAATACATTCATCACACCTGAAATTGCAACTTTAATTACTAAAAAATACAAAAAAGAAGAAGTTGAAATTCGTTCAGTACTTTCATGTCATACACGTAATGGGGTATGTAAAAAATGTTATGGAAAAGACCTTGCGTCAAATAGAATCGTTAACATTGGTGAAGCAGTTGGTATTGTAGCTGCTCAAAGTATCGGAGAACCTGGAACACAGCTTACCATGCGTACATTCCATACCGGAGGGGTTGCTGGGGTTGAAGATATTACTGGTGGATTCGGTAGACTTATTGAGCTTATCGATGCCTTCGATGCTCCTTGAGGTAGACCAGCTGTTATTTCTAAAGTAACTGGTGAAGTTACAGCAATTTACAATAGCAAAAACAAAGAAGGAAAAGATACAGACACAATTCTTATCGAAGTTACATACAAAAACAAAGATGGTAGCTTAGAAAAAGAAGTGCACAATGGAAAAGTTTCACAAAAACTTAGAGTTAAAGTTGGAGATCACGTATTTAGTGGACAAAAACTTCTTGAAGGACCAATTATTCTTAACCAACTTCTTCAATATGCAGATACACGTGCTGTTCAAAACTATCTTTTAAAAGAAATCCAAAGACTTTACCGTCTTCAAGGGATTACAATTTCAGATAAATATATTGAAATTATCATTCGTCAAATGCTTTCAAAAATTATGATTATTGACTCAGGTGATTCGTCATTCTTTACAGGAAGTTTAGTAGATATGTTTGTATACCAAAGAGAAAATGGTCGCCTCCTTGCTCAAGGAAAACGTCCTGCCTTTGGTGAAGTTAAAATTCGTGGAGCTAAACAAACTCCTTTACTTAGTGATTCATTCCTTTCAGCTGCTTCATACCAAGAAACAGCTAAAGTGCTTGTGAATTCAGCTATTAGCAACAGAGTTGACCACCTTCACGGACTTAAAGAAAACATTATTTTAGGACGTAAAATTCCTGCTGGAACAAACTCAAATTATGAACTTAAAGGAAAATACGACATTCGTGATCCACGTTCATACTTCCAAAATAAATTTGACCCACAAAACATTGTTCCACAAATATCACTTGAAAATGTTGACTTTAATCTTTCAGATTTAGAAATTGAGTATTTCCAAGGTCAAGAAACATTCGGAAGCGATGATTTCGAATTTGATAACTTTGAAGAATAATCCAAATATTCATATTTGTAAAACAAGTAGCTAATGCTGCTTGTTTTTTATTTGCTGCAATTTTATAACTCTAGTTATAGTTTCCAAGCTTGAAAGCAACCAAAGCCTAATAAGCGCAAATTATAGGTGCATTAGGACTTGGATGCTCAAAAATTACACACATAAATTTAGGCCTTAGTTTCCTAAAAATATCATAATAAATCTATAAATTAGAAAAGTCACACGCAAATTTAATGCATGTGACTTTTTTGTGTCCATTGTGTAAAATAATAATGCTTGCAAAGAAAGGACACATTTTTATTATATGAAAAAATTGATAGATTTATCTAAACTAAATATTATTTGTGTAAAAAATAATGCTGAAAACTCACGTCACTTTATCATAAAAGAAACAGATGATGAGATAAAACGTCTTCACTCAAATGTTTCTTCTAAAAGATTGCTTAGAGATAAACAAATATCTATACTATTAATGTGAGAAATTATTTTAAAAGTTCTAGTGTTGAATTCAATATCAAAAGCAGCGAAATATTTTGGTTATCAATCTAGAACAATTAAACAAAAAATGGCAATAATGATTGAAAAAAATGACTATCATAAAAGCTTAAAAAATAAATTTATTTGCAAAAATTGTGGAGACAAAATTTTTATAACTAAATTTCTCTCCTTTAGAAAATTAGCAAATCATTTACTCAGTTATAAAACTAAAAGGTTAATGATAGTGTCAGAATCACAAAAAAATAAGTGAAGTTACTTCAAGAAATATTGAAACGATGTAACTAAAGAATTAAGAAAAAAAGCAAGCAAAAACTCTAAAAACATTAAATGTAAAATGTCTGTGAAATTTATGGTCAACTCGTTCAAACAAACAAATCCAGATACTTTTTGTCCTACATTTAGCACAATTTACAAAGCTCTAAAGCAACAAAGAATAAAGCTTCCTCTTGACCCGCTTTTATATTTATCAAGAGGTGGCTATACAAAAACTACATTAAAGCAAGGTAAAAAATCCTTGATACACGCTAGAGACCTAAAATATAGACCTGAAGAAGCGGATTTAAGGCTAGAAAAAGGGCATTTTGAAGCTGATACAGTAATAGGTAAAAGAGAAGATAAGTTTGTTCTTTTTACACTTTTAGACCGTAAAACTAGAGAGTTATATATCGCTTTAACCAAAAGAGATGCAAAATCAATTAACAAAGCATTAAAAATGTTAATAAGAAAATACAATCTTGAAATAAAGACTTTGACAGTAGATAATGGTAGCGAAAACACACTTCTTCATAAAGTGGTAGGTAAGAAAAAATTATTTAAATGTAAACCTTATGCTTCATATCAAAAAGGTTCAATTGAAAATGCTCATAGATACATTAGAAGATTTATTCCGAAGGGTAAAAGTTTCAATTCACTCACACAAGAATATGTGTTTTGACTCAAAGAACAAATCGATGAATACAAAAGAATATTAGCGATAGAAAATTAAAATTAATATCGATAAATGCTAAGTTCAAGATTGACGACCTAAACTAAATTTATGTGAATAAAACCTATTTTTTGTGTAAATGTCAGTTTAAATAAGAATAGTCTTGTAATGACAGTCTTTTGTTACAAATACATTAATTGCGTTGGCACGCGGCCTTCTTTTCTTTTCTTTCGCAGAAAAGAAGCAAAAGAACTTCAAAATTAATATGGGTAAAAGGGAAACTTTGGTCTTTGAGACCTAAACTAGATTTTAGTGACTGAAGCCCATTTAATGTGAAATGCTATTTTTTTTGCGGTGTTGTGCTATGTCTATCTTTAGACACAGATTCAATGATTGTGCTGCCGCACGGGCCTCCTTTTCTTTCGCAGAAAAGAAGCAAAAGAACTTCAAAATTTATAAGAAAACAAGCCACAAGGGCTTGCGCTTTTGATTTTGCTTTTGTCACTATTTCTTCATTTTTTGCACTAATTTTTTTATAATTTAAACATTAAAAAAGCATTGTTATTTTTTACCACTTAACTTGCGCGTCACTTTTCCAATTTTTAATCATAATAAATCCAGTTTATTTTGCTAATTTTACCTTGAGGGTGTTATAATTTTTATTATGAATTTAAGTAAAATTTTTGAAATGCAAAAAGATTTAGATAAGGAATTTAGCATCAAAACAAAGCAAACGCACCCTGATTTAACAGAACAAGATATACATATCCAAAGAACCCTAGCTTTAATTGTTGAAGCTGGTGAATTTATTAACGAAGTGCAATCTTTCAAATATTGAAAAATAAACAAAAATGTTAATCGTGAATTAGTGCTTGAAGAATTTGCGGATTTAGTGCATTTCTTTGTTAATTTTGCTAATACATACAACATCGAACCTATTATTAAGCCACTTGTTTTAAGTGATGATATTAATATCCAGTTTCAAAAACTTTTTTTATCCATATCTAAAATAATGTATAATAAAAATACCCTATTAGTGAAAAGAAGAATCAAAAGATCCTTTAGAATTGCTTTAGGTGCATTTGTAAAACTTGGCTTTACATATGATGATCTTTTTGAATTTTATAAATTCAAAAACGAAAAAAATTATCAAAGAATAAAAAATAATTATTAATTATTTTTGCCTTAGTGGTGGAATGGTAGACGCTGCGGACTCAAAATCCGCTGGATTTATCCGTGCAGGTTCAAGTCCTGTCTAAGGCACCAACAACCTTACTCATTGAGTAAGTTTTTTTATACAAAAACACCATTACCTATCTTGGTAATGGTGTTTTGTTTGCTTTAAATTAACAAGTGTTATCATATTTTGAAAAAGAGCTTAAGTGCTAAGAAGATTGCTCCAATTGGTGCAGTAATTACTGAAAGAGTAATTAAAAATACTTTTCATCTAGCCATTGAGTAATTTTTATTATCTACTTCGATTTTATCTTTAAGTATTACATCAATAACTTGATCGCTTTCAACATTTGCAATGACTTTAATATTGGTTGGAGCAACAAGATTACCAGTTTCATTGAAAATAGGCACTTTGTAGCTTTCATGATAAAGCACCTTAACATCATTTTCTTGCACCACCTTATTATTGAAAATAAAGCGATATTTTAAGGTATATTCTTTTTTATAAACATCTAATACATATTCTTCAATAGGAGCAAAAGTAGTTGGTGATTCTTGACTAAGAAAGTATCCATTTGGAACATTAATATCTTGAATTAAAATTTCACCATTGAACGGAATTAAGATCACTTGAGTATCAATATCTTCATTTTTATATCTAAAAACAAAGGTTGTTTTGATTTTTTGTGGAACTAAAACCAAATTGTTTTCCATTCCTGTTTGAAGCGTCACATTATCACCTTCAAGCTCAAAATACATTGGAATTAATAAATCATTTTTATTAATTGAGTATTCTGAATATGAAATAAAGTTTTGAGTACTGATTTTTTGACCTTGGTAGAAGTAATTAATTTTTGTAGCAACTTGATCTTTAATTAAATTAACCACAACTTCTTGATCATCTTCAACGCTAATTATGTTTGGTCAACTATCTTGAAGTTTATATTTAAATGCATTAGTTCCTGAATCAGGTATTTGCACGCTCGGAGCAGCTTCTAAATAAGGAACAGAAACAGTTTCTTTAGCTATGACATTATTTTCGAAAACAAATTTATACACTACTTCAAAAATCTTTTTCTCAACTTTAATTGTGTAAGTTTGCCCTGGCTCAAATTCACGAATTGAAAAATCGCTATCCACTCTATAACCTTTAGGTAAAGTAATTTCACCAAGTTCAATTACTGAATTATCAGATTGAGAAATTGTAATTGAATCAATTTCTTGTTTATTATTTACAAACACAAATTTTGTTTGAATAACATTATCAGTTAAATGTAAATCATTAACAATACCTTTTTGAATAGTTGCTTTTTTATTAATTAAAGAATATCCATTTGGAATGTTTAAATCAGCTACAGTTATTTCGTGTGAAGGAGCTTTTGTAAATGTTTGAGAGCTAATTAAAGCATTATTAAAGTAATAATTTACAGTTGTATTAATTATTGCTCTAGCTAATTTGACATCAAAACGAAGATTTTCTCTAACGTGTTTTACAGCTTTGTAATCGCTATGAAGCACATAATCATAATCTAGATTTTTTGAAGTTGGAATTGGTGGCAAACTATAACTTTCATCATAAAGAACATTAATAGTTTCGATTCCTACTTTTTCTTCTTGATCATAGAAAGAATAAGTCACTGTAAATGATTGTCTTTCAAGTTCAATTGTGTGTTCAACACCATTTTTAAGTGATAAATGATTTTTGTTTGCTAAAACATAACCAGTTGGCAAGATTAAATCTGATTCATTAATAAAAGCATCAAAATCTTTAACAACTAATTGATTAGCAAGTTCATAACCATTGTAAAAGTACTTAATTAAGCTTCTAAGTTTTTCTTTATTTAAGGTAATTTCATTGACTTCACCAGTTGCAATGTTTACACTAGAGCTTAAAATGTAATTTTTAGGAAGAACTAAATCATTTTGAGTTACTTTATAAAGCGGAGATTTATTAATAGTTTGAGTTTTAATTAAAAGACGATTTGTATCATAGAATTTAATAATTGTGTTTGCTTGTCTTTTTACAAGTTCCACATTAATAGTTTCATTTCTGTCAACAAGTGCAATTTTTTCTAAATTACTTGAATTTTCAGCTTCAAAAATAAAATCATCACTATTTGAATCTGGAATAGCAGGAACAATGTAATCTTTATGATAAGGTACAGTTAATGTTTCTGTTTTAATAACTTGATTTTGATAAACAAAATTGTATGTAAGAGTATATTTGTTTCTAATCAAACTTAGCTCATAATCTTGACCAGGAATAAATTCTTGAGTAGTATTTTCTAAACTAAAACCATGTGGAATCTCAATTTCGTTAGCAAAAATTCTTTGATCATAGTGCTTTGTGACTTTAGTATTTGAAATAACTTCATCACCTTCTTTTAAAGTAAATGTGCTTGTTCTATTAATTAAGTTAATGTCAACATTATTTGTAGCTCCAGTTGTGATATTTACTTGATCTGGATTTTCAATCATATATCCTTGTGGTAAATTTATATCACCGATTGCAACTGTATAGCGTGGAGCTTTTACAATTTGCGCTGTTTCAATTGTTTCGTTTTTATATACAAAATTAATTGTAGTGGTTACTGTATCTTTTTTCAATGCAACAGTGATTGTTTTATTTTCACTTACATTTTGGATCTTTTCAATTACATTTACAAGGCTGTATTCAAAGTCATTAGAATCGGAAACAGGAACTTGTGGAAGAGTGTATTCTTCATTATAAGGAACTATAACATCAACACTTTTAACTACAGAATCTCCAAAAACAAATTTATATGTTAATGTATATCTTTGTTTTGAAAGTTCAATTGTGTAAGTGTTATTTGCTTCGTACTGAACTTCTAAATAGTTAGCAATGTAGTGACTTGGAATAACTAATCTATCTTTTGTAATTAAAACATCAATTCAATCATTAATTACTTGAGTGGAAATAAGTTCTGAGTTATATAAAAATTTAAAAGTTGTATCAACCTTTGGAAGATCATATTCTTCAAGAACAATGTTTCAATCTTGAGTTTCTTCTGTTTCGCTCGTAATTTGGCTTGAAGTGATTCGATATCCTTTATGTAAATTAGGATTTTTTGGTAACTCCGGAGCAGTTAATGCTTGTGATTTTAAAGAAGTATGTGTTTTTCTTTCTACAACTTGTCCATTTAGAATGTAATTAAAGTTTTGAACGAAATTTATAGGTGTGACTTCAATATTATTTTCCTGTCCAATGGTAATTTTAGTTTCGGGGATTGTTAATTTATAATCTCCATTCAATCACTGCGGATCAAAAGCGATGCTTTCATCTAAATAAGTGTTTTTTGTGATTGTAGTGTCAAGTTTTTGATTGGTTAAGCTATCGATAAAGTTTATTGTTGTATCAACTTTATTCTCTACTTCTTCTAAGTCAATGTTAAATGTTGCTGATTTTGTAAAATCAGTTACTACAGGTATTGATTCAAGATTTTTTAGTACATATTTTTTACGGATATTGCTATTTGTAGGAATTGTTGCAACTGGAGCTTCTGCATTTTCAGCATTTATACCAAATTGTTGAGTACTAATGATTTTTCCATTTAAATTGAAATTGTAAACAAGATTGTGGTAATCTAAATTAATTTCTATATCGTGCGAAGCTAAGCTCAGATTGTTTATTTGATTTTCATTTACAAAGCTATATCCAGCAGGTAAACCTTTTTTGATTTTATCTGCAAATCTTTTTTGGTTAGTAAATACATTTGAAAATTCGGCAACAACAGTACCGCTTCCTCTTTTAACGTATCTAACATTTAGAATTTTTTTAGTAGAAGCAAGGTTTAAAAGTTGTTCTTGCGGATTTTCTACAACTTCAGCTGCTTTTCTAATTCCGTTAACAAATTTCTTAGCCACTATTTCTTTTTTGAAAAACTCAGCATTGCTATGACCCCCAGGTCCTAAAATCTCAACGTTTTTATATCAACCTACAATACCCATTGAATCACCTTGAGTTCTATAGTTATGTGACATTTTTTCATCAATTCATTGATTTATAACATTTTCAAATTCAGGATTCTTATTTTTTGGTGCATTAAAAGTTCAAGAGCCTAAAAAGTTCTCGCTTTTAATTCCATTTTTTTTATTAATTTTTAAATATGCAGCCAACCCGTTAGCTAAATACCCACCAAGAGAGTGTCCAGTTACAGCGAATTTAACAACATTTTCTTTGTTAATTCAATCTAACTGAGCTGTATTATAGTTGCTTCTATTAAATTCAGGTGCTTTTAAGGGGTCTCTTAATTTTCAATCTTGTCAATATCAAGAAGCTCAGTTAACATTTTGATATAGCTGCTTAGGTAAATTACCACCTGCTAAAAGTAAGTCTGCACCTAAATCACCATCACCACCTTTTGTACCTCTAATTGCAAGTACGTTTAGGGTTTGGTTTTTTAATCAGGGAAAATCACTTTGATTTGTAAATCAAATTGCATCATATCCATTTGGTCCATCATAAATATACACAGGCTTTCAAAAACGAGCAAGTTCATATTGCATATTTACATATGAATTTAGCATATATTTGTCTTTAGAATATTTTTTAGGATCTTCTAAATCTAAAGTAGCTCGAACATCATTTTTGAAATCAAGAAAATTATCATCATTAAACATTTTAAAGATAACTTTTGGCTCACGATATGCTAATTCTTGAAAAAATAGCATATCACGTGGAGAAAGATCTCATTCAAGTTTGTTTTGATCTTCAGAATCAATAATTCCATCCCCGTCGCTATCTTGCATACGTGGGTGTGAATTTAATCCGTAATATTGAGTTCCTTCTTTGAAATATGTAAATATTTCATCTTTATTTTTGATTCCATCTTGATCATCATCTGATTCTGGATCTAAAACTGATTGGTTTAAAAGAAGTGAATCATAAAATCCACCTTCTAGTTTTATAGTTCCATTAGCAATTTTTTGAGCTGTTTCTGAAGTTAATTTTTCGGTATTTGTGCTAGGAAAATCGATTGTTTTAGCTGCTGAAATTGATGCAAAAAGTGGTAAAGCTAATGCTAAAGCGAAAAATCCTTTTCTGATTTTTTTGACCATAAATCCCCTTAAAAAATTGATTATTTTTTTATACCTTATTTTTATTTACATTATACCAAATATTGAAGGTTATTTGCAGGGTAATCGCTATCAAAAGCGCAATAAAAATTGGAAAAGTGACACGCAAGTTCAGTGTCAAAAAAATAACAATGCTTTTTTAATGTTTAAATTATAAAAAAATTAGTGCAAAAAATTAAGAAATAGTGACAAAAGCAAAACCAAAAGCGCAAGCCCTTGTGGCTTGTTTTCTTATAAATTTTTGAAGTTCTTTTGCTTCTTTTCTGTGAAAGAAAAGAAGGCCCCTGCGGCAGCACAATCATTGAATCTGTGTCTAAAGATAAACATAGCACAACACCGCAAAAAACTAGCATTTCACATTAAATGGGCTTCAATCACTAAAATCTAGTTTAGGTCTCAAAGACCAAAGATTTCCTTTTACCCATATTAATTTTGAAGTTCTTTTGCTTCTTTTCTGCGAAAGAAAAGAAGGCCCCTGCGGCAGCACAATTATTGAATATGTAACAAAATAGCAATATTATAAGCCTATATTATCTAAACTAACATTTACACAACAAAAAGATTTACTTTACGAAAATCTAGTTTAGGTGTTAAAACCCGAAATCAGCATTTATTGCTATTACTTTTTAAAGTTTTATTGCTATTACTCTTTTGTATTCATCGATTTGTTCTTTGAGTCAAAACACATATTCTTGTGTGAGTGAATTGAAACTTTTACCCTTTGGAATAAATCTTCTAATGTATCTATGAGCATTTTCAATTGAACCTTTTTGATATGAAGCATAAGGTTTACATTTAAATAATCTTTTCTTGCCTACCACTTTATGAAGAAGTGTGTTTTCACTGCCGTTATCTACTGTCAAAGTCTTTATTTCAAGATTGTATTTTCTTATTAACATCCTTAATGCTTTGTTAATTGATTTTGCATCTCTTTCGGTTAAAGCGATATATAATTCTCTAGTTTTACGGTCTAAAAGTGTAAAAAGAACAAACTTATCTTCTCTTTTCCCTATTACTGTATCAGCTTCAAAATGCCCTTTTTCTAGCCTTAAATTCGCTTCTTCAGGTCTATATTTTAGGTCTCTAGCGTGTATCAAGGATTTTTACCTTGCTTTAATGTAGTTTTTGTATAGCCACCTCTTGATAAATATAAAAGCGGGTCAAGAGGAAGCTTTATTCTTTGTTGCTTTAGAGCTTTATAAACTGTGCTAAATGTAGGGCAAAAAGTATCTGGATTTGTTTGTTTGAACGAGTTGACCATAAATTTCACAGACATTTTACATTTAATGTTTTTAGAGTTTTTGCTTGCTTTTTTTCTTAATTCTTTAGTTACATCATTTCAATATTTCTTAAAGTGACTTCACTTATTTTTTTGCGATTCTGACACTATCATTAACCTTTTAGTTTTATAACTAAGTAAATGATTTGCTAGTTTTCTGAACGAGAGAAATTTAGTTATAAAAATTTTGTCTCCACAATTTTTGCAAATAACTTTATTTTTTAAGCTTTTGTGATAGTCATTTTTTTCAATCATTATTTCCATTTTTTGCTTAACCGTTCTAGATTGATAACCAAAATATTTCGCTACTTTTGATATTGAATTCAACACTAGAACTTTTAAAATAATTTCTCACATTAATAGTATAGATATTTGTTTATCTCTAAGTAATCTTTTAGAAGAAACATTTGAGTGAAGACGTTTTATCTCATCATCTGTTTCTTTGATGATAAAGTGACGTGAGTTTTCAGCATTATTTTTTACACAAATAATATTTAGTTTAGATAAATCTATTAATTTTTTCATATAATAAAAATGTGTCCTTTCTTTTCGAGCATTATTATTTTACACAATGGACACAAAAAAGTCACATGCATTAAATTTGCGTGTGACTTTTCTAATTTGTAATCAAAAGCGCAATTTACCTTTGTGAAAAAGTGAAAATAATTTAAAATTTTATTAACAATAAATTTAATTTTAAGGAGCATAAAATGAGTAAATTTCCTAAAAATTTCTTTTGAGGTGGAGCTACTGCAGCTAATCAACTTGAAGGTTTTTACAATCATGGTGGTAAAGGTCTATCGGTAACAGATGCACTAACTGGTGGTGATGTAGATAAACCAAGAAGAGTAACTTACATCCGTGATGAAAACGAATTTTACCCCAATGCAGATGCAGTAAAACATTATCAGTTTTACAAGGAAGATATTGCACTTTTAGCAAAAATGGGATTTAAATGTTATCGTTTTTCAATTGCGTGAAGCAGAATTTTTCCTAATGGTGATGATGCATTTCCAAACGAAGAAGGATTGCAATTTTATGACCTATTACTTGATGAGCTAATCAAATATAGAATTGAACCAATTGTGACGATTTCTCACTATGAAATGCCGCTTAATTTAGCGTTAAAATATAATGGATTTAAAAACAGAAAGACCATCAAGTTTTTCGAAAATTATGTTAGGGTAATTTTCGAAAGATACAAAGATAAAGTCAAATATTGAATTACATTTAATGAAGTCAATATGCCACTTTTACACCCGCTTGGATCATTTTTATCACTAGGAATCATTGATAAAAATGCTAATGGAATTTCAATGAATGAGTGAAATGTAAATTTACAAACTAAATTACAAGCGCTTCATCACCAATTTGTTGCTAGTGCCATTGCTACTAAAATTGCTCATAAGGAGTATCCAAATTTTAAAATTGGTTGCATGCTTTTAATGTCAACTAAATACCCTTATAATTGCAATCCGGCTAACGTACTTGCGGCTCAAGAAAAAATGAATTATGGAATTTATTATGCTGCAGATGTACTTGTGCGTGGTGCATATCCATATTTTGCAAAAAAATATTGAAAAGATAACGGAATTACTCTTAATATAACCAAAGAAGACCTGGAGCTTTTAAAAGAAGGAACAGTAGATTATTTCAGTTTTAGTTATTATTCAACTAGCGTGGAAGATATAACTGGAATGGCTGATAAATCAAAAGGAGGAAATTTCGAATTTGGACTTAAAAACCCTTATTTAAAATCAAGCGATTGAGGGTGGCAAATTGATTCAGAAGGGCTTAGATATACATTAAATGAGCTTTATGCTCGATACCAAATTCCACTTTTTGTATCTGAAAATGGACTTGGAGCTATTGATGTGAAAAATGAAGATAACACAATTGATGATGATTATCGAATTGCATATCTTGCTAAGCATGTTAAAGCTATGGAAGATGCTCTTAGCGATGGAGTTGATCTTTTTGGATATACAATGTGAGGTTGCATTGATTTAGTTTCAGCTACAACTGGTGAATTTGCTAAAAGATATGGATTTGTCTATGTTGATCGTCATGATGATGGAAGTGGTGATTTTGCTCGCTACCCTAAAAAATCATTCTATTGATATAAAGATTTAATTGAAAATAGTTAATTTTTTAAATATTTCTATAAAATTGAATTAATTACAAATAATATTTATTAAAGAGGTTTATTATGGATAAAAAATACTCAAAATTAGCAGAAAGACTTAATGTTTATATGAACATTGAAGCTATTTCTCGTTTTGAAGAACCAGTTGTGAATGAGCTTAAAAAATCAATCAAAAGTGGTTTTGAAATTTCAAGAGATGCTCTTGGGTCAGTTATTTTCTTTAAAAAATCAAAAAGAGAAAATGCTCCAAAAGTTATGTTAGCAGCTCACATGGATGAAGTTGGATACATGGTTAGAAGCATCCAAAAAAATGGGAACATTATGGTAACTACAGTTGGTGGAGTGTGACCAAATGTTGTTATTGGAACTAAAGCAACTGTGGTGACTCAATCTGAAGGAAAAAGATTTGTTGGAGTTTTTGGACACACTTCAATTCATATTTTAGAAAGAGAAAAATTTACTAAAGCAATTGAAGCTAAAGAGCTTTTTGTTGATTTAGGATTTACAAGTGATGAAGAAGTTACAAAAGCCGGAATTGCAATTGGGGACCCAATTTACATTGCTGGTGAAACAATTGAATTTGCAAACAACATCATTGGTGGTAAATCAATGGACAACCGTGCTGGAGTTACAGCGCTTGAAGCTATTGCGAATAACATTGCTGACTTAGAACTGGATTGTGATGTTTATTTAGTTGGAACAGTTCAAGAAGAAGTTGGAACTAGAGGGGCTAAAACATCTGTAAGTATAATTAACCCTGATGTTGCTTTTGCAGTTGATACAGGAGCTGCGCATGATACAACAGGATGTATTCCAGGAACTCCAGTTCTTGGAAAAGGTGTAAGCATCCTTGTAAAAGATGGTGGAACATTACCTGATCCAAAATTAATTAATTATGTAATGAATGTAGCTAAAACTAAAGACATTCCTGCATATAAATATGTAGCTGAAGGTGGTGGTACAGATGCTGCTGAACTTCAATATGGATGTGGCGGAGCAGCTGTTATGACTATCTCAATTCCGCAAAGATATCTTCACAGCCCAATTGGTCTTGCATCACTTGTAGATATTCAAGCAACAGTTGATTTAATGACAGAATTTATCAAATCATATAGTCCTGAAGAACATGATAAATTAAGCTATAAATAAGAAATATAGGGATAAAAGAAGCAAATTCTTTTATCTTTTTTTATTTTGCTAAACTGGAAGATTTGATAAAATAAATAAGCATAAATAACAGCAGTTTATTATGGCTGGTAAGTAAATTTAATATGTTAAATTTTGTAAGTAAATTTGCTGCTAAATTGAAAGCATTAAATTAAATTTATCTAGCTAGAAATAAACCCTCTCTTTATGCAGAAAAGAGGAAAAACATGTCAAGATATACAGGTCCTGTATTTAAAAAATCACGTCGTTTAGGTTTTTCAATTCTTGAAACAGGAAAAGAATTTGCAAAAGGTAGAAAAAGAACTTATGCACCTGGACAACACGGAAACAAAAGAGTAAAACTTTCAGATTACGGATTACACTTATACGAAAAACAAAAAGTTAAACACCTTTATGGAGTTAGTGAAAAACAACTTGTTAAAACTTTCCAAAAAGCTATTAAAATCAAAGGTGTTACAGGTACAAACTTACTTCAATTATTAGAAGTTCGTTTAGATAACTTAGTATACCGTGCTGGATTTGCTTCTACAAGAAGACAAGCTCGTCAATTAGTAAACCACGGTCACTTTACATTAAACGGTAAAAAAGCTAACATTCCTTCAATGGTTGTTAGTGTAAATGATGTAGTAGAATTAAAAGAAAAATCACAAAAAAATCAACAAATTCTTGATTCAATGGAAGCTAAAGCTGCTTCAGCATGACTTACAAGAAAAGACTTCAAAGTAACATTAGATCGTTTACCAGAAAGAAACGAATTGCATCCAGAAATTAAAGATGCATTAGTTGTTGAGTTCTACTCAAAATAGTTAAAAAGGAGATATATTTATGAAAAAAGATATCCACCCAAAATACGTTGAAGTTAGTGTAAAATGCTCTACATGTGATAAAGCTTTTAACTTTAAATCTACAAAATCATCATTCGCAGTTGACGTATGTTCAGGTTGCCACCCAGTTTACACAGGAAACAGAACACAAGTTAAAGCAACAGGAAGAATTGATGCATTTAACAAACGTCTTGCTAAAAAAGCTCAATAATTTAAAATTTATTTAAATTTTTAACCTTAGAGGCTTGACTCTAAGGTTTTTTGTTTAAAATTGTTGCATATACTAACTTACTAGAAAGGAAGAGAAAATGATTTTAATACTTACATTGTGCATAATTGCTGTTATTGCTTTAATTTTAGGGTTAATGATACTCTTTTCTCTTGATAAGAAATAACAATGATAAAAAACCAAGCTTAGAATCTAAGTTTGGTTTTTATTTACTACCTTGTAATTTTAATATTGCTAATCGATAAATGCTAAACAGAAGCTATATAATAAATATTTTTAGACCTTTCACGCAGGAATAAACCACTTTAATAACTTCCAAAACCTAAAATAAAACCATTCCTTATGACACAAGGAATGGTGGCAATTATTATTTATGATATGTATTATAAGCATCAATTCTACCTAAAGCTTTTTTAAGTTTAAGCTCAAGTTTTGCAGTGTTCATATCTTTTTGTTTGCTTTCTTCGATTTGTTTAATGTATTTATCTCTATCTGCTTCTGCACGTGATAAATCAATGTCATTAACATTGATTATATCATCTGTGATGATGTTGATTTTGGTAGAGTCAGCATAAACTAATCCACCACCAATGATGCATTTAATTGAATCTTTGTCATTTTCATGACCAATAATTAAGTTCCCAATTTCCACATTACTAAAGAAAGGGCTTCGATGAGACTGAAGACCAATATAACCTTCAGCAGTTTTTAAAGTTACAATATCTACTTTTCCTACATAGAAAATTCCAGTAGGAGTTGTGATGTTAAGATAAACTTTAGACATTTTCTAATTTTTCAGCTCTTTCTTTAACTTCATCAATGCTTCCTGCATATCTGAAGATATCTTCAGGTAAATGATCATATTCACCACTTAAAATTTCTTTGAAACTTCTAATAGTATCACTTAATTTAACGTATGAACCTTTAATTCCTGAGAATTTTTCAGCAACTGTAAATGGTTGTGAAAGAAAGTTTCTGATTCTGCGTGCCCGTGCAACAATTTTCTTATCTTCTTCAGATAATTCACCCATCCCTAAAATTGCAATAATGTCTTGAAGTTCTTTAAATCTTTGTAAAATTCCCACAACTTCTTGAGCAACATTATAGTGATCTTGTCCAACTACAAGCGGATCAAGTAATCTTGATGAAGATTCAAGCGGATCAATGGCAGGATAAATTCCAAGCGCAGCAATTCCACGGTCTAAAACAGTTTTAGCATCAAGGTGAGTGAAGGTTGTAGCAGGAGCTGGGTCAGTTAAATCGTCAGCAGGCACATAAACAGCTTGCACTGAAGTGATTGAACCCCTTTTAGTTGAAGTAATTCTTTCTTGAAGCGCACCCATTTCAGTAGCAAGTGTTGGTTGATATCCAACAGCTGAAGGCATTCTACCTAAAAGTGCAGAAACCTCACTACCAGCTTGAGTAAATCTGAAGATGTTATCGATGAAAAGAAGCACATCTTGGTTTTGTTTATCTCTGAAGTATTCAGCCATTGTTAAACCAGTTAAAGCAACTCTCATACGAGCCCCTGGAGGTTCGTTCATTTGACCAAACACAAGTGCTGTTTTATCTAAAACACCAGCAGCTTTCATTTCGTAGTATAAATCGTTTCCTTCACGAGTTCTTTCGCCAACTCCAGCAAAAACTGAAAGTCCATTATGTTGTGTTGCAATGTTGTTAATTAACTCTTGAACTAAAACAGTTTTACCAACTCCAGCTCCACCAAAAAGACCAATTTTTCCACCTTTTGCATAAGGAATTAAAAGGTCGATAACTTTAATTCCAGTTTCTAAAATTTCAGATGATGTTTTTTGTTCTTCATATGAAGGACTAGGTGCATGAATTGAAGCTTTTTGTACATTTGTATCCATAGGCATTTCGTCAATTGGATTACCTAAAACGTCAAACATACGCCCTAAAATTTCATTCCCTACTGGCACTGAAATAGGAGCTCCTGTATCATAAGCATTAAGTCCACGATATAAACCGTTAGTTGAAACCATTGAGATTGTTCTTACAGTATCATCCCCAATGTGTTGAGCAACTTCAAATGTAAATTTTTCACCATCTTTTTCACAAATAATGGCATTAAGTAATTTTGGAAGTTTTCCATCGGTAAAACGAACATCGACAACAGGACCTAAAATTTGAACTATTGTTCCAACATTTTTATGCATTTTTACCTCCTATTTTATGTTGCATCTGCTCCAGATACAATTTCGTTAATTTCTTGTGTAATAATGCTTTGTCTACTTCTGTTAAATTCAAGCGAAAGAGCTTGAATTAGATCTTCAGCATTATCTGTAGCATTTTCCATAGCATTTCTACGAGCTGCAAGTTCAGAAACTTTTGAAGCAGTTCCTAAAGTATAAATCATACTTGCAATATAAAGTGGAATTGAGTTTTTCAAAATTGTTTCAGGATTAGGTTCAAATTCCACATAACTTACATATCTTGAATCGTTGCTAATATCAAAAGGAAAAATTTTTTTAATTTCCGCTTCTTGTAAAATATTATTAACAAACTTTGTATAAACAAGGTTTATGTTTCTAATTTGTTTTTCGTGATAAAGCTTTAAAGCAAGCTTTGTGATTTTATCACTAATTTTGTATGGAACTGTATCACCGTAGTTGGTGTAATGATCCACGATGTTGTTTTTGAATTTTTCTAATAACATTCCTAAACCTTTGGTTCCTAACACAATCAATTTATCATTAGGCTTAATTTTATTTTCAATTAAGTGTACAATGTTTGAGTTATATGAACCACAAAGCCCTAAATCGCTAGTTATAACGATATAAAGTGAATTCTCAACTTCATCATTTGAAGGGAAAACGCTTTTAAAATCATTAGGGGAAATGTTTGTGATTAAATCGTGAAATGTAAGTTCAAGAATATCTTGGTATGATTTAACTTTTTCAGCTTGTTCTCTAGCTTTTCTAAGTTTTGAAGCAGCCACTAACTGCATTGCATTAGTGATTTTTTTAGTATTAGTAACTACTCCGATTCTATTTTTTAAAGCATTTAAATTCGACATTAATCAACCTTATTTTTTAGGTATTTTGATGAAAAAGCTTTATACATTTTTGGATCGTAATTTGGAATAGTTGCAATAATTTCGGTAACAATATCAACCAATGTTGTTTCCATTAATTTGTAATTTGATTCACCAATTACTCCGGTATCTGAAATTTCAGATTCAATAAGTTTACCTTCAGGAGTTGAATTAATAAATGACATTACACGATAACGATATTCATGCATATATTCTTTTGGTAAAGGGTTAATAATTCTTTCTTTAACCCCTAAAAGAAGCATAATTTGCACAACTTGTGAAATTGGGAAATATTGTTCTTGTTTAAGAAGTTCATAAACTTTTGCTCCGTGGTTTAAGATAGTTTTAGTTGAATCATCTAAATCTGAACCAAATTGAGCAAAAGCAAGCATTTCATTATATTGAGCAAGCTCTAATTTTAATGAACCAACAACACTTTTCATTGCTTTAGTTTGAGCAGCTGATCCTACCCGGCTAACTGAAAAACCAACATCAACTGCAGGTCTTTGTCCTGAGTTGAATAAATTTTCACGGGTGAAAATTTGACCATCAGTAATTGAAATAACATTAGTAGGAATATAAGCTGAAATATCACCTTGAAGAGTTTCGATAATTGGAAGGGCAGTAATTGACCCACCCCCATATTTTTGGTTTAAACGAGCTGCACGCTCAAGTAATTGTGAGTGAAGATAGAAAACATCTCCTGGGTAAGCTTCACGACCTGGTGGACGTCTAAGAAGAAGTGAAAGTGTACGGTAAGCAATAGCATGCTTAGAAAGATCATCATACACAATAAGCACGTCTTTTCCTTGTTTCATTCAAAACTCAGCAATTGTAACTCCAGTATAAGGAGCAATGTATTGTTGAGGAGCAAGTTCACTAGCACCTGAAACAACAACTGTTGTATATTCTAAAGCTCCTGTATCTGCAAGCTTTTGCACAATTTGGGCAACTGTAGAGTTTTTTTGCCCAATTGCAACATAAACACAATTTACACCTTTACCTTTTTGGTTAATAATTGTATCAATTGCAATAGCTGTTTTACCTGTTTGACGGTCACCAATAATAAGTTCTCTTTGACCTTTTCCAATTGGAATCATTGAGTCAATAGCGATAATTCCAGTTTCAAGTGGTTGGTTAACTTCTTTACGGCTCATTACTCCGGATGCAACCTTAAAGATTCGGCTTTTTTCAGAAGCTTTAATAATACCTTTACCATCAATTGGATTTCCAAGTGAATCAACAACTCTACCAAGAAGAGCATCACCTACTTCAACTGAGATAACTTCACCACTTCTTTTAACTGTATCACCTTCAGAAACATCGTTAGCGTTACCAAAAAGAGCAACCCCAACAGCTTCTTCTTCAAGGTTGATAGCAAGCCCATAAATATCGTTATCAAAGATAACAATTTCACCATTTTGAACTTTTTCAAGCCCGCTTACAAGGGCAATTCCATCACCAATTGAAATAACTTTTCCAATTTCAGAGTGATGAACTTTTTCATCTAAATGACGAATACGTTCTTTAATAATTGCTGAAATATCATCTAAACGATTTGCCATATTTTATCTCCCCCTTTCATCATTGATAATTTGATTTTTTAATTTTAATAAGTCATTTTTGTAGTTTCTTTGATACAACTCAGTATCAAAAACGATTTGAAATCCTGAAATTAAATCTGGATCAATTTCAGTGAGAATTTCAATTTTTTTATTAGTTTGCTTTTCAAGTTTATTTTTAATTTTTTCAATTGTTGCTTCCTCAAGTTCAAAAGCAGTGATAACTTTAGCAAAGAGAATGTTAAGCACTTCATTTGAAAGTTTCAAGTAGTGAGTAACAATTTTTTTCATCATAAATGAAGCTCTACGTTCAATAATAACTTTGCAAGTATTAATAATGAGCTTGTCAAATCCTTGCAAAATTTCATCAACTAAACTTCATTTTTCTTTTAGTGAGATATTTGCATTTTTTCAATACAAAATAAGTTCAGGATTTTTATCAATAATTTCACGAAGTGTTTTCATTTGTTGATGAATTTCTTCAAAGTTTTTTTGCTCTTTAACAAGTTCAAAAAGAGCTAGCGCATACCCATTTGGGTTAGCTTTTATATACATTAAATATCCTCAATTGGACTATTATCTTTTAAGAATTCATCAATAATTTCTTGTTGTGTAGATTTTGAAATTTCACGTTTAAGAATTTTATTAGCAAGCTCTACAGCCACTTCGGTAATGTATTTTTTAGAATTTTTGTCAAATTCTCTTTGTTGAGCCTGAATGTCTAAATTGGTTTCTTCAATTAATCTACGTGCATCATCTTTTGCTTTTTTAGTGTAGCGATCGATAACTTTTTCCGCCTTAATTTTAGCGTTATTAATGATCATATCTGATTGCTTGTGTGAGTTTTTCAAATTGTCATTAGCTAAATTAAGCTTATCCAAACTTTCTTGCTTATAACTAATTGCATCATCAATATTTTTTTGAATAAATTGTTGACGTTTGGCAATCATTTTTCTTACTGGACGATATAAAAAGAAAAATAGAAAACCAAAACAAATTGCAAAAGCAATAATTGTAGCAAGCATTAATGGAATACTTGGGAATAAAGTGCTGAATTTTTCTTGAAGCCCTTCAGTTGCTGACTTAGGGGTATCAATAGCAAATAATTTGGTAACTACTGTCATTATTATTTAAGCACGAAAAGAATTAAAATAGCGATAACAAAAGCATAGATTGCAGCTGTTTCAGCAATACCATCACCAAGAATAAGCATTGTACGGATTTTACTTACAGCTTCTGGGTTTCTTCCAACGGCTTCAGCTGCTTTACCAGCAGCAAAACCTTGTCCAATACCTGTTCCTAAACAACCAATTGCTGCAAGTCCAGCACCAATAGCAACAAGACCAACTTTTAATGATGAATCTGAGTTAGTAGCAGCTTGTTGTACTGCATTTGGTGTATCTTCGAATAATTTTGTAACTGTTTCAATCATAATTAACCTCCAAAATGTAAATGATTAATAAATAGCATTAGTTTTTCTTTTAAGTTTTAATTTACTTAAAAAGTTTTTTACACCTTTTGTTTCTGTTCCTTTTTCATTTTCACCCTCACTTACTTCACTAAGTCAATAAATCGAAGTTAAAAGGGTAAAAATATAACATTGTAACAACGTATCGAATAAGTCAAAATAAATATGAAAAATAGGTGTAAAAATAACTGAGAAAAAGTATCATTGGTGATTTGGTGAAGCTAAAGTTCATATGTACCCAAAAATTGTGTAAATAAGGAACATAATTACTCCACCACCAACAATATTTCCGTATAAACGAAGTGAAAGAGAAATAAGTGGTGAGAAAGCGCCTGGAATTTCAAGTGGATTAAGATATTTTTTTAAGTATCTAATTTTTTGGTAAATTCCACCAATAACAAAAATTCCTAATCAACTAGAAATTGCAAGTATCAATGGAATTGAATATGAAGAAGCAATCGGTTCAAGACCAAAAACAACAAGCATATTCCCAACCACTAAAAAGGTTGCTAAAACAAATAAATAAGGTTTACTTTTACTTAATTTTCCTTCAAAAACATCATTTAAGTTATTGTCAATTCCAGAAACATAAGCTTCAGCAACAAAGGCAATTCCTTTAGGTGCTTCATTTGGTTTAACTTTTGACACTTTATAATAAGCCACAAGTGAAATTATTATAATAATAATCACGGTCACAAACAGTGAAAAAAGTTGTGGTTGATTTCATTGTCAAATCTTATCCATCATTTCGTTCATGATACCTCCTTCCTATTTTTTCATTTTCTTAATTTTGATTGCTTCAAAAATATGAGCAACCATAATAGAGATAAATATCATACTAGCGCCAAAAACATAAGTAAAAATGTTAATTGGAGCTAGTGTATATCAAAGTGAATTATCAGCTTCTCTTTTTAAATAAGCGTGAAAATCTAGGTCTATTTGAACAATAGCAATCGTGATAATGGCTCATCATAATAATACTAGAAGGAATTTTAAAAATCCAAAAAAGAATGCGCTTTTTTTAGGTCTAATAAAAATAAAAAAAGAAACCATAAAGTTTACTTTATATGTTAAGAAAACTGATAATGCTCCTATCGCATAACCAAGGAAATATGAATAACCATCTTTAATAAAAAAAGATATAAAAATAAAAAGTAATAATATTGCTGTAAACAGAATAAAAAAAGTTCTTTCTACTCGCTTATAAATATTACTTTTTACCATATCATTTTTCCTTTGTTTTGCTTTTCTTATTTTATTACTTTTAGCTGGAAAACATAAAAAAATTATTCTTTTTTACAATAGCTCAAAAGGTAATTATTTCCCTATTTTGCTTAGTAATTTAGATTTTGATTAAAACTAGTAAAATTTGCTATTCAAGTTAGCTCATAAATTAAGGTCGGTTAAAATTAAAACAACAACTTTTCTAGTTTTAAAAAGGATGAATTTGTGAAAATGTGAAAAAAGTTCTCTAAGCAAAATACCTTCTATTGCTATTTTTAAGGAATCAAAATATTTTCCACAATATCTTGGAAATTTTGAAAAAAATTTTTTTGAACTATAATAAATAAACAATAATTAAATTTAAATTTTATAAAAATAAGGAGTTTTTTAATGGCATTAAAATATTTAGAACTTAATACTAAACCCGCATTAAAAAATGGATTAAGTGATGTTGCTTATCTTCAAGATAAAGTTACAAAAATTCATAATGATGTATTAAGTAAAAATGTTGCTGAAAAAGATTGACTTGGTTGATATGATTTACCAAATTCATACGATAAAGCTGAACTTGAAGCAATGAAAGCAAAAGCTAACCAGTGAGAAGAACAAGGTGTAGAAGTTGTTGTGGTAATTGGAATTGGTGGTTCATATTTAGGAGCTAAAACTGGATATGACTATATTTACGGACCATACTCACTAAAAAAACCAAGAATGGAACTTGTTTTTGCTGGAAATAGCATCTCTTCAGAAGAACTTGTTGCTAAATTAAACTATGTAAAAGACAAAAAATTTGCTATTAACGTAATTTCTAAATCAGGTACAACTTTAGAACCTTCAATTGCTTTTAGAGAGTTTAGAAACTTACTTGAAAAAAATGAAAAAGGTGATGCAAATGATTTAATTGCAGCTACAACCGATAAATCAAAAGGTGTGCTTTTTGAACTTGCAACTAAAAAAGGTTACACAAAATTCGTAGTTCCTGATGATGTTGGTGGGCGTTTTTCAGTACTTACAGCTGTTGGACTTTTCCCATTTATTTGTGCTGGAATTAATGTTGATAAAGTTTTAGAAGGAGCTAGAATTACAAATGAAGAATTATCTAGTCCGCTTTTAAATAACAACCCAGCTTATGAATATGCAGCTGTAAGAAACCATCTTTATGATAAAGAAGGTTTCAAAATTGAAATGCTTGTTAGCTACGAATCAAAATTACAATACTTTGCTGAATGATGAAAACAACTTTTTGCTGAATCTGAAGGTAAAGATGGAAAAGGAATTTGACCAACAAGCGCAATTTTCTCAACTGATTTACATTCACTTGGACAAATGGTGCAAGATGGTTCAAAAATTCTTTTTGAAACTGTTTTAACACTTAAAAACCCAACTGTAAATATTGAATTTCAAGCTGATGAATTTGACTATGACAAACTTGGTTATTTAGACGGAAATAACTTACATACAGTTAATAACGTTGCTTTTGAAGCTACAATGAAAGCTCATACAGAAGTTGGAAAAGTTCCAAACATTCACATTCTTTTTGATAGCTTTAATGAAGAAACACTCGGAGCATTATTTATTTTCTTTGAAAGAGCGTTAACAATGAGTGCTTACCTTCTCGGGGTTAATCCATTTAACCAACCAGGAGTTGAAGTTTATAAGAAAAATATGTTCTCACTTTTAGGTAAAAAATAACAAAAAATAGGCTCTAAACATCGTTTTAGAGCTTTTTTACGCAAGTGTAAAATGTTTCAACTTTTGATAGAAACATTTATAATAAATAAAGTATGTTACAAGTTAAAGTTTTTGATTTTTTAAAAGACGATGAGAGAAAAAGTTTAGGAGATATTGACAACTATATTCTTAACTACATCGAATCTAACCCGGACGAATTTGTAAGACTTACTCAAAATGAAATTTGTGAAAGAATTTTTATCACCCAAACTTCTCTTAGTAGATTTACTAAAAAGGTAGGCTTTAATAGTTTCAAAATGCTTCAAATTCATGTTGCTAAGCATTTAGAAAAATATTTAATTATACCCGAACTTAAGCTTAATACTGTTGTAGAACTTGAAGATGTTAAACGCAATATTTTCGAGCAGTACATAAACTTAGTTAAAATAGTTTTTTCTACAATTGATGATAATCACCTTAATTCTTTAATTAATTTAATTAATTCGCGCAAAAAAACTTGTGGTTTTCGGAATTGGTTCTTCTTTTGAAACTGGTAAATATTTTGCGCGTCAATTATCAAAAAGCGGAATTGAAGCTATTGCTTTTAACTCCCTTCATGATTTTGTTGATTTTTACCCAACTGCAGTGCGTAATGGTTATCACTTTTTAATTATTTCACAAAAATTCACTAATTTAGATTGTGTTAAGGTGGCTAAAATCCTTGATGAAAACAAAATTAAGTTTTCTTTAATTAGCAAAAACCAAAACTACAATTTCAAAAGCAATGATCGAATTAATCCGGTTATTTACAACACTTTTAAAAATAGAGTAGTGGATTTTGAAATCACTGACAAAATCGCACAATTTATGATTCTTGACATTGTGCTCTTCTATCTTTTAAACAAAAACGACCCTCGATATGAAAACATTAACATTTCTAAAAATTTATGAAAAATTATTTCTTAAAATGCTTAGAATAAAATATTCATACAATCATTTAAAAAAGCTAAACACAGAATATTTTTTCTGTGTTTTTTCTTATTTTAATGAATAAATTATTATAAAAATGCTCCTAAGAGTAATAAAAAAATAAAATTACTTACAGGAGGTTAGAATGACACCAGAAAAAATTAAAAAATATTTAAATATGGTTATTTTTATTTTTCTTTCAATAGTGTTAATTGGTATCTTCTTTGGATACACAGGACAATTTGGTGATAAAAATAACGATGGTAAAAATATAGGAAGCATCTTAGATATTTTAGTTCCAGATTTAACAAGATCAATCGAATGACTTGCAGTAGCAACACTTGCTATCGGATGAATCGGATGAGAATTTGCTAGATCTAAAACAGGTAAAAGACTTTATGCATACATTTCTTTACCACTTATCTTAACAGCTTCAGTATCATCAATGACATTACTTGGATTCATTGGTGGAGGATTAGCAATTGTTTTAATTCTTCTTTACACATTCCAATTTATTGAACCAAGTAAAAAAGACACATTAGTTAATACTATCAATGATGCTGCAAAAGCAAATCAAAAAAATAACAAAAAATTTCTAAAAATCTTTTCAAGAGGTAAATAATAGATGAAAACTTTTTACGCAAGATCTCAAGAAGAAGTTAAAGGATTTGATACTTCAAAATTAAGAGAAAATTTTTTAATTGAGGATTTATTTGTAAGTGATGAACTGAAAGTTAACTACTTACATTATGATCGTGTAGTTGTTTTTGGTGCTAAACCAGTAAACAAAACACTTGATGTAAAAATTGATAGCCAAATCGGTGCTGCATTCTTTTTACAAAGAAGAGAATGTGGAATTATCAATATTGGTGGAGAAGGGATTATTGAATATGATGGTAATTCTGAAACACTTAAAAACAAAGATGGATTATACCTTCCAGTAGGAACTGAAAAAATTTCAGTTAAATCAGTTGATCCTTCAAACCCAGCTCTTTTCTATGGTTTTTCAACACAAGGGCTTATTAAATACCCAGTTACAAAAGTTGATATTGCAAATGCTAGAGCAATTAATTTAGGTAGCGATGCAGAAAGCAACAAACGGGTAATTTACCAATTCTTCCACCCAAATGTATGTCAAACAAATTCACTTTTAATGGGAATGACACTTCTTGAACCAAATAATATGTGAAACACAATGCCTTGCCATACACACGAAAGAAGAACAGAATGTTATCTTTACTTTGATTTAGAAGAAGATCAAAGAGTATTCCACATGATGGGACAACCACAAGAAACTCGTCATTTAGTTGTTAAAAATAATGATTTCGTAATTTCAGCTCCATGGTCAATTCACTCAGGTGTTGGAACAAGAAACTACAGCTTTATTTGAGCTATGGGTGGTGAAAACCTTGACTATACAGACATGCAAGGTGTTGGAACAAAGGATTTAAAATAATGTCTGAACAAAAGATTGTAAACAACCTTGTAAATAACAACGAGAAAATCTTAAATCCAGAATACTTAGCTAAAGATGCATCAAAAGTTGATAAAGCTTTCTTAGAAAATGCAATCGAAAAAGCTTTAAAACAAATTGATCTTAACATGGAATATTTTGGAGATAGCTTCCAAAGCCCAAATACATTCGATAATATCTACAAAAAAATGGATAACATTGAATGAACAGATGGCTTTTGAACAGGAATGGTTGCTCTTGCTTACGAGTATTCACACAATCCAAAATATTTAGAATTAGTAAAAAAACACATTGATTCATACTACGATAGAATTGTTAACAAAATCGAAGTAGATCACCATGATATGGGATTCCTTTACTCACTTTCATGTGTAGCTTACTACAAATTAACAGGAGATTTAAAAGCTAAAGAAGCTGCTATTCTTGCTGCAAGACACCTTGCTTCTCGTTATATTGAAGAAGCTAAGTTCATTAAAGCTTGAGGTGCAATGGGAGTTAAAGAAAACTACCGTTTAATTATTGACTGTCTTTTAAATATTCCTCTTTTACATTGAGCTGCTCAAAATGGTGAAGAAGAAGATAAAAAACTTTATGAAATGGCTATTAACCACTTTAATACATCGCTTCATACAGTAATTAGAGAAGATGGAACCACTTTCCACACTTTCTACTATGATCCAGATACAAATAAACCACTTTATGGCAAAACACGTCAAGGATACTCAGATGATTCTTGTTGAGCAAGAGGTCAAGCATGAGGTGTATATGGAATTCCACTTACAGTTAAATATGCTAAAAATGATCCAAGACTTGATAAAGATACATTCAAAATTCACCAAAAAGTTGTTAATCAATTCTTAAACAACCAAGGTAAAGATAACGTTGCTTATTGAGATTTAATCTTCAATAATGACGATACTCACTCAAGAGATTCATCAGCAAGTGCAATTGCTGCTTGCGGTCTTTTAGAGATGGCAAAACACATTGATGATCAAGCTACTAAAAAACTTTATGTAGATATTGCAAAATCAATCGTTTATTCATTAGCTACAAATTATGCTAATTTAGAAACAAAACCAGGTAGCCCAGTTCTTTTCCACGGAGTTTATTCATGACATTCAGGCAAAGGTGTTGATGAAGGAAACATTTGAGGAGATTACTACTACTTAGAAGCGTTAATGCGTTTATACAAAGAATGAGATCCATACTGATAGGAGTTAAAAATGGCAGAAATTATTCACGCAAGAGTTGATGAAAGACTTATGCATGGACAAGCATCATTATGAATGAAAGTTAATGGTGCAAACTCAGTTATCATTGCTAATGATGAAGCATCAACAAACCAATTACAACAAGATTTAATGAAAACTACAGTTCCTCAAGGGGTTAGAATTAGTTTCTACGCTCTTGATAAATTAGTAGAAATTTGACCAAAAGCATCTGAATGACAAAAATTCTATTTAGTTGCTAAAGATATCGAAAGTATGTACAAACTTGTTAAAGCAGGTTTACCAATTAAAGAAATTAACATTGGAAATACACATACACGTGAAGATCGTAAAAAAATTACTTCATCTGTTAACTTAAGTGCTGATGAAAGAAGAATGATTAAAGAAATGGTAGAAATGGGTGTTTTATTTAACACACAAAGTCTTCCAGGAGTTACAAAAGGTTTAGTTGAAACCGCAAAATTAATTGAAGATTAATTTTTAAATTCACAATTTATTATTTATTAATTTATAGAAAGGATTGCCAATATGCAATATTTAATCGAAATAACTCCAGCTCAGGCTTTATTTATTGGTTTATGAGCAGCAATTGCTGTTACTGGTACTCTTTTAGGTAACTATACAGCAACACCTATTATTTATGCAACTGGTATTGGTGTTATTTTAAGTGGTACACCTGGTGCATTAGCAAACGCTATTGTTGTTGGTGCTGCAGGTCAAACAGTTTGACTTGGGTTCGGAATTTCGCAAGGAGGGGTTAGACCACCAGATCCAATTGCTCCCGGAATTTTCGCACCAGTTGTTGCTCTTTCGGCTCAACCAATTATTGACGGAAGAATGCAACTTATGACTATTACAGACGCAGGGGTTTTCATTGGATATAGTGTTCCAGTTGGAATCTTAATGCAACTTTTAATTACACTTCTTTTCACAGCTATGTCACCAATGAGTCAATTAGCTACAAAAGCTGTTGAAAAAGGAAAATTTAGATTATTTAGCTTATACTCAAACTTAACACTTATCGTGTTAATGGTTGTAACGTTCGCCTTTGGTACAGTTGTTGGATTTAGTGCCAACTTCTTATCTGGTGTCGCAAACAACTTACCAGATTGATTAAGAACAGGATTTAGAGTAGCCGGAGGAATGCTTCCAGCCCTTGGATTTGCTCTTATTCTTAAAGTTATGCTTAAAAAAGAATACCTTGGATTTGCTTTACTTGGGTACTTCTTAACACTTGTTTTTGAAGCTATTGCAGTTGCTACAAAAACACAATTCTCAATCTTAGGACTTGCTATTGCAGTTTCAGCCTTTGTTCTTATTATCATGTCACTTACAAAGATTTTAGACTTAGACAAATTAAAAGCTCAAGCAGCAGCTCCTGTGCAAGTACATTCAAATAAACAAAACGCGGAAGGAGAGTATGAAGATGGAATCTAATAACAAAGAATTTGTTCAAATTCAAGCTGATAACACACTTGATTCAAGCAAAAAATTATCTATTTGATTATTTATTTGAATTTCACTTCGTTCATATTTACTTCAAAACGGATTTAACTATGCAAACTTCCAAGGTATTGGATATGCAAACGTTATTTACCCAGCTCTTAAAAGAATTTATGGAAAAGGTGAAAACCTTAAAAAAGCAGTTATTGCTAACTTAGAGTTCTTTAACTCAAACTCACAAACAATTACTCTTATTACATCAGTTCACTTATCACTTCTTGCATCAGGACAATCACTTGATGATGCTAGAACCATTAAAATGTCTCTTATGGGACCTCTTGCTGGTATTGGTGATTCACTTACACAATTTGCTATTTTCCCACTTATTTCTATTATTGCAATTGGATTTGCTCAAACTGGAGAAATTCTTGGACCTATCGTTTTCCTTTTAGGAATGAACGCAATTTTAATTACAGTTAGACTTTCACTTGGTATTTTAGGATACAAACTTGGGGAAAAAGTTATTTCAAAACTTGCTACACAAATGCAAACAATCATCCGTATTTCTTCAATGATTGGGGTTGCTATTATTGTTGCCCTTGCAGTAAGACTTACAAAAGTTAACCCAGCTCTTGAATTTGCTCAAAGACTTGATGCTGGATCACAAGGATTTGAAATTAAAACAGTTTCAGTTAGAGAAATTTTCAACAACATTATGCCTTACCTTGCTTCAGGAGCATGAGTTATCTTCATTTACATGGCAGTAACAAAATACAAATGAACACCATATAAAGTTATTATCGTTACAATTTTAGTTGGATTGACATGTGGTGTATTCGGAATTTTAGGAGCATAATCACATGACATACAATATTTTAATTTTAGGACATTCAAAATATCCAGAAGGAACTAAGTCATTCTTAGAATTTGTTGGTGGATTCGAAGAAGGAATTGAAACATTCCACATCAGCAATGAAAACCCAATTGAAAAAGTTCGTACAGAACTTGAAGCATACTTTGCAAAAGGAGAACCTACAATTGTTACGTGTGATCTTCCAGGTGGAAGCCCACACGTAACAATTGTGGATCTTCTTGCTAAAAAATCAGGAAACAATGTTCTTGTTTATGCAGGTCTTTCACCAGCATTGATGTTAGATATTACATTTAAAGCAAGAATTATCGGTGCTGCAGATCACAATGAAATGGTTGCATACTGCAAAGAAAAATTTGAAAACTTAAACCGTTTCTCAATGCAAAACATCTTCAATTAATCAATAAATAGATAGGAGTAAATTAGCATGATACACGCATTTTTTGAACAAGCAACTCAAGCTGCTAGCGCAGCAACTAATACAGGAGGAAATTATTCGCCTTTATTAATCGCCTTTTTTGTGCTTGGTGGAATTTTTGCCTTCTTATTTCTTGCATTTGTAATTTGTCAATTATTCGTATTTCCAATTCTTAGAAAGAAAAAAATGGAAAAGGATGAAGAAACCAAATTAGCTTTACTTAAAAAAATCAAACCTGGAGATGAAGTTTTACTTGCATCAGGTATTTTTGGGGAAGTTACAGAAAAACAAGGACAAATTTATTTCATTAAAATCGCAGATAAAACAGTTGTGAAAGTAAACCGTAATTACATCATCGGTTACTTTAATGAAAAAATTGCACAAGAAGTTCATGCTAATAAGAAAGGTAAATAAAAATGTTTAATTTAGATTATTTTTCTATTAAAGACAAAGTTATCATCGTAACTGGTGGTAACACAGGTCTTGGACTTGCTTATGCTAAAGCTTTAGGTAATGCAGGTGCTAAACTTGTAGTTAGCCACTTTGATGCTAACGTAACAGAAATTCAAGAATTCTGTAATTCAAATAATGTTGAACTTTTACTTGTTCAAGGAAACTTAACTCTTAAAGAAGATGTTGACGCACTTGTTGAAAAAACATTAGAAAAATTCGGAAGAATTGATGTTTTAATTAACAACGCAGGAACAATTATTCGTGAACCACTTCTTGAATATTCAGAAACATCATGACACAGAGTTATTGACATTAACTTAAACGCTGTTTGATTCTTAAGTCAAAAAGTTGCTAATGTTATGAAAAAACAAGGTGGAGGAAAAATTATTAACGTTGCCTCTATGCTTGCTTTCCAAGGTGGAAAATTCGTACCAGCATATACAGCAAGTAAACACGCTGTAGCTGGACTTACAAAAGCTTTTGCTAACGAGCTTGCAAGCGAAAACATTCAAGTTAACGCAATTGCTCCAGGATACATTGAAACAGCAAACACAGCACCTATTAGAGCTGATGAAAAAAGAAATGCTGAAATTTTATCAAGAATCCCAGCAGGGCACTGAGGAAAAACTGAAGAACTTATGGGAACAATCGTATTTTTAGCATCTAAAGCTAGTGACTATATTAATGGAGCAATTATTCCAGTTGATGGAGGTTGATTATCACGTTAGATAATCTTATTACTAAATTATCACAAGATAAATTAGTAGCAGTAATTCGTGAAAATAGCTATCAAAAAGCTTACGACAATATAGTTGCTGCCATTAGTGGTGGTGTTAAACAAATCGAAATTACACTCACTTGTCCAGAATATGTTCGTATTTATCGTGAAATCAAGGCTATTTATCCAGAAGTTTCACTTGGTTTTGGAACTGTAATTACAACGGAAAACCTTGAAAGCGTTAAAAACGAAAAACCAGATTTTATTGTTTCTCCAATTTTTAATGAAGAAGTTCTTGCTTGATGTAACGCAAACGAAGTTTTATATATTCCAGGAGTATTTACCCCTAATGAAGCTTTAAATGCTTATTTTAAGGGTGCAAAAGTTTTAAAGGTATTCCCTTCAAACACTCTTGGTCCAAATTACATTTCAGCTTTAACTAAAGTGTGCCCATATCTTAAATTTATGCCATCAGGTGGAGTTAGTTTAGAAAACTGTTTAGATTGACTTAAAGCAGGCAGCATAGCTGTCTCTGTTGGTGGAAATTTAATTTCAGGAAGCACTCCAGAAGAAAAAGTTCAAAGTGCCAAAGCATATGTTACCAAAATTACAGGGTAAACTTCTTTCAATTGGTGAAGTCTTAGTTAGACTTTCTACATCAAAAAATAGTTCATTAGAAAGCAACCAACTTAATTTTTATGTTGGTGGAGATTCTTTAAATGTAGCTTCTAACGTTGGAAATTGAACAGGAAGCTCAAAATATTTAACTGTGTATGATTTTAATAGCTTTTTTGCTAAAGCTATTAATGCACATTTAAAAATTAACAATGTCGAAAATATATCAATTCACTCTGAAGGTAGAGTTGGAACTTATTACACAATCGACAAAACCGATTTTAATAACTTAAAAGTATTTTATGACCGTAAATACAGCTCATATGCACTTATTAAGGATCTAGAACCTAAGTTTGAAAACATCTTAAAAGATGTTGCTATTATTTATGTTTCTGGAATTACAATCGCAATTAATGATGCTTTTAATGCTTATTTACTTAAGTTATTAGAGCAAGCCAAAAGCAAAAATATAACAATTGTATTTGATTTAAATTACCGTAGCAAACTTTGAGATAGCTTTGAGCAATTTAAAGAGGTTTCACAGCCATTTGTGGCTCTTAGTGATGTAGTTATTGGTTGAATTGAAGATACTTACACACCAGTAGTTGGCGAGATTTCAAAAGAGTATTTTGCAAATGCAGTATCACAAATGATTCAAAACTATCCAAATATTAAAGTAGTAACTACGCCATTTAAATTCAAAAAAGATGATAAAGCTCATGTTAAAGGTCTTTTATATAAAGATGGTCAATTTTATGAAACTGATTATGTTACATATAATGACAAATATCCAATTGGTTCAGGTGATTCATTTGCGGGAGCATTTTTAAGCTCACTTCTTAAAAACTTGGATAATGAATCAATTATCAAAAACGCTCGTAATGCTTATGCAATCAAAAATATCTTTGAAGGTGATAACAACAACGCTTCATGAGATGAAATCACTTCAGTTGCAAATAAATCAAGCAAAATAGAAAGGTAAGATTATGAAAAGAAAAACTAAATTATTTTTAAGTCTTTCTGCAATTTCTCCAGTTGCTATTGCTGCTACTACTATTTCATGTACTGATAATACAGGTGTTACATATAAATGAAATAAAGCCAATGTCTATGGAGTTCCTATTCCAAAATATGCTAAAGACCTTCAAAAATACATGACTTATACAAAAAACGAAGAAGCTGTTGCTTCAGTTAATGCTATAGTTGCTGCAAATGTAATCAACGGTGTTGATGCTAATGAGAAAATGAAAATGCTTTATTCATACTTATACTGAGATAATGAAGAAGTACCTTCAGATTTCCAATACATTCTTGATGCAAGCACTCTTTCAAAACAAGAGTCTCAATTAGATGTAATGCAACTTTTAGAAGAAAAAACAATTAAACAAGCAAATGATGAGCAAAATCCAGATAAATTTATCTCATTACAAATGCACGATGAACTTTTAGCTAAATATAATGGAGCTGCGAATAATAAAAAAGATGCAGTAAAAGTTGAAATTCTTGAAACAATTAAAAAATACTCAAGAACTTTATATGTGTATATTGAAGCTAGAGATAAATCAGGACTTAGCGGTGAAATGACCGTTAAAATTGATGGGTTTAAAAAATACGAAATTCTTACACTTGAACAATACAACAAAATTGTTAATAACATTTTAGTTTCACAAGGAACAGCTTATTTAAGTGATGAATACACAAGTGGTGATACACCACTTTCTAACCTTGATGAAAAATCAATTAAAGACCTTAATAACGCAATTAGCTGATCAGATAAAATCATCAAAAAATACAATGTAGGTGTTTTTGCAAAAAACCCACTTGCAAACTTTTACTATGCATCAACTTTTGATAATGGTGTAACAATTGAAGCTACTGATACAGCTCAAGAAATTGCGCTTAAAAGAAAAAACCGTGAAGATTTAGCAATCCAACAAGCTAATGATCTTATTTATAGAAAAGAAAAACAACAACTTAAAGACCTTGAAAAAGGAACAATTAAAGAACCCGGTTATTCAGATGCTCAGTATGTAAGAACCGCAGTTCAAAAATTACTTATTTTAGCTCAAAGTTACTTACTTGAAAGAAACTCTTCAGGTAAAGAGAACCCTTGATACCATTCAGAAGAGCTTAAAAACATCATTACAGCAATTATGGATGACCTTGCTAAAAACTACTTCTTTGAAGGGCAACAACAATTTGTTAACTGATGATTCTACGAAATTGGAATTCCTCGTGATTTAACTAAACTTATGGTTGTTCTTTTCAAAGTGTACAATGATGAACTTACTTCTAATGATAAAGCTCTTGCTTCTAGATATGAAGCTAAATTAAAATCATGAACTGGTGGAATTAACTACTTTTTACCTAACGCTCGTTATGGTGGAGCTGCAAAAACAGCTATTTTAAACTTCGTCCCAGTTACTAAAAAACGTCTTCAAACTGGTGCTAACGTTATCGATAATGCCAAGCCGATTCTTCTTGCAAACATCTTAGGTCAAAACCAAGACAAAATCAATGATGCAATTGAAGCTTTATATGACAACTTATTTAGAGAATTTGTTAATCATTTAGATGGATTCTACTACGATGGTTCATTTATCCAACACGATAACCTTCCATATACAGGAAGCTATGGTGAAGTGCTTTTCACAGGTATGGCTGACATTGTTTCATACTTTAAAGGAACTGTTTTAGATCTTTCAGAAGATAGACGTTTCCAAAAACTTTACCAATTTATCGAACTTTCACTTATGCCATATATGTATAAAGCTTCTATTTCAGATGGTTTAAATGGACGTTCAATTGCTCGTGATAATTACTCAGATAAGCAAAAAGGACTTAACATTTTAGGTGCTTTAACATTCTTTGATGATGAATATGCTCCAATTGCTTACAGAGGAAAATTACGTAAGTTCATTAAAGAACAAGTTGGACACTTTAGTGCTGAAGATATTGACAAAATTGGTGGAAAATATAAAGTTAGATCAGTGTTTATCACAAGATTAAAAAGATATACTGATGATTATAAAAACAACAAACCAAATGAATATTTAGCTGATTGAACTGATAATCAAGCTGAAGTTGATGCAGCTAGAGCTGCAATTGATTGAAGATACTACGAAACAATTTATAACTCAGAATACAAACAACCATCAGCAAGTGCATTTAACGATAAAACTAAACCAAATGTTAGTGGTGGAGTTGATTTAGCGCTTGAAAATAATGGAATGGTATTTTCAAAAGCACAAGATCGTTATGTTTGAAAACACACAAATGAAAATGGTGTTAATGACTTTATGATTAACATCGCATTCCATGGAAACAAAATTGGATTTACTGAAGCTACTTTAGGTGAAAACGTAGATTCATATTACTACACAGATGGTGCTGTGCTTCTTCATACTGAAGCAAATAATGAACCATATGCTGATAATTTCTACTTAACTGTAGAACGTGATAGAATTCCTGGAACTAGTGTGTTCCACGCAACACAATTTGATGACATTGATAGATTCGAATTTAATAAAGACATTATTTCTAAATATGGAGTTAATCCAGAAAGATGAAAAAGTGATGTTCCTGCTGAACAAGCAGCTATTGAGCAAGCTAAAAATGCTTACAACACAATGCTTAAAAATCTTGAAAATAAACGTAAATTTATTGAAGAATCTATCTCACTTAGAACCAATCATTCATACAACAATGGTATTTTAAAAGATGGTCTTGGATTTGTTAAAGCTCGTGTATCTAACTGAAATAATTCACTTGCTACCTACAAAGCATACTTCATGATTGATGGTCAATTAATCGTTGTTGGAAATGTTGATCAAAATGATAAAGATGCTAAACGTCCAACTGCAGATGGAAAAGGTATTTTCACAAACATTGAAGTTAGAAAATTAACTAAAGATGGTTCACGTACAGATGGTAATATTTCACTTGAAAAAGTTAAATTAAATGATAACAAATACCTTCAAAATTACATTATTAGAGATAACATTTCTAAAGAAACTAATGCATACATGATCTTAACTGGTAAAGAGGAAAATATTGAAGCTAGAAAAGCAACAAATTCTAAATACGCAGTGATTGCAAATGATACGTTAACGTTACAGAAAAAACCTGATAAATTATCAAATGATTTTGTATACCTTGCAATGAAACACGTGGATGCAGCTAGCGAAAAGTTTGCTTACTCACAAATTCCAAACTATGATGCAAGTAAATTAGATAAGTACAAAAAAGTTCTTAACAACTTTGAAATCCTTACAAACAATCGTGATTACATCGTGGCAAGATACACCAAAGGAAGTGAGAAATACTACTTTGTTTCTTCATTTGTGGAACAAATTGAAGCTAGAGTTAGATTTGGTGTAGATCAAGAATACAAAGAAAAAACCGAAAAAGGAATTGATATTGACGGAATTGGAAAAATTCACTTCTTTGAACCTACAACAATGGTAATTAAAGTTAAAGATGATAATTCTTGAGAAGTAGTTAGCTCATCAGATTACTCAAGCAAAAACTCATATGTAATCTTTGGCGCTGATATTGAAGTTCAATACGGATCAAAACCAGATTACTCAGATGCTGGAGTAAGAAAAGTAACTAACCCAAAAATTAAATACGCAAATATTAAAGATAGTGCTGAAGTATTTGCTTCACCAGAACTTAAGGGTATGAGAGTTGATATGTACAACTCAATTGCTGATTACAATGGTGAAAAACACAACGTGTGATTTAATGTAAAAGTAAGACAAAAAGGGGGATAATATTATGTCAAAGTCAAAGAAACTTGTTAAATTAACATTAGCAACATCTTCATCAATTTTAGCAACTAGTTTATTTTTCGCTTCATGTGATTTTAAATCAGTTAACCAAAATAGTGGTGGAGATACTTGATCATTACCTTCAAATAAACCAGGTCTTGATACAAAAGTTGAAAATGAGTACGAAAAACAATCAAAAGCAATTGCTATTGATTCTATTTTCAAAAACATCAAACTTAATTTAACAAAAGCAAATAAAACACCGATTATTGATTTTGTTAAAGAGTACAACAAAACCTTTAAGTCTTCAACAAACAAATTACCGTTCAATCGTGATAACGATACTGATGCAATTGATCAATCATACATCAGCAATTCAGCACTTTTAATACAAAACACATTACCAAACTTTGTAACTAACGAGAACAAATTATTTATTTCTTTTTACGGATACTACACAACTGCCGAAATTGTTAACTCAAAATTAAAATTAAATTTTTATGTAGTTGATCTTTCTAAAAAACTTGAAGGAAACGAAAAATACGATATTAAATCAACTTCTGTGACTTTAGATTATCCAAACATGGAAGGATTTAAAGAGTAAGATGCTAAACTTGAATTTGTTAAAGTAGGTCTTAAATCTGAATTTGATAAAGCTACAAAATCAGCTGATTTTGTAAAAAAAGAAGATCTTACTTTTATGTACAACGGAGCTGATATTTCAAGCGAAGTTGCTAATTTAGCTCTTACAGTAGTAAATAACACAACCTTAAAAGTGTCATTCAAAATTAAAGATGGTGAAGGCGCTACTGAAAATACAAAAGAAGTTGAAATTGGTGGATTTGCTGATTTAGATGAAGCAGGTAAACTTGCTGTTGCTCCTGAAAAAATTAAACAAGCACTTGCAAATATTGCGCTTGGAATGTCAGATAATAGCAATATTGAACAAGCTAAATCAATCCGTGAAAACATTACAAAATTCATTTTAACTACACAAACTGAAGGGGTAAATGTTTTAGAACCTTCATATATGATTTCACCATTTACAGGTAAAGTAAGAGCACAATTTATTTTAGAAAACGAAGGAATCAAACTTTTATTCCTGAGTTTCCAAGTTGAGACACTATAAAAAACGAATACAGCTATAAATAAGGTGTATTCGTTTTTTTACATTTAAAATTACACACATAGAATTAACTCATACATGCGATGAAATCTTTATAAATTTTTATATTTTCTTTGTGGTTTTCATCCAAATCATTAATTATTTCTTGTACCACTTTTCCATTTACTTCTTTTTTTGTTATAGTCATCATTCTTAATGAATCCACAAATAAATCTAACGTCACTTTTTGTATTTCTCCATTGATTTCATAATATTTCTTTAATTTATAAAGACAGTATTTTAAAACAACAAGAGCAATGAAACATAATAAAAGATGTGCAAGTATATGCTGTTCATTATGAACAAAAACAGGTCTAACTTGTAAAGAAGATTTTAATGTTCTGAAATTTTCTTCTACTTTTCATTGTTTTCTGTAAATTTCATTAGCTTTTTCTGGTGTTAAATCTAGAATATTGGTTTCAATAATGTAAAAACCATCTTCAGATTCTTTTTTCTTAATTTTCTCTCAATTTAATTTACCCACTGTTTTGCCATCAATGTCCATATATTTCTTTTTATATTCTGGAACTAAAGAACTAAGTGGCAGTTCTCCATTTACAGTTTTCTTATTCAATTTATCAATAAAATTATTTCTTTTTAATTTATCTAAAGTCTTTTTCCCAGGACTGAAAAACACACATCATTTTCTGTATTTACCATTAAATCTATTTTTATTTCAAACAGATTCAACAATTTGTTCTTTTCAAAACATTTCATCTCTAAAAACATAATGTTTGTCTTCAAGAATGAATTTTTTCATCCCAATACTTAATGTATCTAATCTTTTTTGGAATATATATTTAATTCCTTTTTGTTCTAGGAAACGTAAGTTTGCGTTGTTATTTATTCCACGATCTGCAACTATTGTAATATCCTTTATTTTATAGATTGATTGAAGTTCTAAAACGAAGGATAACATTGTTTTACCATCAGCCGTGTTACCTGGGAAAACTTTATAGTGTATTGGTATTCCGTTTTCGTCTACAGCCATTGCTATGACTACTTGATCTTCATTGTGTTTTCCGTCTTTTGAAAAACCGTTTTTTCTCATCCCTTCTCTTGTAAAGCTTTCAAAATAAACTGTTGTGTTATCGAAGTGAATAACTTTATTATTGCGATTTGTAAATTCATTTATTTTTTGAAATAAATTGACTAAAACAGAGTTCTTATTTTCAAAAATAACATCAAGATAGTTATATATTGATGATTTTTTAACATTAATATCATTTATAAAATCGCTTTTATTTTTATATTGTGACATATAGCTTCTTGGAAGGATAATTCTAGTTGCTATGAAAAATTCCAAAACCTCTTCTAACGATTTATGTTTACTTTTTGGCAATACTGAAAATAAATCTAATTCTTTAATAACTTTATAAATTAAATCAACTCCAATATTTTGGATACTTGTTTTTACAGAAGTGGGTTTTAATAATTTAAAAAATTCTTCTTTTGCAATAGCTTTATCTAAAGATGTATCTACTTTTTTTGCTATTTCTTTCATATCTTCAATTGAAGATAATCCATACTTTTCTTTGATATCTTCTCAGTATCCTAGACCAACCTGATTTCCATAACCTTTTTTAAAACCTTTAGAAATAGCTAAAACTAAATAATATTTTCCATTTTGTTTTTTCTTGCATAAACTGTAACTCATGCTCTTATTATATCATTTTATGTGTGTAATGTAAGTAAAAAAACATTTTTTTCTTTAGGTCATATATCTTTGATATATGTATAAAAAATAAGCCTAAAAAATAGGCTCAACTTGGAAACTCAGGAAGTTGAAATTGGTGGATTTGCTGATTTAGATGAAGCAGGTAAACTTGCTGTTGCTCCTGAAAAAATTAAACAAGCACTTGCAAATATTGCGCTTGGAATGTCAGATAATAGCAATATTGAACAAGCTAAATCAATCCGTGAAAACATTACAAAATTCATTTTAACTACACAAACTGAAGGGGTAAATGTTTTAGAACCTTCATATATGATTTCACCATTTACAGGTAAAGTAAGAGCACAATTTATTTTAGAAAACGAAGGAATCAAACTTTTATTCCATAAAGAATTCCAAATTCAAAAACAAAGCGATGGAGATGCTTTATATAATAAATACCTTAATATTTACTCAAGAATTCACGATGCTAAATCTAAAGATGCAAAAATTGTTAGCTTAAAAGACAAACTTTTAGCTTTTATCAACAAAGCAGATAAAACAGCTGAAGAAGTTGAAATTGCTAAAGATAAAGTTGCAACATACTTCTATGTTTTAGGCAAATACGAAGAATTTAAACAATTAGCTTCATATAATACACCAATGTACAAAGATGAAGCCCAAAAAGTTCGTGACTTCAACAATGAAAAAACAGTTCTTAGCTTAATTTTCCCCGAACTTAAAGGAAACCTTTTAATCCTTAACTGACTTAACCAAAGTGAGACAAGTGATCAAAGTTTTAAAGTTGAAGCTTTAAAAACTTTCCTTGAAGGATTCTTTGAAGATCTTTTAACTAAATACTACTACGGAAATACAGTTGAAGGTAAAGTTCAAGAAGAATTTGGGCCATATGGACTTTGATATATTTCAATGCCTTCATATTTAGCTAGAAACTTAGCAAATAGAAGCGGAAGCTTTTCGAATGAACTTTTAACTAAAGGTGCAAAAGTAATTAACTACTTTGTGAGTGACTTTACTAAATATTCACCACTTCCACAAAGTAAAATGACTTATGGACTTAAAAACGTGGATAATCCAAGTCACGTTGCGGAATTAATTATTGCTAAAATGTTTGCTCTTATGCATGATCAGTCAACTGAAGAAACATTTGTCTTTTACAAAGAAATTGTTGCAGCATACCATAACTTAATTGATGCAGGTAAATTTGCTAAAGATCAATTTGACAAAAACTTCACAAACAACATTAGAAACATTTACAAATTAATTCAATTTAACCAAGAATTTTACACTAACTACAATGACCTTGCATTTGCAGTTAGCGAGCTTGGTGATAAATATGTAACCTATGGAAATGCGCTTTATGAAACCTATCTTGGTTCAAATGATGTATACACTGCAGTTAAATTCCTTAAAGCTGCTGAAACTTTAGCTGGCTTAAATACTTTCTCAAGTTACTTTGATGAACAAATTCTTCATAGACAAGATAGAGTTAATAATCTTAGCCTTAATCCAGAAGAATTTGGAACTGATATTGATGCTTATGTTGCTAAATTCAATAAAACATTTAATGAAAAATCATTCTATAATGAAGCTAAATTTACAGAATACTATGTAACTAAAAAATTAGTTACTAACGGTGAAACATTTGTAAACAAATACGAAGACTATCAAATTTCAGTAGCAAAAGGTGAAGGAAACAACTTAGTTGTTACTTTAAAAATTAAAGATAGAACTAACGATTTATCACCAGTAATTGAATTTACAAAAACTCAAGCATGAGTTAAACAACAAGTTTCAGAATTTCCAGCTCACGAAGTGCATCACGGATATGAAAGTGCAGAGTCAAAAGCTAATGTTCTTCCTTCAAGTGTTACAACAGAATCACTTAACTTAAGTGCTACAAATGGCGTTACTGTTGCTGATGTAGTGTTAGTTCCAAATGATTTAGAAGGAAAACTTGTAGTAAATTACAAAGAAAGATATGAACAATTAGAAGAAGCTAAATCACTTACAATTGAAGGATTCTTAACAACACAAGCTAAATTAAATTCTATTATTAATAACGAAGCAACAACAGTTACATTAGAAGAAGGGTACAATAGATCAGAACACCTTTCAAGTGAAGTTCAAAAAGATAATTTAACATTAAAGCTTAGCGATGATACTTATGGTAATTCAGATTTAACCTTAACTGCAAATGTAGATGAAGCTAAATTAACTGTTACAATTAAACTTTCAAAAGATGGTGTAGAAGCTACTAAAGATGTTGAATTTGATGGATTTAAAACACCAAGTCAAGAAGATGCAGCTAAATTACAAGTAGCTCTTGATAGTGCTAACGTAACATTAACTGATGAAACTTCAAAATCAACTAAATTAGCTTCAAGTGTAACTGAATCCGATTTAACAGTTACATATACAGACTCAGAAAACGCAATTACAAAAGAATTATCATTTAATGCTGACGATAAAACTGGAACATTAACAGTTACTTTAAAACTTACATACAAAGGTCAAGAAAAAGCAAAAGAATTTCCATTTAATGATTTCTTAAAAACACAAGCTAAATTAGATGCTATTATTAATAGTGCTAAAACAAAAGTTGAATTAAATTCTACATATCAAAAAGCTGAGCACTTTGCAAATGAAGTGCAAGAAGCAGATTTAGTTGTAACTCTTAGTGAAAATGGCTTTGGAAGTACATCATTAGAATTAACTCCAAATCAACAAGAAGGAAAATTAAGCGTTAAACTTACACTTACAAAAGATGATTTAAGTGCAAGCAAAACAATTGAAATTTCAGGATTCAAAACTGAAGATTTTGCTAAAAAATTAAAAGAAGCTATTGATAGTGCTTCTGTAACATTAACAAGTGAAGAAGGTAAATCAGATAAATTAGCTTCAGAAGTAACTGATGGTGAATTAACAGTTACATATACACATTCAGATGATAATAACATTACTAAAACATTAACACTCGAACCAAATGATGTTGCAGGTTCATTAAAAGTTACTTTAAAACTTGCGCTTAAGGGACAAGAACAATCTAAAGAAGTTACAATTACTGGATTCCAAACAACAGAACAAAGAATGGATGCAGATTCTAACAAAGTAGCTTTAGCTTCAAGTGATTCAACTACAGGAATTGAAAATATTGAACTAATTAAACCAGATGAAGTTGCAAAATTAACATTAACTGCTCCACAAGGATATAGCATTAGTGGTCAAACTATTACAGTTAAATCTATTTACTCTTCAACAGTTAATTATTCATTCAAATTAACAAAAGGTACAGTTGAAAAATGTTACTCATTTGAAAATGTAAAAGTAAATGATTTAGGTCTTGATACAATGAGAGAAAAACTTGTTGATCAAATCCTTGTTAATACAGCTAAAAAAGCTGTTGCAAAAACATATGGCGCTGCAAATGAAACTGATAAAAAAGTTGTGCAAAAATTATTTGAATTAAAAGAAAAAACAAACCCTAATGAAGAGGAAACAAAAGTTATTGCTAATCCAGTTGCCTTAATGGTTTATGCAGTTGCTGAAGCTAAATCTGACAATACAGGATTAACAGAAGCTAAAAAACTTTTAGATATCCCAAGAAACGAAGATTCAGCAAGAAACAAAGAAGCTTTAGAAATTATAAGAAAAGTTGCTAGCCAATATAACAAACTTGCAAACCTTCTTGTAAATGGTGATCAAAACATTCAAGCTGAAAAACTAAAAGAATTTATGAATACTTTTATGGATAAATTCTTTACAGATTATTACTATGCTCCTAATGGAGATGATATTCAAAACGATGCAAGTGCTAGTGGAGAGTATGCAGTATGAATGACTCAAATACCAAACGACTTTAGCGAAAGTTTTGTATATGGATTAAAATTATATAAACCAAATGTAGTTGAAAAATTTGCTAAAACAATTAATTACTACATTCCAAATATTGCTTTTTATAACAAAACTCCAAACGGTCAATTTGCATGAAATAGTGGTAAATTCATTAACGACCCAAAACATATGAGAAATATTGTACTTCCTAAATTAATTGCACTTACATTTACAAAAGAATCAGACAAAATTAAAGAATCATTCGATAATTTAGGATTATTAATTGAAGAATTAATTAAATCAGATAAATGATTCACAGATAGTACAATTGACACTCAAAGTAGTACTTATAACCCAGTTGACTTCATTCGTTTACTTACAAACTTTATCCATGTAGATTCAAAAGTTGAAGATAAATACATTGAAGGACTTAATAAGTTATTACAACACGTTGCTACTTTAGTTGCTGATGGAAAATTATTCTCAAAAGACAACCTTAAAGCAAATACAGATAAAGCTCAAAAATCAATTGAAGTTCTTTCATTATTACTTATTGCAGAAAACCAAACAAAAGATAAAACTCTTGGTAATGCAATGAAAGAATACCTTAAAGACACACAAGCATCAGAATTTGCTAAATTATCAAGTGTTTTAGGTTGATTACAAAATAAATTCAAAACCATTCTTACAAACAATGGAAACTAATTAAAGATAAAAACGAGAGCATAAAAAGCTCCCGTTTTTAATTTTGATAATTTTTGGCATATTTAGCTTTAGCTTTATCTAAGGATAATTTGTCTAAAATCATATAAAGAGAAATTACGACATTGCGAGTAACATTAAAAGATTTTTGAGCTTCTTCATATGAAATTTTAGCTATATCTGCAATCATATTAATGCATCTTTGCTCAAGTTTTAAATTGTTTGGAACTACATTAACCATGTAGTTTTCTCTAACATAACCAAGCTTTGTCATAAGTGAAGTCGTTAGGATGTTACATACCATTTTTTGAGATGTAGCAGCTTTCATTCTGGTTGATCCTGTTATAACTTCTGGACCTGTGTTAATGAAAATTATATGATCTACTTTAAAGTCGCTAATTTTGGTGTTAGAATTGCAAATTAAAGCATTTTTGCATCCAAGCTCTTTTGCATATTTAAGGCCTGAAATAACATAAGGAGTTCTTCCTGAAGCGCTTAAACCTACAATTACATCTTTATTTGTAACATTAAGCTCTTTTAAATGATCAATGATTTGCTCAGGACTATCTTCAAAGCCTTCTAGTGGTTTATATAAAGCCTCTGTTCCACCAGCAATTAGAGCGAAAACTTTATCTTTAGCTCCAAATGTAGAATGAATTTCAGTTGCATCTAAAGAACCAATTTTACCGCTAGTTCCAGCCCCGATGTAAATTAATCTTCCACCAGCTTTAACTTGCTTATATAGGGTATCTATAAGCTTTGCAATTACCCTTTTTTGCTTTTGGATTTCATTAGCAATAAGCGAATCTTCTAAAGCAATAGTTTCAACCATTTGCTCAGTTGAAAAAGAAGAAAAGTTTTTGCTACGAACATTTCTTTGTTCAGTAGCTAATGCAGCTATTTTATTTTTAATCATATCTATTGACCTCTTGAAAATTTATATACATATAAATTTTAAGTTTTATTCAAAAAATCTTTTATTTTTGAATAAAAAATTACCATTTTTTATCATTTAATAACTTTTGCTTTCAGTTAGTGATATCATTTTTATTATTTATTGATTTATATTTAACAAAGGAACTTTAAAATGACAATTGCAATTAGCGGAATGACCAGTAGCGGAAAGAGTAGTTTAACGTCAAATTTACACAACCATTTTCAAAATTCATTAAGATTAAATGAATTTGAAGAAGACGATGAAATGTTTTACACAATGTTAAAGTGACATTTGGATCATAAACCACATGCAACTTTAACGTTTGAAACTTACATTATGGCTTCACATGTAAGGAACTTAAGACAGCTCAAAGAAGAATTTGAAAATAAAAAAATGAATCCTCAAAAAGATTTTATTTTCTTAGACCGTTTTTCAGTTGAGCATTTAATTTTTGGAGAAGTAGCTTTTAACGACATTGACCCTGAAGCTTTTGAAGTATATCAAGCTGCAACTAGCAAATTAATTAACAAAGATGCATTACCAGATTATGCAATCTTCCTAGATTTAAGCTTTGAAAGTTTCAAAGAAAGAATTTTCGAACGAAACCGTAAAAGCGAAATTGAAAGTTGAGACAGCAATGAAGAATATTGAAAAAGACTCCATGGACTTTACAAAGTAACTTTTGAAAGACTTTGTAAAGAATACAATGTTAAATACTTTATCGTTAATACAGATGGACTGAAAAAAGAACAAACATTTGAAAAAGTATTAAACCTTATCAAAGAAGAAATTATCAACAAAGATTAAAGTAGGGAAAAAGTCCTACTTTTTTCATAATTTGATTTTTTATGCCTTTTGCTAATGAAAAACTTATATTGATAATGGGTGAATATGTGAAAGTTATTAAGAAGAGTATTTTTGATATTGTGTAGTTTCGGATCTTTTCTGCTTTGTGCTTGTGATTTTGTTATTTACCAAAAGGTACAAAGCACTAAGTTAGAAAAGGTAAAGATGCTCAAAGCTTTAGACGGAGATACTGCTAAAATAGAGTTAAAAGGCAAAACTATAACAGTGAGATTATTTGCAATTGACACTCCTGAGACATTAAAACCTGGAATTAACGATGAAGAAAACTTTGCCCCGTATGAAAATGTGTGAGGTGAAGTAGCTAAAAAAGAGTTGATGAAGCTAATAAAAAGCAATAGCAATAAAGATATTTTTTATCTGAAAATATCGGCAGATAAGTATCATAGGGAGGTTGGTATTTTGTTTTTTAAAGAAAGTTTGGATATAAAAGATTCTATTAATTATTATTTAGTAACTAATGGTTTAGCAAGAGTAGCTTACTTTTCTTTTGATAAGTGAAAATCACCTTTTTATTTAAAAAATGAGCAACAAAGAATATTTGTAAAAGAACTTTTAAATGCACAAAGTCAAGCTTTAAACAACAAAATGGGATTTTGAAAAGCAGGGTTAGAGAATGTCTTTGCCAAGGAATGAAAATAAAAATTCGCCTTAGCGACGAATTTAAAATTTTTCTTCTGGCAAGTACACGTGTCCATCAATACTTGTAACATCCGATACTGAAATAAAGGCGTTTTTATCAACTTTTCTAACATCAGAAATTAATCTTAGAACATGTCTGAAAAGTGCAATTGAAGTCACAACATTAATATCTGATCCTTTAAATCCACCTTTAGCTCTGAAGATTGTAATCCCAGTAACAATTTTTCTATCGTTAATAATCACCTTTTGAACTTCTTGTCATTTTTGTGAATAAATTTCTAATCTAACAAGTTTGAATTTAGGATAAAGCTTGTTAAGTGTAAGTATATACACAACATTAGTAAGAATTGTAGCTATAAAATTAGGCGATAAATATAATTCAAAGTTTCATGCTCTTGGATCATTTGCGTCTTTAAGTACAATTGAACCAGGGAGATATGATCCTATTCCGACACAAATTAAGACAATAATAATGTTCATATATCCAGAAATTGAACCGAAAGATTTTTGTTTTGTATTTGCGTATCATTCACCAATAACACCTGTAACACCTGCTGTACCACCAATAATTTGGATGATTGCAAAAATTCAAGCAAGTAAATAACCATATAAAATTGAATAAAGCATTAATGAAATAATGTTACCACTATCTTTATAACTTCATGAAAGAGGGATTAAATCACTTAATGGTTTTTGTCATTCAGTAAGATTATCTTTAACATCTTTATTGCTAAAATCCCCAATTAAATACACATCATTTGCCCCTGGAATAAGACCAATTGAAAATGAGACAACAGATGAGACAACCAAAAAGATAACTGTTAAATTAGTAAATAAAGAACCGATTTTTTTATAACCAAAAATAAAAATAGGAATACTTAAAATAATGTACGCAATTCAGAAAATGAATTGGTCAATTAAATTTCTTACCTGAGAAGACATTGAACCTTCTTTGATAAGAACTTTTGTTAATCTAGCAAATGATTGCCCAAAAGCAGCTAGACCAAAATTATAAATACCAACGTTTTTAACTAAAAACACGCTAATTACACCAAAAAATATGGCAACAGCAATTGTGATTAAAACAATTTTGTATAAAGGCATGTTGGTATAAAGTGAACTAAGTTTAAGACCAAAATTAGACATTTTTGTTCTTTTATAAATAGTGTTTTTCTTAACTATATGATTCGAAATTTTAGAATCATTGCAGTTTTGTTCTTCTATATTTTGTTCCATAATTACCCCTTAATTTTTTAAATATAAAAAAAGCCATAAAAGGGCTTCAAAAAAAGTGATTGCAGAAAGCATCACACTAATATTTATTATAAAACTTTTTGCAAGTTTTTTTAATTCAAAATTAAAAAACATTATAATATTATTACTTTTTATGGAAATATGAAAAAAGAGGTTTTTTATGAAGAAAATAAGAACACGCTACGCACCTAGTCCAACTGGTTATTTACACATCGGAGGAGCTAGAACCGCACTTTTTTGTTATCTTTTTGCTAAACATTTTGGTGGTGATTTCATTTTTAGATTAGAAGATACAGATGTTAAAAGAAATGTGGAAAAAGGGGAAGAGAGTCAATTAAACAACTTAGCTTGATTAGGGATTGTTCCTGATGAATCTCCTTATAAACCAAATCCAAAACACGGAAATTATCGTCAAAGTGAAAAATTGGATATTTATAGAAAAATTGCTAATGAATTAATCCAAAAAGGTTTTGCTTACAAAGCTTATGATAATTCAGAAGAACTTGAAGCTAAAAAAAGCGAAAGTGATGCTAAAGGTATTCCAAGTTTTAGATATGATAGAAACTGATTAAAAATTAGTGAAGAAGAAAAACAAAGAAGAGATGCTAATGGTGAATACTCAATTAGATTTTCAATGCCTGATAATGAAATTTATAAATGAGATGATATTGTTAGAGGTGAAATTTCATTTAACTCAAGTGATTTAGGTGATTGAGTTATTTACAAATCTGATGGATATCCAACATATAACTTTGCTGTTGTTGTAGATGATCATGACATGGAAATTTCACACGTACTCCGTGGTGAAGAGCATATCGGAAATACACCAAAACAATTAGCTATTTACAAAGCTTTAAATTGAGAAGCTCCACAATTTGGACACTTAACAATCATTACTAATATGGAAGGTAAAAAGCTTTCAAAACGTGATTTAACATTAAAACAATTTATTGAAGATTACAAAAATGAAGGTTATGTTCCTGAAGCTATTTTTAACTTCTTAGCTCTTTTAGGGTGAACATCTAGTGATGCACAAGAAGTTATGGATCACAAAACTTTAATCAATAAATTCGATCCTGAAAGATTAAGCAAATCGCCATCTAAATTTGATATCGGCAAAATGAATTGATTCTCAAAACAATACATGAAAAACCAAAATAACAGCATTATTGCAAGCAATTTAAAAGTGGAAGAGTTAAATTTAGATTCAGAGTGATTAAACTTATTTATTGATACTTTTAAACAAAGTGCTGTAACTTATAGTGAAATTAGATCTCATTTAAATCAATATTTAAATCCTGTTGTTGCTAAAGTTCAATTCGAAGAAAAAGACTTAAATGTAATTATGACTTTTAAAGTTCTTCTTGAAGAATTAATTACTAATAATGAATTTGAAGTTGAAAAAATACAAGCAATGATTAACTTAACACAAGAAAAAACAGGTGCAAAAGGAAAAAACTTATTTATGCCAATTAGATTGATGGCTACAAATGCTGAACATGGTCCTGAACTTGCAAAAGCAATTTATCTTTTTGGTGATAAAGTAGTTGCAGAAAGGTTAAAGCAATATGACAATTAAATTTCGCTCAAAAAGACAAGGTCCTAATGAATTAGAACCTCAATTTATTGAATTTAAATCTAAAGTGGAAATTGCTACAGATGGAGAAAGAACTGTTTATGATTTTGTCGAGCCATCTAACTCAATCCGTAATGTAATTGAACTTGAAAGTGATTCTGTTTCGATTTTCGCAGGACCTACAACTGTTTTTCTTGAATATCAAAAAGAAAAACCAAATTGATTTGTACTTCAAACACCAGATGGACAAAAAGGTGAATTTGAATTCTTTACTTTTTTAGAAGAATATTTTAGAAGCGAAAATAAAAGCGTTATTCAATACAGATTATATTCAAAAGAAAATGGTCAAGAAGCCCTTATCGGAAACTTTGAATTAACTCTTGAAATCGAACAATAGATAATTGAAAATCCGAAGCTTAAATAGCTCGGATTTTTCTTTTATTTTGCAAATTTACCTAAAATAGAATCAATTGTAGCTTTAGTAGGATTTTTCACTAAAAACGTTCCAGCTACACAAGCGTCAGCACCTGCTGCAAAGCAAAGTGGGCCAGTGGTATCATTGATTCCACCATCAACTTGGATTAAAAATTCGTATCCATGTTTGTTTCTTTCTTCTCTTAAGTTTTTAATTTTGTCAATTGAAGTTTCGATGAATTTTTGCCCACCTTTACCTGGTTCTACTGACATAACTAAAACAAGTGTTAATTTAGATAAAAAAGATTTAATAGCTTCTACTGGGGTATTAGGTTTAATTGCAAGTCCAATTTTGAATTCGTGTTGATTTTCGTTTAAAAATTCTTCGAATCTTTCTAAATCATCCTCAATTGCTTCATAGTGAAATGTTACTATATCAACGTGATTCTTAACACTTTCAAAATATTCATAAGGCTCAACAACCATTAAGTGAGCATCTTTGATGTGAGCAAGCCCGTGTTGATTAATATTTTCTATTTCTTTGATTTTGATGGCTGTATTTGGCACAAATTCACCATCCATAATATCATAGTGAATTCATCTAATTCCTTCATTAACAAGTGTATTAGCCATTTTTAGACGATTTTCAGGTTCGACATTTAATAAGCTTGGGGTAACATATTTTGCCATTATTTTACCTTCTCTTTCAATTCATTTTGCATCTTAAGATAATTTTCATATCTTAATATAGTAATTATACTCTCTTCTACTTTTTGTTTAATTGCACAATCTTTTAATTTTTCATTTATGTGCAAGCATGATCTATATTTACACATAGGTGCATATTTTTTAAAAAGATCAAAGCTACGGCTAAGTGCAAAAGCATCCATATCTAAATTTAAAGAGCTAAAACCAGGAGTATCAACTAAATATCCTTCATTAAAAGGAATGATTTGAACTACCCTTGTAGTATGTTTTCCTCTTCCTAAGGCTTTAGAAATGGTTTGAGTTTGGTAATTGCTATTGCTTAAATTATTTAAAGTTGTTGTTTTTCCAACTCCTGATTGCCCCATAAATACTGAGTATTTATCTTTAAAAAGCCCTTTTAGGTTTTTAACTTCGTCGTTATTATTGTTAATTAAATACACATCATAATTCATGCTTTTGTAATATGTAAATCATTTATGACTTTCAAGTTCATCTAAATCAGATTTAGTAAAAAATAAAATTGGCTTAATGTTTTTACCTTCAATAATTGCTAAATATTTATCAATTAAATAGGGTTGAAAATTCGGTTCTTTAATTGACATGCATACTATCATTTGATCAATATTAGCTACTTTAGGTCTAACAAATTCATTTTCACGTGGATAAACTTCTTGAAGCATTCCATTTTCAAATTCTACATTATCACCAACAAGTGGTACAACTTGCATATGTCTTAATTTACCAGCAGCAGGGAGTGTAATTAAGTTGTTATTTTCGTCATTAATTAAATATTGTCCTGCTACAATTGAAAATATTTTTCCTTTCATTTTTCTCCTTAATTGAGCTTAATTATAAAGCGCTAACACTACAAAAGATAGGATGATTAAAACAATAATAACAGCTATAGCACTAATTAAAAAAGCTTTTGAATTAACAATGTCTACTCAAGTTTTTTTTGGTTTTGTTGTTTTTGCGTTAATTGGTTTTTCGAGCATTCTTTTTGAAGAAAGGCAAGTTTTTAAATCTATTTGCATCTCTCATGCACTTTGATACCTTTTACTTGGATCTTTTGCGGTAGCTTTTAACATAATATTGACTACTGATTGCGGAACTTCCCTTTGCTGACGCACTTCTAAAATATTTGGAAACTTATCGTTTTTATGCATCAAAATAGTATCAGATTCACTTTTGCCTTCAAAAGGATATTTGCCAGCAAGGGTTTCATAAAGAATAATTCCAATTGAATAAATATCAACTGTTTTGTTAATAGGTTTGCTTTTATCTAAATATTCAGGAGCTGCATAATATGAGCTACATACAATTGAATTTGCTTTAGTAATTCTTTGTGAATTGTTTGTAAGTGAAATTCCTAAGTCAATGATCTTAATTTTTTGTTCATCATTAACCAAAATGTTATGGCTTTTAATATCGCGGTGAATGATTCCAAGAGCATGAAGCTCACCAATTCCTTCTAAAATTTGTCGAATATAATTAACTGCAAGTCTAGAAGTGAGATATCCATTTTCATGGATAATGTCATATAAAGTTTTTCCCTTAACGTATTCCATTATGTAATATTGCTCGTATTCATCTTGATAATCTTCAACATAATAAGGGATGTGTTTTGATTTAACTTGCTTGATGATGTTAATTTCTTCACTAAAACGCTTTTGGTTATCTTGATTATGATCTAAATGTCTATATTTAAGGGCAAAAAGTTCTTTTTCATTTTCAAGCTTGCTTACTAAAAAAACAGTCCCCATTCCGCCATTGCCTAAAATACGAATGATTTTGTATTTTTTAAATACTTTTGAATTTGGAATTAATGCAATTTTAGTTTTGTTCATTATTTACTCCAAAATCAGCAACAATGCAACTTATGTTATCGTTAGAATTATTGTTTTTCGCTTCATTAATCAACTGCGAAACGTTTTCTTTAGGTGTTTTTTTAGCAATAAGAATATTTTTAATTTGCTCATTATCTAAAACACCGTGAATTCCATCGCTTGATAAAAGCAGCTTAGAAATTTTTTGATAATTGTTGCTATTGAGTTCAATAATATCAAGAGTGGTTTTCATATTTGGGCCAATACAACTGGTTAAATGCATACTATTTGAATTTAAAAATGCATCTTCAGGTTTAGTTCCAAGTTCAATTAGTAAATTAGCATAATTTTGATCGTTTGTAATTTGTTTAAGAACATTATTATCAAAAAGAATGTAAGCACGACTATCACCAACGTTAAAAATGGTAATACGCTTAATCGTAGGCATAATAATAGCACCAGTGAGTGTTGTGCCCATTTTCATATATTCAAAATTATCTTTAGCCATTTGCTTAAATTTTTCTTTAAGACTTTCAATAGCATTTGAAATTCATATGTTTATATCTAAAACTGAGTTAATTCTAAAGTCAGTTTCAAAGTAGCTTCCAAAATGTTCAACTGCAGTTTCAGCTGCTACATTTCCGTGTTTTTCACCTCCAATACCATCGCATAATAAAAGTAAAAAGGCATTTTCACTTTTGAAAACACCTATTCTATCATCATTTTTTGCTCTTTTTCCGGTTATTGAAATTTTGGCAAATTTAATCATTTATTCCAAGCTCCTTATGAAGAATTTCTCTAATTTTATTAGCAGCATTTTCAGGAATATCATTAACAATAATGTATTTAAAAATGTTAGATTCTGAAATTTCTTCTTCAGCTTTGGCTAAACGAATTTTCAAGTTTTCTTTATTTTCAGTACCTCTACCAATAATTCTGCTTCTTAATTCTTCAATTGAAGGAGGCGCCAAAAAGATTGTAATTAAATTATATTTATCAGGGTGATCTTGTCCTAATTTTTGAATAACTTGTCTTGCACCATGTGTTTCAATTTCAAGCATTGGTACTTTATTTTTTTTGTGAATTTTGTCAAGTTCTGAATAAAGAGTTCCGTAATAATTACCTAAATGATAAGAAAATTCTAAAAATTTGCGTGACTTAATTTTGTCTCTAAAGACATCTTTATCAATGAAGTAATAATGAATTCCATTTAACTCACCATCTCTAGGTTTTCTTGTTGTCGCAGAACAAGAAAGCGATAAGTTTAACTCATCGAATTCAAACAGTAAACGCTCTACTGTACCCTTACCAACTCCTGAAGGACCAGTAAAAATAATAATAGGTTCTTTTCTTTCTTTATTCATATTTAAATATTATTATAGCATTTTTTATTTTATTTAAAAAACTCTTATTTTTCATTGCATATTTTTGCAAAATAATCACTTTTGGAAGATTTATAATTTTTTCACTTCTTATTTTAAGCAAATTAATGTATGATTTTAAACGCACAAAAAATAAACATTAATTTGCTAATGTGATTTTTTACAAAAAAATATTTTTGGATTTTCTAAAAATGGTGTTATAATATTTTTACCTAAATTGCCCGAGTGGTGAAATTGGCAGACACGCTAGACTAAGGATCTAGTGGAGCAATCCGTGCAGGTTCAAATCCTGTCTTGGGCACCAGAGTTGAGCTTAAGCTCATTTTTTTATACCCTTTTTTTAAAAATGATAAAATAAAAAACTTGCGTTTCCCAGTTGTAATAAAAAACGAATACACCTACAAATAATGCCTATTCGTTTTTTATTACAACTGGGAAACGCAGGAAATTAGATTGAAAACACCCCAACAGCATTAAGGTGTTATTATTTCTAATTAACCTTCTGTCCACTTTTGGTGCCCACTTTATTTCTTTTTGTTTAGAATTTTAACAAGAAGCAACAAATGCCACAGGAATTAATCTCAAACCTGAAATTGATGCAATTTTTAAAAAAGTTTTTTTCATAATTTCATAATAATTAATATACAATTGTTATTTATATATATATATATTGGACACTTTAATACTATTAAAACCATTAACGTATTAAGTAAAAATATATAAAACCCTTTTCAAATATAGACAAACAAACAAAGCAAAGATATAGGAAGACGCGTAAGTGCGAAAGAACGAAGCGAACTAGTTTTGTCGTAAGCAAACTAGGAGCATAGTGATAGAGTACTGGAGTGTCTGAACTATTTCACTCCTTTGCTTTGTTTGTTTGTAAATTTTAAAAATGTATTTACTTATCTAATTAAATGATAATACAAAAATATAAAAATTTATACATTTATTTAATTTATAAATGGTAATAGAACTCTCGCATAAGGGTAAGGGAATATATATTATACCCTTTAGGGGTATATATATTCCCACCCTGCGAGTTCTACCATATGAAAGAAAAGAAAAAGAAAAACCAACAAAAGAAAAAGAAAAGAGCAAGGGGAGGTAATATGTCCCCTTTTGCTTACCTTTGACCAGTGCAAAAATTCCAGGATTTAAAAAAATAATTTTGCTTTTTGGAAAATTTGTGCTATCATTTTATCGTATCGATTGAATAACCCCCGCAAGTTCAAGCGACTAAATACATATTTTTAAAAAATTAAATTGCTATTAAAGCAATAAAATAAAACTTTATTAAACCAAATACAAAAATATTAGTTTTTATTAATTGAATTTCATTTATCGAAATAAAGTTTTATTTATTAAACTTATGTATAGTTCCAAACTTAGCGGGTTAGTTCAAAACTAACTCGCTTTTTATTCATTATTTAATCAATACAAAAAGATATAAAAAAAAGACCGCCGGACACCCCACGCGTATCCAACGGCTTAATAATGATAACATAAAAACAATTATTAACCAAATAAAAAAATTTACGTATTAGGGTTCTGGTGGCGAAAGGCTACAAATGAGACACTCATTAGAACAATTAAAACAAGAATATTTAAACACAATTAAAAACCCAGGTACTCAGCAATCTTATAAAAGTATTTTAAATAAGATAGATACCTTAGACATTCAAAAGTTAAGCACCCTTTTAATTCAAATTAAAAAGGAGCGTAAAAATAATTATGCTGCTTTATCTTATAGAGTGGTAAAGCAATTTCTCCGGTTTGTAGAAGATTTAGAAAAAACAAATTTACAAGTTTCTAAACTAACAAACATAAAAGTAGAAAAAGAAATAAAAACAGCATTAACAGATCACCAAATGAATTTAATTTACGACATTGCTAAAAATTCAAGAGACCAAAAATTTTGTTTCTTTCTTGCTTTTATGCGTGAGAATGTTTGCCGTATTTCGGAAGCTATAAAAGTTATTAACGACGTAGATAAATGAGAAACCAAAAACGGAGAGACTACACAAATTAACCAAGCAAACAAAAACGGGAATTATAGAGTTTTTAGAATACCAAGCGAATGAGAAGACAAATGAAAAACTTTTGTTCCTTTTGTAAAAGAAACCATTCAAAAACAACTCACCAGATTTAGCTCATATTTAAAAAGAGAATGAGCACAAGAATTAGACGGGGTAAGTTTAAAATCTCACGACTATAGAACTGCGGGGGGTTACTGCTCTTTTTACAAATGGGACAAGTTTAGAAGACATTGCACTAGTAACAGGTCACAAAAGTCTCGGGGTGCTTCGTAATACTTACGTTAATACAGATAGAGACTACATGCTTTCCCTTTTAAATGTAGCAAATACCGGAGCATTTAAACACCTTAGAGAAGCAGAAGCAAATAAAGAACTTAAGAAATTAAAAAGAGAGCATATGAAACTCGAAAAAAGAGCACAGGGTAATTATGACCAACTTAAAAAAATTTCTACTAATTACACAAAAGTAAAAACTCAACTTATTGAAACAAAGGAAGAAAATAAAAAACTTAAAAACGAAATAAAAGAACTTACCGAATACATTTCAATTATTTTAGAAGCATACAACCCAGAAGATAAAGAGACTGTAATGCTTGATAAATTAAAACAATTAAATCAATTTATTAAAGGAGCTAAAAATGTTTAATATCGTTATGCCTATTTTTGTAAGCTGCATCCTTGTAGCTATTTTAGCGGTGGGGGTCGCGTTTGCTTTCTTTAGAGCTTACACATTAGCAAAAGAAAGAGAAACCGAAGAATTCGAAAAACGTTTATTCATGAGAGAAAGACATTTAAAAAGAATAAAAGAAATGGGACTAAAAAATGAAAGAAACTAGACCCGTAGCTAAGCACCTTACTGAATGCCTTAATTTTAAAAAGGGAATTAAATATAACTTAATAGCTTTCCTGAGTTTCCAAGTTGAGACACTATAAAAAACGAATACAGCTATAAATAAGGTGTATTCGTTTTTTTACATTTAAAATTACACACATAGAATTAACTCATACATGCGATGAAATCTTTATAAATTTTTATATTTTCTTTGTGGTTTTCATCCAAATCATTAATTATTTCTTGTACCACTTTTCCATTTACTTCTTTTTTTGTTATAGTCATCATTCTTAATGAATCCACAAATAAATCTAACGTCACTTTTTGTATTTCTCCATTGATTTCATAATATTTCTTTAATTTATAAAGACAGTATTTTAAAACAACAAGAGCAATGAAACATAATAAAAGATGTGCAAGTATATGCTGTTCATTATGAACAAAAACAGGTCTAACTTGTAAAGAAGATTTTAATGTTCTGAAATTTTCTTCTACTTTTCATTGTTTTCTGTAAATTTCATTAGCTTTTTCTGGTGTTAAATCTAGAATATTGGTTTCAATAATGTAAAAACCATCTTCAGATTCTTTTTTCTTAATTTTCTCTCAATTTAATTTACCCACTGTTTTGCCATCAATGTCCATATATTTCTTTTTATATTCTGGAACTAAAGAACTAAGTGGCAGTTCTCCATTTACAGTTTTCTTATTCAATTTATCAATAAAATTATTTCTTTTTAATTTATCTAAAGTCTTTTTCCCAGGACTGAAAAACACACATCATTTTCTGTATTTACCATTAAATCTATTTTTATTTCAAACAGATTCAACAATTTGTTCTTTTCAAAACATTTCATCTCTAAAAACATAATGTTTGTCTTCAAGAATGAATTTTTTCATCCCAATACTTAATGTATCTAATCTTTTTTGGAATATATATTTAATTCCTTTTTGTTCTAGGAAACGTAAGTTTGCGTTGTTATTTATTCCACGATCTGCAACTATTGTAATATCCTTTATTTTATAGATTGATTGAAGTTCTAAAACGAAGGATAACATTGTTTTACCATCAGCCGTGTTACCTGGGAAAACTTTATAGTGTATTGGTATTCCGTTTTCGTCTACAGCCATTGCTATGACTACTTGATCTTCATTGTGTTTTCCGTCTTTTGAAAAACCGTTTTTTCTCATCCCTTCTCTTGTAAAGCTTTCAAAATAAACTGTTGTGTTATCGAAGTGAATAACTTTATTATTGCGATTTGTAAATTCATTTATTTTTTGAAATAAATTGACTAAAACAGAGTTCTTATTTTCAAAAATAACATCAAGATAGTTATATATTGATGATTTTTTAACATTAATATCATTTATAAAATCGCTTTTATTTTTATATTGTGACATATAGCTTCTTGGAAGGATAATTCTAGTTGCTATGAAAAATTCCAAAACCTCTTCTAACGATTTATGTTTACTTTTTGGCAATACTGAAAATAAATCTAATTCTTTAATAACTTTATAAATTAAATCAACTCCAATATTTTGGATACTTGTTTTTACAGAAGTGGGTTTTAATAATTTAAAAAATTCTTCTTTTGCAATAGCTTTATCTAAAGATGTATCTACTTTTTTTGCTATTTCTTTCATATCTTCAATTGAAGATAATCCATACTTTTCTTTGATATCTTCTCAGTATCCTAGACCAACCTGATTTCCATAACCTTTTTTAAAACCTTTAGAAATAGCTAAAACTAAATAATATTTTCCATTTTGTTTTTTCTTGCATAAACTGTAACTCATGCTCTTATTATATCATTTTATGTGTGTAATGTAAGTAAAAAAACATTTTTTTCTTTAGGTCATATATCTTTGATATATGTATAAAAAATAAGCCTAAAAAATAGGCTCAACTTGGAAACTCAGGAAAGAAATGGGACTAAAAAATGAAAGAAACTAGACCCGTAGCTAAGCACCTTACTGAATGCCTTAATTTTAAAAAGGGAATTAAATATAACTTAATAGCTTTCGCTCACGACTTTTTAAAAATTGAATCATTTGACGGGACTATTGTAGAAGGTCGATTAGTTCCGGAGTGAGAACTAGATGCAAGGAAAAGAATTTGAGTTTTATTATCATCTAACTCAGAAACTCGAAAAACCTGACTCACAAAAAAGAACGTTAAAAAAATTTATTTAATGCACGGGTGTTATTTGGACGGAAAGGACATACAATGAGAAGACTAAAAGAAAACAAAAATTTAATAAATGAAAAAGACTTTTTGGATTTTATTTTTGAAGCGATAAAAGTCAAGTTCTGAGACGGAGAAGAAAAAGAAGGTTTTTTGGTAGAGACTACCACAGACCTTCCATACTCTGATATTATCGCAAGGTATATGCTTATCCCTTTTAGATGAGATAAAAACAAAATGCAGACAGTCTTTGCGTGAAAAATGGTTAAAGAGATAACTCATTTAAATTCTAATAAAGTGTATTTAAGAGAGCAAGGAGTACCAAATGAGTAAGTTAGTTATTTGGGGACTTTTTGACGATGCTAATAGATGCTATTATGAAAGTTTAAAGAATGACTATGAAGTTTATAGCATTGGAATAAATAAGAAAAGTGAAAGCAATTACCACCAAATAAATTTATCCATTTTAAATAATGACCTTTTTAATCAATTAAATAAATTGCCTAAACCGGACATCATTCTAGCATCCCCACCGTGTAACAGTTGAAGCAAAGCGGACACGAATACCATATTCGTAGATAGCATTAACATAGAAAACGATAAAGCAAGTTTTCAATTTAAGACCTTTAACTTTTACGAGAAGCATAATGAAGCAACAAGCAAAAACAAAAGAAGAGACCCCGTAGCAAAAGCAAAATTATTTTTAAATGGTTTTGCTACTGCTCTTTCTACTATCGAAATAATAAAGCATTATAAACCTAAATACTTTGCAATTGAAAACCCTTACGGGAGCAACATTTGAAAAGTTTTAGATTTCTTTAATTTTAAAAATAAGCATTTTAGTAATAAAACAATGTACAGCAATTACGATAGTGATTTTTCTAATAAACCCACTATCTTTTTATCTAATTGCGAATTATCTTTAAAGTGAGAGAAAAACAAAGAAAAAGGAAAGAACCTTAACACTTTTTCACGTAAAGAAAGAAGCAACATACCAAAGCAATTAATCAAAGACATAATCTTACAATTTGAAAAGGATTTAAAAAATGAATAACCAAGACCAAGAAAAAGATTTGATATGAATGTGCTATTCTAGAGAGCACAGGTTTAAAATGTTTCAAAGTGATGAAAACTTTAAAGAATTCGGGTTTCTTGTAGATATAAAAAACTTTGATAATTATCTTGTCCCTTATTGTTCTTTTATTTGTTTTTTAAAAGACCAAAAATGAAAATCCAATACAAGCTATGACCTACAAGTAATACAAATAATAAAAAAATGAAAACCTTATAGAGTTAAGGATCACCCTTTGCTCTATGCTAGGTACCAAGGAATGGCGCTTAATAATAATTTTTGAAAATTCCCTGTCCAAATAAAAATCACAGAAATGACCCCAGAATGAACAGAATACAAAGCAAAAGCATAACACTTTTATTGATTACCTACTTTAAAGAAATAGAAACGGGGTTTTTACGCACGAAAAAGGGTAAGGGGTACAAATATTCCACCCAATGAAAAGACCTAGCAAAAACAGCGTTATTTCAATCAATAACACAAAAAAGGAAATACGAGGAATTAATTGACGTAATTGGAATTCAAAAAATGGAGCTTTTATTTAAATCAACTTGAGCAAAGGAAGAAGAAAAATGAAACTCCCAGGACTTACATATTGAAAAATAGACATTAAGAAAATTTTATGAGATAAAGATTTTAAAAATTATTATCAATTTCGAAGTTATGTTTATGAAGATTGGAAAAAAGAAGCTTTGGAATATTTAAAAGCAAATAAATTAGATGAGAGTAAATTGCGAGAAATGGAAAAAATAATTCTAGAGTTTGGATTTTGAAACTACATAAGAGAAAAAAGAGCACTTAACTTTTTAAAAAATGAAGGTTATAAAGTATATGAGACAAATGCTTTTATTGATACAGTTTATAAAGCTGATTTAATAGCAATAGACAAAGAGACAAGCAAAAAAATTTTTATTCAGGTTAAACCTACTTGATACAGCTTTAAGGAAGAAGATAAAGCACATTTAACAAGTAGCGCAAAAAAACATAAAGCAATTGCCTGATTAATGGTACCAGTTGAAAATACGAGAGCTTATAAGTGAAATATTTATAATATCGAATATTAATGTGGTACAATATTTTTGGTAGTTATTAAATAACTACCAAAAACACTAATTTATAAAACACGTTTTTTGTTTTTTATTACGTCTTTTCTTCTTTTTAAGATTAGAAATCATTAAATCTTCATTTTTGCAGATGTTAATATAATTAGATTTTTCATACAATTTCTACAAAGGTAAATACTTATACTTCTTAGTTAGTCAATACCAAAAATTCTAAAATTTAAAGAACCACCATAATGGCGGTTCTTTTTTAAATACATATTTTTAACTTATGAATGTTTTAAACTTCTAAGTTAGTTTCTTCATTTTCTAAACTTTTTTGTTTAGGTTCTGGTAATTGAACAGGTTCGAAAATCTTTTTATGCTTTTCGAAAACTTGTTTTAATAAATCGTATTGCTCTTGGTTTAATTGAATATTTAAAAAGCATTTTAAAGTCCCTTTAACTGTTTGAGCAAAAACTCATTTAAGTTTTTCGAATGCTTTTTTCAAAAAGTTAATAAATCCCATTTTACTGCTCCTTATTTTCTTGATCTAGTAATGAGCTAATTACTTGCTTAATTTCTGGTTTTGCTCCATTATGACGGACATAAATCGAAAACGCTTTAGAAAGTTTTTTAGTGTCTTCGATATTTTTATTTATCTCCTTGTTCATATTGTCCAATTTCTCTTCTTGGTTTTCGAGCATTTTGATAATTAACGCATTTACATCGTCTTGCTTGCTTTGGTTTGTGATTGTGATATTTCCTTGATTTGTCTCTGTTTTGATTGTCTTACCTCCTTTTTTATTTATTATTCATTTAATAGTAAAAAACAAAACAACAATTAATGAACCAACCCCGCCATTTGCTAAAAGTGAGTAAACTGTTTCCATTATCTATCCTTTTTAAGTCCAAATTCTGTTCAATTATAAGGTCTTGGGTGTTTGGTGTTGATTTCAGTATAAGTCTCATTTGAAAAGTTCGTAATTTCTTTAAATTTTGTTGGAGCAGGTATAAGTCCTTTATTGATGAATTTCATTACAAGACCTGAAAGCAAATTAAGGTCTTCTTTAATTGTGTCAAGGGTTGTTGTAAGATTTAAATTTTCAATTTCCAAAACTCTTTTGTTGGTTTTTCCAAGGTTGGTTGCCACTCTTTGTATTTCATTTGTGTTGTTTTGAATTTGCGGGTTTTCTTGGGGTACTCCCCCTGGTGATGGTTCTCTGTTTTCAAGTTGGTTCATTCTTGCTTGAATTTCTGCCAAATTGGTATTAATGTCTTGTATGTCTTGGTATTCTGCTTTTTCTTGTAATGAGTTTTCAAGTGCTAAAACCCTTTTATCCGTTTTCCCTAAATTCGTCGCAACTTCTAGAGCTTTCTCTTTTGCTTGGTTTGATGTCTCTTGTGCTGTGTTTATTGCTGTTTGCTTTTCTAATAGGTCATTTTTAACGTTTTCCAGTCCCTGGGTGATTTGTTCCCTTTGTTTAGTTTCGACGCTTAAAAGGGTGCTTTTTGCGCTTTCTAAATCGCTTTTTATGTTTTCGGTTGTTTCTTTTTGGTTATTTAAAACGTTTTGAATGTTCATTAGTGGTAATTCAACCATTACAAGCCGACGATTTAAATCAAAAGTATTTTGCTTAATTGCATCAGTTCATAAATTCCGCTCGTGTTGTAAAAGAGCGTGCAGTTTTAAAATTGATTGCTTACGCTCTTCATTTAATGAATTGATATAGGTAGAAAGTTCGGAAATCTTTTGCGTAAATTCTTCTTTACCTACTACACTTATATTATTTAGATAGTCATTTATTTCCGCTTCTATATTTTCAAAATTACAATTAATTAATATTCTTTGCGCTACTGGGTTTAAAAATGAGTCAGCAAATCCGAAACTTCTTACATCCCCATAAACGTTAACGCTACTACTTAAAAGGTTAACGCTATTGATAGTCTCTGGATATTGATTTGTAGAAATACGAAAAGCTATTTCGTTATAAATACAGTTCTTTAATAAATCTAAACGTTTAGCACCTACTAAATCAGTTATATTATCTTTATGAAATTCTAAACGTTCGAAAATGACGCTAGCTTTTTGATTAATTAAAGCGTCGCAAGTTTCGAAAATGTTTTGAACCATTTTTTTAAAATTAAGCTCTTCATCTATTGAACCAGTTAATTTAGCTAAAAGGTTCGAAACTTTAAAATTTCCAATTAAACTATTGTTTTGTCTATTGTAATCCGTTAAGCTTACCCCTAGCACTTTGCTTATTTGTTCGTAAGTCATTTATTTGCTCCTTTAGTTTTTTGGTTTTAATTTCTTAACTCTCTTACTTGTAAAAAGGGAGTTTTTAAAATTGTTTGTCCCGTAGACAGGTTTTACAACGTAATGATTGCTATCTGTCTTAAAGACTGCGAGATTGAATTGATCTTTATTGGTTCTATGTTTTTTCGTATATTTATTATTTAAAAATAATTCTTCTGCTAGTTCCTGCTCGTTAAAATCTTCATACTCTAAACGGAAACGCTCGAAATCTTTTGAAAGTGTTAAACTTTCTAAATCCTTATAAAATAACCCGTCTTTTAAGTTTCTAACACCCTTACCCTTTATTCAACCCCAAGCGATGTTATCAAGGTAAAATCTCCCCGGACTTTGTGCTTTAATAAAGTTTAAAAAGGTCTGCAGTGGAAGTCTTAATTCTAGCGGTCTTTTACCAGGAATTAAAGGACGCTTTTTACCTGGTATAGTTCTTCCACCTGTTGCGTCAGTTTTAAAATAAAGCATAAAAGAAATATCTCCACCGGTTTGGTCTCAATATTCTTCATTATAGACCCTTACCCCTGATAACCATTTTGAATTAAAATAGAGCTGTCCCTTATTTTCTTGGCGCATTGCTCTTAATCAATATTTTTTCGTTTGTTGATTTAATTTACCTTTTTTAATTTGTAAATTAATTAACTTATTGAAATAAGCGTACTGCGCTTTTTGGAATGTCCTTTGAGCTTTCTCTTTTGCTTTTCTCATTAAAAACGCTTGACCTTTTGCAATTAAAGATAAAGGGTTTTTAATTGCTTCGAAAGCAAGCTTCCCATATTTAAAAGAATTATCGACGAGCTTTTTATTAAATACAAAAGAAAGAAAACGAGAATTTTTGATAAAGCTCTTTCCTGCTAATTCTTTTGCTATGTCTTCCACTTTGTCGACTAACCCCTTTTTTAAAAAGTTATAAAGTTTTTTGACTTGCTTCCCTTTCTCTATTCCTTTCATTATTTTGCTTGCTATCTTTGACGCTACTCCCGTTCCTTTTTTAGCTAATTTCGAAATATTAAAACGAGCAAAAAGAAGCGCGTCCATTGCTGTGCTCATTAAAACGGTTTTTCAATTAATTTCACCGTTTTGAATTAAGCTTGTAGCAATGTTCTTAACAAAGTGAGCAGCTCCTTTAATAAGGAAACGACCTGCCGCACCGGTAGCGGTTAAAATGGCTATACTATCTGCCGCAATCTCTACCACTATGTCGATAATAAAAGATACAGCTCTTTTTAAAAAGTTCCAAAATGGGCTACTTTCTTTCGCTGTATCTAGTTTCTGAATGGGATAGAGAAGCGGATTAGCTTCAACTAATAACATTAAATAGAAGTTTTAATTCTTTCTGCTTCCGGTTTTGGTTGAACTATTTCGTTTTCTTTTTGTTTTGTTTTGGTTCCATTAGCAATTCCAACACTTAAGTTATCTCAAAGAATACCAGTAGCGAAAGCACCTTCGAAATAAACAGACATATCATTGCTTGGCGCAATTCTTTCGACGTTTGCAGCAATTACTCTCTCTGCTCCTGCTGCTAAAAAGTTAACAGAAATAACGATGTCAAACTGTGAAAGGAAAGGATTTGAAAATACTTTATAACCCCCAAGCTGCACGATTGAGTACTGTCCCCCTGCTAATGTTTCTGTTACTCTATCACCAACTAGTCCCATAGTAGCGATTTTATCGAATACTGCAGGCTTAACAAAGACAACAATTTGCTCTCTATCGATTAAGTCAATCCCTTGCTCTAAGTCAATTGTCTCGGTTAATTTTGTTGCTTCTTCTACAATTTTCTCGTAAATTTCTTTTGCTGTTTTTGTTGAAGTATTGAAATTAACTTGTTTATTATCTGCAATTATTTTATTTTCTAAGTTGTTAAAACTTGTTCTCTCGTACATTCTTTGAAACTCTTGAAGCATTTTAGTTAATTTAGGTGTTAATACCTCAGGCATTCCAAGACTTTGCTCAAATGCTGTAATTGCTTCATGTGAATAAATAGGTTTATTAAAATTAATTGTAAGTGGTTTCGAAATTCTAAACTTATCAGCGGTTCCAGCACCTACTCCGGTTTTTTCTGTTCACTTGCTACCTTGTAATTTTGAAACTGTGATAGCATATGGTGATGCTTCCAGTGTGGTGGTTCCTTTTGTTAATTCGTTAAAAAGAGATTTATCTGCAGCAACAGAAATAAGGTGCGCCCTTACAATCTCTTCAAGTTTTAACATCTCCCCACCAGTTTTATTTGCTGCTGCGATTGTTAACGCATCCCCTACAGCTTTTTTTAAAGTTAATTCGGCCATTTGATTACTCCTTTAATTTTTTGTAACAATCCCGTAGCTAAACACCTTGGTGTCTCTTTGGGTTGTTTCTTGTTGTTTTGGTTCTTCTACTTCTTTAATTGTTCAATTATTTTGTTTTGCTTGGTTAAGAATAGAACCTTTTAAATTTTGGAAATCTAATGCTTCAAAATCTAAGTCTTGAGCTTTTACATTTCCGTAAAAATTGAGTTTTTGAATTTCTTTTTCTACTACATTATTTAACTTATCTAATGTTTGAGATTTTTGCAATTCTAACTCTTGTATTTTTTTATCTTTTTCCTTGCTCTCGTTTTCCCTGCTAGCTAATTGCTCGTGGTAATTTTTGAGCTTGCTTTTTATGTATTCTTCGTGTTCTTCCTTAGTTCCGAACATTGAATAAATACCCAAAGCTTTTAACAAATCGATTTGTTTATAGTCCTGTGATAATTCTAATGACTTTAAAACATCTTCAGGACTTAGATTGAATTTTTGCGCAATTGTTTCAATTATTTTCATATTGTCCGTCTTTAAGGGCAGCAGTTCCCGTAACCTTTCTATCAAAATTTAAAATTTAAGTTATGGCGTTTTTTATATTGTTCAATATTTGGTAAAGCAAATTCATTTATTGAGATTTGCGAAATATCTAAATATAATGACGTAATGGCTAAGGTGTCTAAGTTCTCGACTGCTTCGGTTTGAATAACCAGTGGAGTTTCTGATACTAGACCACTAAGTGAATTATTTAAATCATTTTTATTTATAAAAATAAAATCAGTTATATTTTGAAAAAACTTTTCGCCGTCAATTATTTTTCTACCTACCACCTTAATTGTTTCGTGTATTGTTGTGGTTGGTTGAAATACGTGCTCATAAGCTGTTATATTAAAACCAGGCGGTTTTGGTTGTGCGTGCGTCTCTGTTCTAGTTGATACAACAGTAGAACCAATAACCTTGTAATTTATACCTACGTCCCTAATAAAGCGAGCTTCAATTTCTGAATATGGTGTAGTAGAACGACCGGAAAACTCGTAAGTTCGCTCAACCGTTTCATCACTTGCTCAATCTTGAAATTTGAAATTAAAAAAATTAGCTATTTTGTCGTCTGTACTAAAAAGTCAAATTGGATAATTAAAATTTAAACTCTTTTCGTTAAAGTCTAAAGGGTTTTGAGAAAAATCAAATTCTTCAAATTCGTTCGGAACGAGTGGGAGCTGTATTTGTGAACCTTGATAGACAAAACTATTTAAATTTAAAAATTCTTGTTTAAATTTTCCTGCTACTCCATTACTTGCGATATTAAAATGATCGCTCATAAGGGTAAAAATAGGGCTAGGACTAGCGAAAGAATATTGAATATAAAATGGAACTGTTAAGGTAAAACCTTTTTTCATTCCACCACCGTAATTAAAATCGCTTTTTATATGATTACTTAAAGAATAGATAATAGCTTTAAAATTAGCAACCGCACCGGAGTTCCCTGCTGCTTCGTATTTGTTTATTATTTTTTGGATTTGGTTATTGTTGTAATTTGTAGGGTTTGAATCTGTTGTGTATGTTCTTTTAAAATCGTCGTTAAAGTTTTCAGTATTTGGAGACGTTAAAACATAAGTAACATAGCAACAATTTTTTACAACTTCGTAAGCTTCATTATCTAAATTTAAAAGGTTTAGCATATTAATTCGAGAAATTCCTGTTCTAAATAAAAATAAATTTCTCGCATTTAAATTTTTGTAATTGCTTAATGTTCAAAAATAATATTCAAAAGAATTATTTTTTACATTAATAGGATTTACAAGAAATAAAAACGGTTTAACTTTTTCCCTTTCTTCTCCACTTTGAACGTGTGTAGCTTTTATTCTCTCAGTTCTTCCGTTTGAACTTTGATATAAGCTAATAGAATTTAATAAAGTCGGCATTCTTAAATTAAGATTTAAAGTTTTTTCACCGCTAGAATGAAAAGCACTTTTATAACTTTCTAGCTCTTCTTGGTTTTTGATAAAAATAAAATCCACATCGTTTAACTCTTTTAAGAATTTTAATTGTGTTATGCTTATTTCTTCGAACTCTTCTTGGTATAGCTCAAGCATTTGATTTTTTTCTTGGATGTAATAAAAATTATTTAAATCGTTATTATCTAAGCTTCCCGGAGCTTCAAAACTAAAAAAGTAAAAGTCATTTAAATCAAAATTTAAATGTTCATTAAGTTGAAGCGAAAAAGTTTTAGCGCTTGAAAGTTTTATAAGTGCTTCACTACTATCCAAAATAGGTTGCGTACCTTTTGATAAAACTAACGCATCTATTTGCTTAACATACTCCAAAGCTACAACATTGACGGAATTTTTTTGAAATGTTAAAGGGTTATTATCTTTGGTAATTGCTTTATAAATGTAAAGGGTTTTGGTTTCTTCAGTTTCAAATAAATAAGTCCTATTCATTTTCTAAACTCTCTTTTTCTGGTTGCTCTTTGCTTCCTTGGTTTATGATTACACCATTTTGATTTGCTAGTGCTTTTTTTGCTTTTTGTTCTAGTCATTGAGTTGACCCTACAACTATAACGCTTTCAATTACAACACCAGGGAAAAGACTTGCTAACATTTGGAAAAAGTTTTTATAATACACCTGGCGGAGATTTGCTTTTGTTTCTATGTAATCCTCAAAATCTGAATTAAATTGCTGAACTTCTGCAGTATGCATATTTTTAGTCCCAAAATCTCCCGTATCTTTTTTAAACATTAAATAAGTTTTAATCCATTGCTTAATATTGTCGATATTGGCCATTATGCTAGCGCTTTCACTTGCTACTTGAATAATCTCTAACGGTTTTTGGAACGACATAAATTCAGTAGTTGAAAACTTAACAATTCTATCTCCGTCCTGTGAAAAAAGAGCGTTAATGACTTTATCTGCTAAGTTCCCTTGGTTTCATGCGACTGCAGGAATTGGAGAAGAGTAAAAAGTGTCTAACATCAGCGCTTTAAGTTTAACGTCCAACATTTGGAAAAGTGATTTATCTGCTATTTGGATGTCTGCTTTTTCGTCTGCTCTATTTTTGAAAACTACGTAAGGAATAAAAGAACCGTCCCAAATAGTTTGCTTATAGTTTTGAAAAAAATCTGATGCTTTGAGTGTTATGTTATTTAAAGGGTTATAAACATATTCACGGACATAACCTAGATTATTTTCCATATCTCATTCTTCTATTACATCGTAAGTTCTATTATGTGATTTAATTGTGTTAGTTTTCACTTTTAAATAAAGAAGTTTTCCACTAAGTGTCTTCCGGTATTCTAAAATCTCCCCTAATTTAATTCCTTGAGTTTCTGAAAAACCTAAAGCATAAACACCCTTTTTATAAAGTTCGTATTCTAGTTTTTGAATAATTTCTAAAAAGTTGTTTTCAAAAAGGAAATTTTTAAAACTTTCGACATCTCCAGTTCCTTTTATTTCTGGTAAGTCTGTCGCAAGTGAAATCATTTGAATATTAGCCCCTTGCTCTTCAAAGTGTGTCCTAGAATCTGGAATGATATATTCACCATTAGCATAAACACCCTTTTTATTAAGTATTTGATTTTTTAACTTTATACCTCTTTCGAATATCTCTTGATTAGATAAAGCCATTTTCTACCTCTCTTTTTTCTGCTGCTATACCTAAAGCAACTTTATAAATTAAACTTAAGGCCATTTCGTACGCATTAATTAAATCGTAAATATTCGGGTTAAGTTTCTCGTCTCTTTTTTCTTCGTGGTTTGGAATAATTTGTAAAGTTAAATGATTTAATAATGTTTTTACTTCTGCTTGGGGTATTATGTGAATAATACCTTCGTCGAAACTCCACTTATGGAAGTCCTGGCGGTCAATGATTGAAAACTTTTCGGTTTTGGTTCTTCTTCTGTTTGCTTGTCTTACTATAATGTTTTCTAAATTTGTTGCGGTAATTGCTAAGTTTTCTAAAACAACATCATTATCCGCCGTAAGTAATGAAGCAAATTCATTTATTTGGTTACTTGGTAAATGTTTTTTAACTTCGTTATTTTCTGCCTGTATTAACTCAATTAAAACGGTGTTGGTTAATCTTCTTATGAATTTAGTATTCGAAGCAAATGCAGGAAGTTTTTTAAGGTCTTCTATAGCATTTAAAATTCAAATGCTACCGTCTTTTAAAATAGCAACACGACACCAAGCGGCATTATCCGAAAGACCAGGGTCAAACCCGTCAACTACTAAAAGAAGTTCTCCATTTTCTACACGCTCATAAAACTCGTTAAGTGTATTAATTTGAATTTTTTTGCTAAGTGTTCCGTCTTGTTCATAAATGTAATTCTTAAGATAGTATCCAACTTTAAAACGGTTATCATTAAATGGAACACCTGCGACCGTTATAGTTCAAAGTCTCTCATTTGTTTTTTTTAAATTGTCTAGTTGTCTTTTTTGAATTGTGCTTATTTGACTTTCAGGGACAAAGAATTTGGAATACATAGAAACAATTAACCCCAGACCATCTTCAAAATCTTGGTTTTCTTTTTGTAGGTATTTTTTTTCTACAATTTGCTCGATAACATTTTTATCAAGTGTTCCGTCATCGTGTAAAAACTTTATAGCTTCATTATGATATCTTTTGATTAAAAAATGATTTTGCGTGAATATGTTATAAAAGAATTTTATTTTCAATTGAAAGTCTTCAGGAGCAGCATTACGGAAAATGGTATTCATTAAAAGGAGCGGAAGCTTTTCTTCTTGGGTTTCGTATAACCTTTCTAAATCATAAGCAGAAAGCTTAGAATCAACCGGGTCCTCTATTGGTTCATCTATCACAACCTCTCCAAATCTAAAATCATTTTTGGTCAAGGTTAAACCCTGGAACGCTTGGGTTTTTTCAAAGTTTTGAAATAAAACGGCCCTACCTTGTCCCCCGTCGTCATAATTTCAGTATAAAGCTTCGTTATTAATTGCAACATACTCACGATAATCCAAATTATGTTCTTCTGCTAAAAAGTCTAATATCTTTTTAAACATTGGGACGAGTGTGTTTTTAATGTGGTTATATTGATTACGACACCATACGGAATTAAAACGAATATCATTTACAATTCTGTAAATAGTAATTATTCCACCACCAAAAGACTTAGAGACACCTTTTGCTCCGCTTTGAATTTCATAAAGTGCGTTAGATTTAAAAGCATCATAAACGGGATTAAATTCCCCGTCTGTATATTTGAGAATTTGTTTTAATTTCTCTTCTGTGAATTTTGGTGGTTCTTCTTTTGGTATGTTTGTTATTCTCATTATCTAACTCCTTAGATTAATGGTTTAATAACCGAAGAAGATTTATAGAATTCTAGCTTTTGAGTTTCTCTTTGTCCTTCTCTATTTTTATCGAGTGAGATATGTAAAATATCATAAAAAGGATTTAAAGCATTAGCAAGATATAAAAGAGCTATAACATCTGCGCATTCTTCTATCGCACTACTTTCCTTTAATTGAGATAGTTTTGGTTTTCTTATATCGAATTTATCTTTTTCGATTATGTCCGTTTTTGTTTCTCTTGTTAATTGACTAAGTGCTACAATAGGTAAATCTAACTCTTTAGCATATCCCTTTAAATCAGACATAATTCTGTTAATTTCTTCCCTTTTACCTAAAGACTGATAAGAATGCTTCATAATTTGAATATGGTCAATAAAGACACCTTTTACCTTCTTATTTTGTTTTTGTTCTATGTCTTTGATAATGTCTTGTATCTCTGAGCATTTAAAATTAAAATCGTCAATAATAGTCAATTTATTAAATTGATTAAATAAACGAGTATTATCTTTTAATACTTCTCCAAGTTCATTAGTTGAAAGACTTTCAAAGTTATTGAAATTAATAGAGTTTAAAAAGATATTAAAAAACTTTTTAATTATTTGATGTGCTGATGTTTCTAATGAAATAAATAAAATAGTTTCATTATCTTTCAAAGTCTGAATAATGTTATTTATCATATTGATTATAAAAGTGGTTTTTCCTGTTCCACTCTTGCCAGCAATAACATATAAATTTCCATTAATTAAACCATTTGCATAATAATCAAAAATAGAAAAACCAGAATGTAACCTATTTTCATTCTTGTTATTAACTTGTTTATCAATTAACTTTAATAATGCTTCTTTACCTGATATTGTTTTTAATACTTCTTTATTATTTTCTAAATTCATTTTAAATTCTTTAGTTGACAAACTTAATTCATCTATTAAGTCTACTAATTTCGCTTTTTGTTCATTTATTACGTTCATATTGTTTCCTTTACTAAATTAAATAAATTTATTTAGATTAGTAAATACATAGATTAAATTAGGAAAGGGGTCAATTTTTTTCATTCTAAAATAAAATAAAAAACCCTTTCATTTGAAAGAGTTTTAAATACTTTTACGGATCACATTAAAGGAAATTAATAGACTAATGAAATTCCATTATATATATATATATATATATATATATATATATATCAAACACCTTGTTATTAATACTTATTAAATTTACAACATCTTTCATAATGTAAATTATATTATAAATTTTGCGTTTTTGAACAGTAATCTATAGTTAGATAACTGACATTTCTCTTTTAATTAGAGAATATCCACATTAATCTTCATCTTCCACTTTTCTTCTCTTAAGAGCAAGAATAATGAATATAAGTCCCATTGTGGCAATTGTACCAGCAGTAAGGATTAATAATCATCAAATTTTACTATTTACTTTTGTTTTAAGTAAAAGTCTATTAATTTCAGTTTGTTCTTTAAGATCATCATTTGTGTATTTATCAAGATTATCTAAGATGTTATTTGAATTGCTAATTGCATTATTAATAGCATCTTTTTGCTCTTTAGTGAATTTATTTCACTTGTTTGTTTTGGTTAAGTTAACTAAGTCATTAAGCGAAGCAATTAATTCTTTAGTATCAAGAGCTTCATTAATATTTTCATTTTGTTTGTTTTTAATTTCACGTAATTTATTAATTAATTCAACAACTTCATTTTGGTTTAATTTGCTTGAAGCATAATCGTTTGGTTTTTGATTATTAAGAACTTGTTTTGCGTTTTCTAAAGCGTTATCATAATTATTTTTCTCTTCATCAGTTGCATTTTGATATGCAGTTGATTGATGAATTTGTTCACTATCTTGAACTTCATTTTGCAACTCTTCCATTGCTCTATCAAGTTCTTTTGCTTTATTAACAATATTATCTTTTTCTTGTGCACTTGAAGTTTTAATTTCATTAATTAAACTATCTTTTTGACTTTCATTAAGATGTTCTAAATTGTTAATTTGGTTAATTGCATCTTGTTTTGCTTCTTCTTTGTTTGCAATAGTTTTAGCAATTTCACGTAATTTATTAATTAATTCAAGAACTTCATTTTGGTTTAAATTGCTTGAAGCATAATCATTTGGTTTTTGATTATTAAGCACTTGTTTTGCATTTTCTAAAGCGTTATCATAGTTATTTTTCTCTTCATCAGTTGCATTTTGATATGCATTTGATTGATGAATTTGTTCGCTATTTTGAACTTCGTTTTGCAACTCTTCCATTGCTTTATCAAGTTCTTTTGCTTTATTAACAACATTGTCTTTTTGTTCTGCGCTTGAAGATTTAATTTCATTAATTAAACTATCTTTTTGATTTTGATTAAGATGTTCTAAATTGTTAATTTGTTCAATTGCATCTTGTTTTGCTTCTTCTTTGTTTGCAATTGTTTTAGCAATTTCGGCAATTTGTTCATCTTCGTTATTTAATTTATCAATATTATCGATTTGTTCAATTAATGATGTTTTTTCTTCATCTGAAAGTAAATCTGAATTATCAACTTTTTCTTTTAATGCATTTTCTTTACCATTTAAAATATCATAAGCATAATCTAATGATTGATTATTTTTATTATTAGCAACTAAATTATTTAAATTATCATTATCTCTATCTAAACCATTTTCAGTAGTAGAGTTTAATAATTCTTTAGCAACTTTTAATTTATTTTGAATCAATTCTTGATTATCTGCATTTTGATATTTAGTATTGTTTGAATCATTAATTAACTCAGTGTATTTAGCAACTTTTGCTTTTAAATTAGCCATTTTATCAGCTACTTCAAGAGCTGAAGTAAAGGCTGAATGAGCTTGTTTTGAGTTAGTTGCATTATTAATTTCATTTTTAAAGTATTCAAGTTGTTTTGGATTAAGAATTCGTGTAGTTTCGTCATTATTAACTGATTTTTCTAATTCTTTAATTAATGACTCTTTTTGAGCTTTTAGAATAATTGCTTCAAAATCTGCTACATTTTCAACAACATTATCTGGACTAAGATTTAAATTAGTATTCTTAATTTCATTAATGTAATTTGTTTTTTCTGCATCAGTTAAATTAGAAATTGCTTGAATTTGCTCAATATAAGGTTGTTTTTTATCATTTCTATTTTTTTCAACAGCTTCAATAGTTTCTACTTCTGTTTTATAAGTTGCTTGATCAATTAAATCTTTAGCATTGTTTTTTTCATTTTGATTTAAGTTTGGTAGATTATCAATTGCTTTTTTAGATGCATCTTTTTCAATGTTTAATTTTGCTAAATTCAATTTTTCAATTAATTTAGTTACTTGCTCTTTATTTGCATTGTAATTAAAGTCATCATTTTCAGTTGCATCTGTTGGGCGTCCATTTATGACTTTATTAGCTTCTATAATGGCTGTTTCATAAGCGTTTTTAACCGCTTCATCAGCTTCTAGATATTTACTATCGGCTTGAATAGCTTCTTGATCTTTGGCTGCTTCTTTTAATTTAGCCATTTCATTATCTAATAACCGTGCTTCTTCATTAATTGTTTCTAATTCTGAAGAATTAGCAGCTTTAATTTGATTAATGTAATCATCTTTTTGCTGTTGATTCAAGTTTTCAAATGTATTAATTGCATTAATATATCTTTGTTTTTCTTGTTCTTTTTCTAAAATATTAGCTTTAATATCATCTAAAGTCTTGGTTTGATTATTTTCAGTATAACTTAGATCTTTTGGACTAACTTTATTTAATTCTTCTTTAAAGCTTGTTTTTTGATCATCAGATAATAATTCGCTTGCTTCAACTTGCTTAATTACTTTTTGGATTTCACCATCTAATGCTTCATATTTTTGAACAATTGAACCATCAGAATGATCTTCTTTAGTACCTAAAAATTCATCGATGTTTGTTCCTAAATCTGTTGAATTAGTTTCATCTAATAATTCTTCTACTTTAGTAATTACAGCATCAAAAGCATCTTTAGTATTTTTTGTAGCCTGAGTATATTTATCTTCAGCTTTTTTCTTTTTATATTCAGCTACTAAATCTGCTAATTCACCCATTTTATCGTTTAAATCTGAGTATTTTTCTTTGATTTTTTGAGCTTCATTAATATCTGGACTATTTGTAATATCTTCAATTAATTTATCTTTTTGAGCTTGATTTAAATTTGTGAAATTATTTAGGGCATCATTAATAATCACTTGCTTATCAGCTTTAGTTTTTAGTTGAGTAATTTCATTGTTATTAGTTGCATTATCAATTTCGGTTTTTAATTCTTCAGCTTGATCATCTGTTAATTTGCTTTCAGCTACTAATTGATCAATATAATCTTTTGCTTTATTTTTAGCATCTTGTAAGTTAGTTAAGAATCCACCAATTTCTAAAGTTTGAGTTGCGCTAGATCTTTGATCTGTTAACCCTTCTTTTAAAGAGGTTAAATGATAAGTTACTGTTAAGATTCCAGTATCATCATTTGCGCTAATATCATCAATTACAATTTGCGCTTTATTAACTTCATTATTTGCAACTGAAGTAACAAAATAACTATTATTTAAGTTTTTAATTACTTCTGCTTTATTTGCAACTAGAGCACTTGCTTTGGCTGTATTTTGATCATTTTTATTGTAAGTAATTGATTTTGCAATATTTTGATCAGCAATTACCCTATCTAATCTTTGATTTTCAGTTTGTAATCCATTAATTGTGAAAGCAAGATTATCAATATGAATAGTATTTAAATTTGGACGTTTTGAGTAAATGCTATAAGTACCTGAAATAACTCCAGTTTTGTCATTTCTTGAAGTGATTTGAATATTAGTTGCTTGATCTAATTCATTATTAATTGCATTAATATCTGATTGTTGTAAATCACTTGGACTAACTAAGTTTTTATCAGTAATTTGATTTTCTCAATCATAATTTAAAGCTTGTAATCTTTGTAATTCCGTTTTAAAGCCTGTGAGCTGTTTTGCATCTTCTTGTGCAGTAGCATTTAAAACTCTTTCAATGTTATTTCTAGTTGTAGAAACAAGTGTGTATTGAACTTGGATTAAACCTTGTTCATCATCACGTTTAACAATAGTTAATGAATTTGGTTTTAACTCAACTTGTTCATCTATTAAATTCCGACCATCTTTAAATTTAACTTGCACATTTTCATTAAGCACCTGATTTTCATTTAATAATGGTAAGTAATTTGCTTTATCAGGGTAGTCTAATTTAATTAATGGTAATAATTTTTCAATTCTGTTAGCTTCTTCATCGTCATTAGTTACATAGCCACTAAATTCTTGAGATCTTGATTTTTCTGACTTAATTAATGGTTTTTCAGTTGGTTTATTTTCTCAATTTTCAGAAACTAAACCATTTTCACCAGTTAAGTTTCTAGTAGATTCTAATTGGTATCCAACTAAAATTGTTCCATGTTCATTATCTGCATTTTTAGTATCTAATTCAAGATAAACTTTAATATTTTGATTTTCACCTGCTGAAGTTAAAGTAGTTGCAAAATCAGAAGTTTCTAAATCAGAAGCTTTTTTGGCTTTTGCACCATCTTTTAAAGTCTCAGTATTTTGACTGATAGTTACAGGTTGATTTTGAGTATTATTTACTAAATCATCCAATCTTTGTTTTTCAGTTTTAAATCCAGAAATAATTGCATATTTAGTTTCAGATTGAACTGTTTCAAAACCAGGTTTTTTAGATTGTAATTTATAGCTTACTTTTAATTCACCAGTTATATCATTATAACCAACGATTTGTTGATCAACAAATTGATGATCGTTATCTGGGTTAACTTGTCAATTTCAATTTTGCTCTGTTGCTTGAGTTAATGATGAAGCTAATTGTGAATTTTTAGCTGCATAGTCAATAGTATGACTAAATTGATCGTCAGTATTATTTATATCAATTGCATCTAATCTTTCTTTTTCAGCTTCTTTTAATGATTTAAAGCCTGCTAATTGACCATTTTTAGTTGCTGTGCTTGCAACATCATTAAGATTTTGACCATTAACTAATCCTCTAGTTGAAACTAAACGATAAGTATAATCAATTGCTGCATCTGTACTATTTGCGTTTTTATCAACAATTTGAATTTGTGCATTAGTTAAATTATTTGCACTTAAAATTAGTTGATTTAAAACTTCTTGAGGTAAGTGATTTTTATATTGATCTGCACTTACATTTTGAATAGATGCTTGCGCCTCTATTGTGGCTAATAAATCATTTAATCTTTGACTTTCTGTTTTAAAGCCAGTAATTGTAAATTCTTTTTCATCAGATTCTAAATTACTGTAAATACCACCTTTTCCAGATACAAAAACATATTTACCTGTAATTTGACCATTAATTTCATCTTTAGTATTAATTTGAATAATTTTGACTGTTGCTTGACTATCAGCTTGATTAATTTGACTTGTAATTGCATTCTTAACAGAATCAGAAGGGAGTACATTAGCTTTATCTGTGTAATCAAATGATGCACTTAAATCATTTAATCTTGCTCTTTCAGCAGCTTGATCTAAATTATTTTGCTCATTTTGTGTTCTAAAACCAGTAAGAATTAATTCTTTAGCTTTTGAAGTAATAGTTGAATATTGATAATCGTTATATTTAAGATTATCTTCAGATCAAATTAAATCGTTTCTTGATTTGTCGCTTATTAAAGTAATTTGACTTGTTAATGAACCAGTTTCGTCATTAGCATTAAAAGTTATATTATCTAATGAAGCTTGATCATTAACACTATTAGCATAAACATAATTATTTTGGGTAGTTGATGTTGAATTTGAAGGTAAATAATTTACTCTAGTACTGTTATCATTGTTAAAAATCAATGAAGTATTACTTAAATTATCTGCTAATTGATCTAATCTTTGTTGTTCGGTTTTAAATCCATTTAAAGTTACAGTTTTAGGTTCTGAAGTGAAATTAGTACCATTTTTAGTGCTTTTAGCAACATATTGAAGAACTAATTCACCAGTAACATCATTATAAGCAATTACTTTTACGCTTTCTGCAGTAGTATCTCCGCGAGTGCTTTGAATGCTAATTCCACTTGGATTAGTTTTAAGTTCTGAAGCTAATTTATTTCTATCATATGTGAAAGTGAAATCAATATTTTCTAAAGCATTTAATTCTTGTTGTTCACGCTGATTAGCTGTTTGGAAACCAGTGAATGTATATTGTTTATTAGCTGTTTTAACTACTTGGTTATTTGAATTGTTTTTAGTTGATTCTAAATATCAATTTAAAACAATTTCTCCAGTTTCACTATTTGTGCTTTCAATTGAATCAATTACTAATTTAGCTTTATTTTGACTTAGAATGTTAGTTTTTTGATTATCAATTTCTTGAGCTAAATATCCAGATAATTGTTCTAAAGTTACTTCATCAACAGTAGTTAAGTTTTGTGCTTTATCACCAGCAAAATTAAACACCTTTTGACTTGCAGCCACTAAATTATTTAATCTTTGTAATTCAGTTAAAGTGTTTAAAGTTGCATTTTTAACACTTGATTTAACATCAGTTAAATTAGCTCTTTGTGAAGTTGCTAAATAAGTAATTTGTACTTCCCCAGTTACTTCATTAATTGAATCAATATTAACATCTGAAATTAAAACAGTAGCATTTTCTACATTTGCAAATTCAATATCTCTAGCTTTAATTTCTGAAGCAGTTTTGGTTGCTTGTGTTTGTGTGCTTAAAGTAGGACTGTATGCTAAAAGATCTAATCTTTGTTTTTCAGTAAAGTATTGATTATTATTTGCTTGATTAAATGTATAAGTTTTTTTAGCAGATTGTAAAGTATTTAAATTGTTTTTAGTTGATTGCAATTGATATGAAATAGTTAATGAACCATCTTTATCATTTTGGCTATCAATTGCTAAATTCACAACTTGTGCTTCTGCACCATTAGGTAAATTAATACTAAATGCAGTATTGCTATTATTAGTATTAATTTGACTTGGTAATAATTCATTATTTAAATTACTATAAGTTGGATTAATTGCATCTAGACGATTAATTTCTTCTTGAGTAGTTGTTAAATAATTATTAAATGTCACTTTTGGTGCATTATCTGAAACTAGATTTTGATCAACGTTATCATAACCAGAAACTAAATCTGTTCTGGTAGTGCTTAATTGATAACTAACTTTAATTGTTCCGTTTTCATCATCACGATCTTGGTTATTAATTACTAAAGCAATATTAAGATTTTCATTATTTCAAGCTTCTGGTTTAGTAATTGTAAAGTCATTATCAGTTAATTGTGAAGGTTTTTTAGTTAAAGCATCTTCATTATTAGTAATTACACTTGAAGTTTCAATAGCTTTAATTAAATTATCTAATCTTTGTTTTTCAGTTAAGAAACCTGTTAATTCAACTACTTTTTTGTCGCTAATTACTTCTTTTCCTAAATTATTTTTGGTTGATTTTAATTTAAATTCAACTTTAATTTTTCCATTAACATCATCATAAGCAATTACTTTTTGATCGATAAATTCATAATCAGCATCATCTGGTTTATTTCAAGTTCAATTACTGATAGCATCATCTTTTAATGATGAAGCTAAAGTTGTTGCTTTATTTGCATAGTTAATGGTGTATGATTGAGTGCTATTTAATCTTTCGCTTTCGACATCAGCATTAGTTTTAAAGCCGCTTAAAATTCCAGATGCAGTTTCTGAATTTTGAGTTGATAAGTCTTGTTGATTACTTAAAGTTTTAGTTGAAACTAAATTATAAGTATAAGAAATTTGACCTTTAACATCATCTGCTTTTTTAAGTGTAACATTAATTCTTGCATCAGTTAAATTGCTATTTTCATCTTCAATTACAAAATTATTAATTACATTTGAAGCTAAATTATCTTTGTATGCATTAGTTGCTAAAGTATTAATTTTAGCCTCTAATTGAGCCTTGTGAGCAGTTAATAATTGATCAAGACGCATTTTTTCAGTTTTGAATCCATTTAAAGTAGCAGTTTTTGTTTCAGATTCAACACCGTTATAAATACCACTTTTTGCTGAATCAAAAGTATATTCAAAGGTAATTGAACCTGTAATTTCATCATAAGCAGTTATATTTTTAATCTGAACTGTTGCTTCTGGATCTTGATTTGTTATATTAGAAGTAATTTGTTTTTTATTAGCCTCCGAAGGTAAAGTGGTTGCTTTATCAGTGTAATAGAAAGTAGCAGCTAAATTATTTAATCTAGCAACTTCAGCTTCTTTATCAAGTCTATCTTGTTCTGCTTGAGTTCTAAGGCCTGTAATTTCTAAACTCTTTGTAATTGAAGTTTCAGGAGTAGTAATTGCTGGTAAATTGGTATTTTCAGCATCATAAATTAATTCATTTTTAGCTTTTGATGAAACTAATTTGGCTGTAAAAGTTACTTTTCCCAATTCATTGTTAGGACTAATAGCATCAACAATATTTAAAGTTGCTTTTTCAGTTTCACTCAAACTATAAGTGTAATCAGTTGCTGTGGTTGCATCAGAAGGTAAAGTGGTTGCTTTATCTTTGGCAACATTAATATTATTTTGACTTAAATTATTTAATAAATCGTCTAATCTTTGGCTTTCAGTTTTATAGCCACTAATAGTTGCTACTTTTGTGTTTGAAGTTAATAAAGTACCATTTTTATTACTTTTAGTTACAAATTCAACTTTTAAAGTTCCATCAACATCATTGTAAGCCACAACTCTTTGAATTTCAATTGTTTCATTTTCACGATTAGTGGTGGTTTTAGGACTAATTTGAATTTGACTGGCATTATCTTTGAAGTATGAAGCTAATTTAGTGTTATCAGATGTGAAAGTATAATCATTTTCTGTATAAGCATTAATTGTTTTTTGTTCACGCTCAACATCACTTTGGAAGCCATCTAAAGTAAGAGTTTTAGTTTTAGAAATTGCATTTACACCATCTTTAGTTGAAACTAAATGATAAATAATATCAATGGCTTTTGGATTGTTTGCGTTGTTACTGAAACTATCAATTACAATTTTAGCTTGTGCATCTTGGGTAATTTGAGTTACAAAATTATCTTTATTAATTTCAGATCTAATTACATTTTGGCTATCTGGATAAGTAATAGTTTTAGCCACTTGATCATTATCAATTAATTGATCTAATCTTTGTTTTTCAGTTAACAGTCCTGAAGCTGTAAAACTTGAACTTTTAGTTGAAACAACTTCGCTTGCTTGATTAACTTCTTCTGGAATAGTAATTAAATCTTGTCTATCAGATTTTAAAGTGTAGTCAAAAGCAATTTGACCATCTCTATCACTTCTGTTAGTAATATTTGGACTATTTTTGAAGCTTGCTTTGTGCGCATTACTATCTTTAAAGCTAATATTAAAGTCAGTGCCATAAGTTGCTTCAGTTGGCACTTTTTTGTTAGTAATAGTTAAAATTGCATTTTCTTGAGTTAATAATGCATCTAGTCTTTGTTTCTCTGTTTGAAAACCTTCAATTTCTGCATATTTAATATCTGAATAAATATTTGTTGAAGTTTTTGATTTTAGTCTATAAGAAACCTTTAATTTACCAGTAATATCATTGTAACCAACAATAGTTTTATCAACAATTTCAGCATTTTGACTATTTTGAATATCTCATTGTAATTCTTGAGGATTAGTCAATTTTGAAGCTTGATTTTGTTTTTGTTGTGGAGTTGCATTAACTGTTACAGAATTAATTGCATTTAATCTTTCTTTTTCTGCTTGATTACCAGTTTTAAAATCTCTAATTGTTGCTTCCTTAACTTCTGAAGTTAAAGATTGATCAGTTGCATCTTTTATAACATATTTAACTGTTGCGGTTCCATCAGCATTATTTTTAACAATTTCTTTAATTACAATTTGATCAGTTGTAATTATTGGACTGTTTAAAGAATCATTATAAACAATGACTTTAGACACATTATTATCAACAATTTGACTTGGAGTAATTTTTGATTTATTAGCATAATCAAAAGTTGCATTATATTGATTTAATTTAGCCTTAGTTAAAACCTTATTAACAGCATTTTGTTTATTTTCACTACTTTGTAAATCAGAAATTTTATTAATTTCTGATTTATATTGTTGTTTTTGTGTTTTTGTTAAATAATTTAATCCATTGATATCATTTTTTGCTTTATTTTTAATTCCATCAAGTAAAGCAAAACTATTATTTAGTGAACCACTTTGATTAATATTCCCAATTAAAGTATTTAATGAAGGATTAGTAGTCCCATTATTTGTAGTTGAAGAAATTAACTCATTAGCTGAATTGAAAATAGCATCAAATTGACTTTGATTAGTTGCACTTTTGTAATCAACATTAGATTTTTTGTTTGTATATTCACTAGCTAAATATTTCAATTTTTTCATTGAATTATTTAGGTTAACATTTTCTTGTTTTGCAAAAATAGTTTGAGCATCTTGAATACTTGTAGCATTTTGGATTTTTTCAAATAATTCTTGATTTTGTTTTGGATTTAAATGTTCATAAGTAGAAGTTAATTTGAAAATTTCATTATCTTTTGCTTCTTGTTTATTTAATTCATCAAGACTTGTAGCTTTATTAACTGCATCTATTAATTTTTGTTTTTGACTCTCGGTAATTTTATTATTATTTTTTGCTTGATTAATTGCTTCAATTAAAGAAGCTTTTTTATCATTAAAAGCTTTTTGACTTGAAGTTAAAAATCCAGTAATATTAGCAGATTTAGAATCTGATTTAATTTTTTCATCAGCTGGTAAATAACTAAATTTTGGATCCGTTGAAACTAATTGGTAATTAAGAGATACTGTACCATTTGAATCTGTTTTTGCAATATTACTTGTAACAACATTTGCTTTACTATTATTAGGTAAGTTATTAGTGATTGATGAATCTCTAATTTCTGAAGGTAAAACAGCTTCTTTGCTTGGATAATCAAAAGTTAAATCAATTGCATTTAATCTTGCTTTTTCCGCAGTAATTTCATTCCCATCAATATTATTATAAGCGGTTGCAATAGCAGATTTTAATTGATCGTATTGACTAATATAATTTTCAATAAAGTTTGTGTAATTTGTTGGAATTTGGGTTGGTTGTTCCAATTTATTTTTAGATGTGTTTAATTTAGCATTAAGATTAGTTAAAGCAGTATCAAAAGCAGATTTTCTTGCTTTTGAGCCATTAGTATAATCAGGAGTTGATTTAGCTGAATTATATGTATTAATTGAAGTTAAATCAGTTTTGCCAAAATCATCGTTTAATTTTTTTGCCTTTTCATAAATTGCTTTTCTTTGTCTTGGATCTGCTGCTTTGATTTGATTGATTATAAGATTTTGTAAATTAGTAGTTAAGTAATTTAATTCTTTTACTTTATTGATAAAAATATCACCATCTAGGGCACCATAAGCATTAGTTAAATTTTCTTGTAATTTAGAAATGTGTGTTGAATTTATAATTGATCTTACATTATTTACTAATGAATCAGCAATCTCTTTATAAGCATCAAAATTACGTTTTTTATCTGGAGAAGCAAAATTATATTTATCTGTATTAGTATTTAAATTAGTTACATAAGTTTTTAAATTTTTTGTTGCATCATTTACATTGTTAATAGAATTTTTATATTCATTAACTTCGTTTTGATCAGCAAAATTTTTAGAAAGAATATCATTTTTAAATGCTTCTTTTTGTTTTTGAGTTAAAACATTATTTTTACCATTTAATGATGAAGATTCTAAATAATCAATCAATTGTTTATGATAATTATTTTGTTTTTCTAATTCGTCTACAATAGTTTTTAAATTTTGGTCATTACCAAAATATACTCAACTATCTTGAGCGTTATTAGTTGTATTTTTATAAAGTTCAGCACTATCAATATTATTTGAAGCAGTGGTTTTTAGTGTTTGTGAAACGTAAGCAAAACTATTGATTTTTTCTTTTGCTTTTATTTTAGCTTGAGTAAATGCTTCATTAATTAATGAAGTTAATTGATTATTAATTGTATTTCTATTATCAGTTAATTGATAATTGATTTCAGAATAAACAAAGTTTTTTTCTGCTGGTTTTCTTTGAATAAATGATTGTTTGGCAGAACTATCTAAATAGTTAAATGAATTAATATCATTTGTAAATTGATTTTTATTTCCATTTAATTCAAGAATTTTATCAGTTCAATTAGTTTTTAGTTTATTTGCATTATTGGTTCTAAAAGTATCTAAATTATTTTGAGATGAAAAAGCATAAGATGAGTCACTTTGAATATTATTAGCATTTTGCAATTTTTCTACAAAATTATTGTATCAATCATCATTAATAGCTGGTTTATTTGATGTTTTTCCATAAACCAATTTGTCATTTTTTAAATCTTGAATTTTTGTTTGAATATTTTGGATTGCATCATATAAAGTAGATAAATTTTGAATTTTATTAAGAATAGAGGTTTTATCGTTTTTATATTGTTGGTTTGTAGTTGGTGTAAAAGTTGTTAAATCATAGGGGGTATTTCGATTTGCAACTACAGAATTAATCGCATTAATTATGAATTTAGTGCCTTGATTGTAATTATATTTGCTTCATGTGGAATTTGTGATACTTTGATTATTCAAAGTATTTATAAATTCACTTTCTAAGTTGCTTTTTCCTGTTTCCTTAATTTTATTGATAACATTATTTACATCTGCTATAAATTTTTCAATTTCAGTTGTGGTCTGCAAAATCACTTTTGAATCATCATTTCTATCAATTGCTTCGCTATTTGAATTTAATTCTGATTGTATATTATATTTTCTTTGTAATGAACTTGCTTGTCAATTTCAATATCCTTCTCTTTCTAACAAATTCCATGCTGGAGATTTAGCTTCTCTTGGATCTGAAAAAGCAAAAAGCACTCTATTACTAATTTCACTATTTCATTCAGTTTTATCAGTAGTACTTAAAATTAAATTACGCAATTCAGCTCTTTTTGCTTCTGCTTGTCCTTGTAAATTATTTAAATTAGAAATTTGTTCCTTGAAATAATCAAATCATTTAGGATCGTTAAAAGAATATGTGGCTTTATTAAAGTTTTCGTTTTGTTCAATTTGTGATAATAAATAATTAATTTGTTTAATAGTTAATCATTTATTTTTGGTTCTATCATTTGCAAATCTTTTTAATTTTTCATAATCTGTTAAATCGTAGCTAATTTCATTAAAATTAAGGTAACCATCACCATCTGTTGTATTAAAAGAAAAAATATTTGGATTTTGAGTTGAATAAGAATTTTCAGAAATAATTTTTCATTTTTTATTGTCTTCAGAATTTGCAAAACTGGTTTTAAGTCTTAAATTGTTTATATTTGAATATTGAGTTAAGGAATCAACATTATTTTTTGTTTTATATTCTGCAAGAATTTTGTCTTGATTTATTACTTCATTATACTTTGATTTATTCACTGAATGAATTAGTCTTTCAGACCCATTATTATCTTCAATTAAAGATAAAGTAGTATTAGGTAATTTATCATTATCTAAAAGATATTCGCTTTTAACCAATTTTTCAGTGGTATTGAATTTAATATTTTGATATGCTTGGCGATCTGCCATTTTCATAAATGAACCAAACTGTCTATTAGCTCATTTACTTTGTTCATATTTAAATTGTCCGAATCCAATATATGTTTTTTTAGACGAAGAGTCTCTTGAAAGAGGATTAGCATTATTTCCGCTCCGTACTCCGTTATTATCAATTGTGTTTGGATTTCTTTTTACTGTAAATTCTAATTGTAATGATGGTGTAAAACCTGCTGTACTTTTATCTTCAGATTTTATTTCCAAAATTAATAATGAACCTGCATTATTATTGAGAGAATTATAAATATAGTTATTATTATCTTTATATTGTTTTTGAAATAATCCCAATTTATATTCGTTTCCAGCATATGCTACAGGAGCATATTTTCAATCACCATCTAATGATGGCTCATCATGAATAATCATGTTAGCAATGGTTCTTTTTCTGAAATAATCGTTAGCAACACCACCTCATAATATACCGTATTGATTAGTAATATTTTGATTTATTTCTTTTGGAAAAGATTTATAAAAAGATCCATAATGCATGGAATTTAATCAGGTTTTACCTGTTGTATATTTATCCTCACCATCAACATAATATCTACTGAATTCAGCATATTCATTATTTTTATTAGAGCTATAAAATTTAAACCCTGAATGATTATCACCTTCTTTAAATACACCTGTATAATCATAAGATTTAGAAATTCAAGGATTTATTCTATATTTATATTCTTCTTTTCCATATCATGTTGCAGAATTTGTTTTGTCTTTCACATCATTTACATCATATTTTTCATCAACAGAGATATTATAAGTTCTAACATTTGATGGATTAGCAATCGCTTCTTGAAAAGGATTATTTGTATTTCTAGTTGAAACAATAGCTTTAATATTTCCAGTTAAAATTAAATCTTCTGAAATTCAAAGCCCTACTAAAAATTTTCTATCATCAGATCTTAATTTGTCAACATTGAACCCAACCCTAAAAGATTTTGTATCATTAACCGAATCTCATCCATCTCCATTAAAAAATGAAGAATCTTTATTATCATTTTTTTGTCAATTGTATCTTGTATTAATTGTGCTATCATTAAGAATTAAAGAGGGATTTAATAAATCTCATGCTGGATTATAATTATCCCTATATCTATCTCATTTTTCTTTATTTGCGTTATAGTCATACAATCTATATCAATTATTTCTCTCATTGATATAGTATTTAGATTTATTATACCCAGATTCATCTTTACTGTATTTTGGATTTGTTCCAATGTAAATAGGTTGTTTTTTATTCCCTATAGCTCATCCTTCAAAAAACATACCTTCAACGGTACTGTAATTAGTATAAATACCATCGTCTTGCACTTTGTTATATTGGCTATAACTCATGTATTTACTATCAATTTCCTGTGAACTTCCTGTTGTATTAGTTTGAGAAATAGGTAAAAATACAAAAGGTAAAGATGCACTTGTAGCACTAACTGCTAATACAATTTTTTTAATCTTTTTTCTATTTTTCATAACATACCACCTTATATATACGAATATAAATTTCTCCAGATTCTTAAATTACTCTAAACTTTGAATTTAGGAATACACCATTTAAAGTTATATCTTTTGATAAATAGATTCTCCTAACAAGATAATCACCTTCTTTAGTGCTAGATCAACATTAAATCTTGGTAAATATTTTTAAATGTATTAGGACTTGGAACATTAGAATCCAATCATCAAGCTTTACTTATAAAATTTATATCTTAACTATTTAATAATTTCGTAGAGTCTGTTAAATTAACAGGATTAAAAATGTCACCTGAAGCATTGCCTAACTAAAATTACTTAATTAATCTCATCATTAGGTTAATTAAGCGAATTTAATATTGCATTACCCTTAAATGTAATAAGGATATTAATGAAGTCATTATCATTCCCGTTGCCAATGTGAACTTTGATATTTTCCTTTTTTCATAATTTCCCCTTTTTATAAAAAATAATTTTTTATTTTTATTTATTAAAAATACAAAAATAATTATATTAAAATATAATATCACAAAAAAGGCATATAACCCTATTATGCAGGGCTAAAATGTTTTTTTTTTTTTTTTAGATACCTAAAAAATGCAATATTTATACAAAAATATAGATATTTTTGATATTTTTGCTAACTACTTTTGTTTTTAATTAGCTTGTAATAAAACAAATTTTTGAATGTAATTTTACTACTATAAATGATCCTGAGTTTCCAAGTTGAGCCTATTTTTTAGGCTTATTTTTTATACATATATCAAAGATATATGACCTAAAGAAAAAAATGTTTTTTTACTTACATTACACACATAAAATGATATAATAAGAGCATGAGTTACAGTTTATGCAAGAAAAAACAAAATGGAAAATATTATTTAGTTTTAGCTATTTCTAAAGGTTTTAAAAAAGGTTATGGAAATCAGGTTGGTCTAGGATACTGAGAAGATATCAAAGAAAAGTATGGATTATCTTCAATTGAAGATATGAAAGAAATAGCAAAAAAAGTAGATACATCTTTAGATAAAGCTATTGCAAAAGAAGAATTTTTTAAATTATTAAAACCCACTTCTGTAAAAACAAGTATCCAAAATATTGGAGTTGATTTAATTTATAAAGTTATTAAAGAATTAGATTTATTTTCAGTATTGCCAAAAAGTAAACATAAATCGTTAGAAGAGGTTTTGGAATTTTTCATAGCAACTAGAATTATCCTTCCAAGAAGCTATATGTCACAATATAAAAATAAAAGCGATTTTATAAATGATATTAATGTTAAAAAATCATCAATATATAACTATCTTGATGTTATTTTTGAAAATAAGAACTCTGTTTTAGTCAATTTATTTCAAAAAATAAATGAATTTACAAATCGCAATAATAAAGTTATTCACTTCGATAACACAACAGTTTATTTTGAAAGCTTTACAAGAGAAGGGATGAGAAAAAACGGTTTTTCAAAAGACGGAAAACACAATGAAGATCAAGTAGTCATAGCAATGGCTGTAGACGAAAACGGAATACCAATACACTATAAAGTTTTCCCAGGTAACACGGCTGATGGTAAAACAATGTTATCCTTCGTTTTAGAACTTCAATCAATCTATAAAATAAAGGATATTACAATAGTTGCAGATCGTGGAATAAATAACAACGCAAACTTACGTTTCCTAGAACAAAAAGGAATTAAATATATATTCCAAAAAAGATTAGATACATTAAGTATTGGGATGAAAAAATTCATTCTTGAAGACAAACATTATGTTTTTAGAGATGAAATGTTTTGAAAAGAACAAATTGTTGAATCTGTTTGAAATAAAAATAGATTTAATGGTAAATACAGAAAATGATGTGTGTTTTTCAGTCCTGGGAAAAAGACTTTAGATAAATTAAAAAGAAATAATTTTATTGATAAATTGAATAAGAAAACTGTAAATGGAGAACTGCCACTTAGTTCTTTAGTTCCAGAATATAAAAAGAAATATATGGACATTGATGGCAAAACAGTGGGTAAATTAAATTGAGAGAAAATTAAGAAAAAAGAATCTGAAGATGGTTTTTACATTATTGAAACCAATATTCTAGATTTAACACCAGAAAAAGCTAATGAAATTTACAGAAAACAATGAAAAGTAGAAGAAAATTTCAGAACATTAAAATCTTCTTTACAAGTTAGACCTGTTTTTGTTCATAATGAACAGCATATACTTGCACATCTTTTATTATGTTTCATTGCTCTTGTTGTTTTAAAATACTGTCTTTATAAATTAAAGAAATATTATGAAATCAATGGAGAAATACAAAAAGTGACGTTAGATTTATTTGTGGATTCATTAAGAATGATGACTATAACAAAAAAAGAAGTAAATGGAAAAGTGGTACAAGAAATAATTAATGATTTGGATGAAAACCACAAAGAAAATATAAAAATTTATAAAGATTTTATCGCATGTATGAGTTAATTCTATGTGTGTAATTTTAAATATAAAAAACGAATACACCTTATTTATAGATGTATTCGTTTTTTATAGTGTCTCAACTTGGAAACTCAGGTTTGAATGTAATTTTACTACTATAAATGATGTTATAAAAAGTATAAAAAATCCACATACCAAAAATTGGTATGTGGGCAATTATTAATTATTTAGAAGCAGATTTTTTATAAAAACTTCGTTTGAATGTTTTTTGCGCTTCACCTTCAATACTTCGAGTATATCTGCAATTTGGGAAGTTTTTACATCCTATAAATTTTTGTCCTTTTTTATTAAATCTTTCAAGCAAAATTCCATTATCATCTGGACATGGTTCATCAAGCTGAGTTACTTTTAAAGTTGTTTTTTCCATTGTTTCAGAAGCTTCTTTATAACTTTCTTCAAAGCGTTTTCAGAAATCTTCCATAACTGTATTTTTTTCAAGTTTATCTTCACTAATTTGATCAAGTTCTTCTTCGACTTTAGCTGTGTAATCTTCATTAATGATTTTTGGGAATGAGTTAATTAACTTATCTAAAACAATAGTTCCAAATTCAGTTGGTCAAAGTGTTCCCTCTTTAGTTTCTACATATTGACGATCTTTTAAAATCTTAACTGTAGTAGCAAAAGTTGAAGGACGACCCACTTTAATTTCGTCAAGTGCTTCAATTAATGTTCCTTCATTATAACGAGGAATTGGTTTAGTTTCATGATCTGTGAAAACGAAACTATCTACATCAAGCACATCACCTTTTTTAAATCCTGGATCAATATCATCAGCAGGAATTCCTGTTACAACATAATATCCATCATAAGTAATTTTTGAGAAATTATTTCTAAATTGATACTCACCATTAATGTATGTGTAAGATGTGCTCATTCTCTTAGGTTGTTTAATTAAAGCTTGGAGTGTTGTTTCATAAATTAATTTATATAACTTATATTCTTGCTCAGTCATTTCACTAAATTGTGCTTTAGCTGATTCTGGATCAAGATGTAAGCTGGTTGGACGAATAGCTTCATGGGCGTTTTGGTCACCGCTAAAACCTTTAATTTCTTCAGAGATGTAATCTTTACCTCATTTTTTAGCAATAAATTCATGTCCATGACGCACAAAAGTATCACTTAAACGAGTTGAATCAGTACGTGGATAACTAATAAGTCCACCATCTCCATAACCTTCATAAAGCTTTTGCGCCGCAATTTGAGTTACAGCTGATGAAAAAGGACTTTTACGGTATAAAACAGCTTGTTTAAATGGTTGAATAGCACTTACTTTTCTTTCAGTTGATTTAACATCTGCAACTGTTAATTTTTTATCAGCTTTTTCAAAGTAAGTTTTAAGGCTATCAAGCTCTTGTTTAAAAATTCAATCTTTTTTCTCGCTTGGATTTTCAGGGTTAAAGTAAAAAGCTTCTAATTTGCTCCCAGCTAAAATAGCTGTTAATTTACTATATTGCTCAGGAATAAAAGCTTGAATAATTCTTTCACGATCAATAACTAATTTTAAAGCAATTGATTGCACTCTTCCAGCTGATGGATTAGTTGGAGAATTGCTAAGTTTGTTTTTGATAAGGTAACTTAATCTAAATCCAATAATCCGATCAAGCATTCTCCGTGCTTTTTGAGCATCAACTAAAGCTTCATCAATTTTTCCAACATGTTTTAAAGCATTTAAAATAGCTTCTTCAGTAATTTCATTATATTTTAAACGTGAATATTTATCTTGAATCTTTAAATAATTAACAAGATGTTCTCCAATAGCTTCCCCTTCACGATCCGGGTCAGTTGCAATATAAACATGCTCGGCTTCTTTAACACCTTTTTTAAGTTGTTCTACTACTTTTTTCTTAGTAGAATCAAGTGAATATTCAGGTTCTCAATTTTCAAAATCAATTCCAAGTCCAAATTGTCCACTAGTTTTCATTTTTAAAATATGACCTACACTAGCAAGCACTTCATAATCTTTTCCAAGATATTTTTTAATGGTTTGAACCTTATTTGGTGACTCAACAATAACTAAATTTTTCATATCAATATAATATACACAAATTTTTATGAAATTGAAAAAATTTAGTTAATCACTATGCGCAATCCTAGTTAAAAAAGAAAAATTTAGTTTTCAATTTTTTGACCGTTTTTTCCAATAAGTCTATAATATAGGCCTTAAAAAATACATAGGTCTAGTTAGTTATTTTCATTATTAATTTATAATATATAAGAGTATATTTTTAACTTAATGAAAAATACTCCTTGGCAATTTTTTGCCCAGAATGACCAGAAGGAGAAAAAATGACAAAATACGAAATTATGCTTATCGTTGATCCTAAAGCTGACGTTAAAGTTGCATTCGATTTACTTAATGAAGTATTCGGTGAAAACTCAGTTAAAGCTGAAAAATTAGAGAGAAACGAATTAGCTTACGAAATTAACAAATCAAAACATGCTCAATACGTTCTTGCTAACGTAGAAACAGAAGACGCTAAAAGCGTTCAAGAACTTACACGTCGTTCAAATATCGTAAAAGAAATTTGAAGACTTCTTGCAATTAACCTTGACTCAGAAAAAGGTTTAAACAAAAAAGTTAAAAAATTCAACAAAAAACCATACTTCAAAAAAGATGGAAACAGATCAGTTGAAGGTGCAAAAAGAACATTCAACAGACCACGTAAAGAAAACAAAGAAGAATCTTCACAAAACTAATTCATTGAATATTTAAATTACAAGGTGGCAATATGAACAAAGTTATTTTAATTGGTCGTACAACATCAAATGCTGTGTTAAACTACACAAACTCACAAGTGCCTTATGCACGTGTTTCACTTGCTATTAACCGTGAGTACTACGGTAGAAGTTCAAATAGTAATAATGAAGTTACTGACTTTATTCCTCTTGTAGGGTGAAATGGAACAGCTGATTTAATGGCTAATAGAATCCCTAAAGGGACATTAGTTGCTGTTGAAGGGAGTTTGTATTCAAACACTTATAGATCAAACCAAACTAATACTTTAGTTAGATCTTATGAAGTTAATGTGGAAAGAATTCGTATTTTAGAAAATCGTCAATCAATTAATGAAAGACTTGGAAATTCTGGAGAAAATTCATCATCAAATAATTTCCAAAGAAATACATTCACACCAAGAACAAATAATAACCAAGCTCAAAATAGCTTTGGTACACCAGCTGTAACACTTAATGAAGAAGTTTCACAAAGCTCTGAAATTGATCATCAACTTGGTGAACACTTTAGTAGCGAAGATGACTTATAATAATATTTAAAATATTTTAGGAGTACAAATGAATTTCAAACGTAAAAAAGGTTTCCAACCAAGAAGAAAAGTATGTGAATTTTGCGAATCAAACACACACTACGTAGATTACAAAAATGTTGAATTATTAAACAAATATGTTTCTGCTACAGGAAGCATCAAATCAAAATCTCAAACAGGAACATGTGCAAAACACCAAAGAAAAGTTTCTACAGCTATTAAAAGAGCAAGAGTTATGGCTTTAATGCCTTACATCGTTATTCGTTCAAGAATGGCAAAATAATTTACTCACAATCATGAATTCATCTCTTTTAAGAGGTGAATTTTTTATACTTCTTTATGAGATAACTAAAGGCAATTTTCACACTTGGAATTGACGCATTACTTTATGGAATATACAAAAACGAAAAATAATTCTTTAAATAAGTGGTTTAATTCACTTGAAATATAATTTTTAATTGTGTTTCAAGCTTTTTATTACCTTTTGCTAGGGTTATAAAATCTTCAAAAAGCATTTTGAAATAAAAATTTTTTGATTATAATAAATAAGCAATACATAAAGACAGTAACGGCTTAGGCTTAATATGTTACCGAGTGTATCTCATTCCTTATTGTATTGCAACAAATATAATTTGAAAGGAGGCAGTTAATGTCAGAATCAAAGTTCAAATTAGCAAAAAGAGAAGTTGTTGCTGAAATTTCAGATAAAATCGCTTCTTCACAAGCTGTTGCATTTGCTGAATATCGTGGACTTACTGTTGCTGAACTTCGTGAATTAAGAAAAGAAGCTAAAGCAATGGGTGTTGAAATTAAAGTATACAAAAACCGTTTATTTAAACTTGCTGCTCAAGCAGCTGGATATGCTGATTTATCAGAACACTTAGTTGGTCCAAACATTTTTGCATTTTCTCAAAATGACGAAATGAGTGCAGCTAAATTATTAGTAAAATTTGCTAAAAAACACAAAATCATGGTTATTAAAGCCGGAACATTTGATGGTAAAGTTGTTGATGCTGCAGGTGTTAAACAAGTTGCATCTCTTCCTTCATACGAAGAAGCTCTTGCAATTCTTGCACGTTCATTGATGGCTCCTTTATCACAAATTTCATTATCACTTAAACTTGTAAGTGAAGGAAAATCAGAATAATTAAATTCTAAAAAAGTTAAAAAGCATTAAAAAAAGAAAGGAAGTATTTATAATGGCTAAATTAACAAAAGAAACATTTATCGAATCATTAAAAGAAATGTCAATTAAAGAAGTTATGGAACTTGTTGAAGCAATGAAAGAAGAATTTGGAATCGACCCTACAGCTGCTGTTGCTGTTGCTGCAGCTCCTGCTGAAGGTGGAGAAGCTGAAAAATCATCAGTTAAAGTTGTTCTTAAAGCTGACAACGGTAAAAAAGTTGCAATCATCAAAGTAGTTAAAGATCTTTTAGGACTTTCATTAATGGATGCTAAAAAAATCGTTGATGCATTACCTGCAACAATCAAAGAAAACATCAAACCTGAAGAAGCTGAACCTATCCGTGCAGCTTTAGCAGAAGCTGGTGCTGACGTTGTTGTTGAATAATTTCTTTTAACACACAAATCATTTCAAATATGAGCCTTGGCTCATATTTTTTATTCTATTTAAGAATAAAAAAATCTCAAAAATTATGCACAATTTAGTTATGGAGGTTTTTGATGATTAAAAAAGTAACTATCCCAGATCCGCTTAGAACTTTTTGAAGTAAGTTCCGTAGTGGTTTGGAAAGATTTGGTAGAAGTTTAATCTTACCAGTTTCAATTTTGCCAATTATGGCAATTATTGGTGCAATTGGTTACATTATGATTTCTGCTGGTAATAAAACAGGTGCAATGAAAGATGCTAATTTTGCTGCAGCTGCAAATGCTATTAAATTAATTGGTATGGCTCCAATTTATAACTTAGATATTCTTTTCGCAATTGGTATTGCTGCTGGGCTTGCTAAAGAAGAAAAAGCTTCTTCAGCTCTTTGTGGAATATGTGCCTTAATTGGTCTTTATTTTGCAGGAAATGTGCTTTTAAAATATTCAAGTTTAAAATCACTTTTAGACCCTAAAGAAGTAGGGAAATTAGAATTAATTGAACGGTTTGGAAAATATTCAAATTCATTCAATTTAAATGCTCTTGGTGGTATTTTAGCTGGTTATATCGGTTATTTAACTCACAAATATACATACAGATTACAATTCCCTAAAGCAATCGCATTCTTTGGAGGAGCTAAATTTTCTCCAGTTGCAACCTTTTTAACTTCATTTATTATTGGGTTGCCTTTTAATGCTATTTGAGTATATATTTACTATGCAATTGGTAAAATGGGACAAGGAATTAGATTAATGGGAGCTGGTGGTTCATTCTTATATGGATTTACCAACAGATTACTTCTTCCATTTGGACTTCACAATGTTCCAAATGCTATTTTAAGATACACACCAGCTGGTGGAACTTGAAAATTCATTGTTGAAGGTAAAGAAGAAACATTTAACGGATTTTACACAATCTTACTTGCTAAACTTCAACATGGTCAAAGAATTACCGCTCAAGATTCTATGATTTCAAACGGAACATATCCAACTAATATCTTTGCTCTTCCAGGAGCTGCTGTAGCTATGTTTTTAGCTGTGCCTAAAGATAAAAGAAAAGTAGCTGCTCCAATTATCTTTGGTGCTGTATCTTCAGCTGTGCTTTCAGGAGTTACAGAACCAATTGAATTTACCTTTATTTTCGTAGCACCAGTGCTTTGACTTGTGCATGCTCTTATGACTGGATTTACATATATGTTTATGTATCTTGCAGGTGCAGGTATGGTTTCAGGAACTGGTGAAGGAATTATTACATGATTAATTTACAACCTTTCAGGATACGAAATTATTGATCGTGTATGAATGCTTTGAGTTCTTGGACCTGTCTTCTTTGTTGAATATCTTGTGATATTTTATTTCTTAATTACTAAAATGAATTTAAGTACACCAGGTAGAAATGGAAACGAAGTTAAATTAATGAGTAAAAAAGAATTTAGAGAAAAAACAGCAAATAAAGATAAAGAAGAAACTCAACAAATAAGCGAGCAAACTAATGAGCTTCTTAAAAACGAAAAAGAAGAAGACATTAATTTATCAAAAGAGTTAATTAATGCTTACGGTGGCTTTGAAAATATGACCGAAATTGGAAGTTGCATTTCAAGACTTAGAATTTCAGTTATTGATAAAGACAAAGTGGACCGTGATAGAATTAAAGCGCTTGGTGCAATGGGTGTAGTTGAAAGCGGTGACCAAGTGCAATCTGTTTTTGGTGCTAAAGCAATGGTTTATAGCCGTATTATGAATAATCTTAAAAAATAAAATGATTTGAATAATAATCTTTACAGGGGTATTTGCAGCTCTATTTATAATGGTAGCTGCATTGCTCTTTTACTTACGAAAAAAGAAAAAAATCACCTACGTAGTAGATGAAAATGAAAAATACTTAAGACAGCTATACCAAACTTTCATGAAATATTTACCTTTTGTTTTTTTGCTTTGTGCTTTAGCTTGCGTTATGTTCTTAATTCGCCTTTTAGGCGGTTTTTAAAGTAAATTAAGCAAATAAGTAAAGACAATATTTAAATATAAATGAAAATCTAATGGATCAATTTTTTGCTCTGAGTTAAATTTTTGGAAACTTAAAGTTAATTCATTTGCAAAATCATTAGGAATTTTATTAGTAATTGCTACAATCTTTGAACCTTTGTTTTTGCAAAGTAAAGTTGGAATTAAGGTTTCCATTGTTGTAGCAGAATTGGAAATAAAAATCACTAAAGTTTCTTCATCAGAGACAATAGCTTGTGTGTAGCGATTTGAAAAGCTATCAGGTAAAAAAACGTTATATCCTGCTCTTTGAAGTTGGGTGGTAAATTCATCAGAAACTCTCAAAGCTCCACCAGAAGCATTAATAATGATTTTCTTAGCATTTTTAATTGCGTTAATGATTTTAGTAAAATCAAATTTAAGCAATAACTGAGCAAAGTGAATTGTTTTATTAAGTAGTTCTTGATTTTTTAAATATCCTTGAGTTTTACTAAGTTGAACTTTATTACGATACTTAACAATTTCTCCTTTAAAATCACTAAAAGAGTAAAACCCTAATTTTTTCACAAACTTGCTAATGCTACTTTGAGTAGTGGCGCAAAGCTCAGCAATTTCGCTTGAATTTAATTTATCAATTTGATGAATATTTATAAGTAAAGTTTTTGCAATGTGACCTGAATTGGTATCACGATGTGAATAACCTAATAACTTTTTAATAAGTGAAGATTCTTTAATATTACTAATCATATGCAAATTATATTATAAAAAGATAAAAGGAAGGATTTTATGAAACACGATTACCACAATCACACCTATTTATGTAAACATGCAGATGTGACAATTGATGATCTTTTACAAGAATACTCTGCTCGTGGATACTTAGAAGTGGGTATTTCAGATCACATCCCCTACCCTGGAGAACTTGATTCTAAAGATAATTCACGTATGCATTTAAGTGAAATGGATCAGTACATTGCAGATATTGAAAAAGCACGTAAGAAATATCCAAATATTAAAATTTACACTGGTTTTGAAAGTGAATATTTTCCAAATCAAGATTCTTGGTATCGCCAAGTTTTACAAAGAGAAGATGTGGATTATTTAATTTTAGGAATTCATGCTGTGGAAAATTTAGACCCAGAGAATAACTATAACCGTAATTGCAATACAGCAAAAGAGCTTCAAAGATATTGAGATTCGCTAAGCGCAGGGATGAGAACTGGTTTATTTGCTTATGCAGTGCACCCTGATTTTTATATGAAATCATATGTTGAATGAGATGAGCATTGCGAAGAACTTGCAAACAAAATTTGCGATTTAGCACTTGAACTTGATTTCCCGCTTGGATTTAATATTAATGGATTTTGAAAAGGTCCAAGAATGATTGGAAGTGCTTTTAGAAATAAATATCCAATTGAGCAATTTTGACAAATAGTATCTAAAAAAGGTGTTAAAATTCTTCTTGAATCAGATACACACCACCTTAAACAGCTTCATGATAAAGAAATTGTAGATAAAACTTATAACCTTTTAAAAGAGTGAAAAATTGATCATCTTTTGGTTGAAAAAATTGATATTGAAAAATATAAACAAAAAGTGAAAAAACTTTTAAATAATGCTTAAAAATCCTTAAAGTAGCAATTTTTATAGTTGCTACTTTTTGTTTAGACCCATTTTTGAAAAACTTGATAAAATAAATAATAAACACGCCCGCAATTTTAAAAATTAAGATAAAATTAAGTAAAAATATATTTTTACTTATAAAAGGAGAAATAATGAGTAAAAAAGTAGTTATTGGAATGAGTGGTGGAGTAGATTCATCAGTAGCTGCATACTTGTTACAAAAACAAGGCTACGATGTTGTTGGCCTTTATATGCGGAATTGAGATAGCTTTACCAACAATGACATTTTAGGGAATAAAGATTTAAATCAAGAAGTATGTACTCAAGAGCAAGATTACAATGACGCTCTTAAGGTTGCTCAAAAATTAGGTATCAAACTTGAAAGAGTTGACTTTGTTCAAGAATACTGAGATAATGTTTTTGAAAACTTTATTGAAGAATACAAAAAAGGAAGAACTCCAAACCCAGATATTTTATGTAACAAATACATCAAATTTAATGCTTTTGCAAAATATGCTTTTGAAAAGCTTGGTGCAGATTATATTGCTATGGGTCATTATGCTAAAGTTGAAAATGGACATCTTTATCGTGCTAAAGATCAAAACAAAGATCAAACATACTTTTTAGCTCAGCTTTCACATGAGCAACTTTCAAGAGTTATTATGCCCCTTGCAGATTTAACTAAAGATAAAATTCGAGAAATTGCGGCCGAATTAGAACTTGCTACTGCTAATAAAAAAGACTCAACTGGAATTTGCTTTATTGGCGAAAGAAACTTTGGTCAATTCCTTCAAAACTACATTCCAGCTCAAGATGGTGATACTGTGGATATAACAACTGGTAAAAAAGTTGGAAGACACGTTGGGTGCTTTTATTACACAATCGGTCAAAGAAAAGGTTTAAACCTTGGCGGTATGCCTGAGCCATATTATGTGTGCGGTCATGATGTGAAACAAAATATTTTATATGTAGCTCCTGCTTCTAGAAGCGAATATCTTGATTCGAATATGCTTATTGCTTCAAATTTAAATTTAAATAATACTGATTATGATCCAAATAATTTAACAGCTAAATTTAGATATCGTCAAAATGATATTAAAGTAAGCATTGAACTTTTAGATAACAATGAAGTAAAAATATACTATCCAGAAAAATCACAAGCAGTTACTCCGGGGCAACAAGTTGTTTTATACGATGGAGAAAAATGCATTGGTGGTGCAGTAATTGAAAAAGTTTATTTAGATGATAAACAATTAACATATATTTAGAGGTTATTATGAATTCAAAACAAATTAGACAAATGTGAATTGACTTTTTCCAAAGCAAAGATCACTTTTTAGTTCCTTCACAAAATTTAATTCCTAAAAATGATCCATCACTTTTATGAATCAATAGTGGAGTTGCTACTTTAAAAGATTATTTTTCAGGCAAAAAAATTCCACCTTCACGTAGACTTGTAAACTCACAAAAATCTATTAGAACTAATGACATTGAAAATGTTGGAGTAACAGCAAGACACCATACTTTCTTTGAAATGCTTGGTAACTTCTCAATTGGTGATTATTTTAAAAAAGAAGCTATTGCTTTTGCTGTTGAATTTTTACTTGAGCATTTAAAATTAGATCCAGCTAAACTTTACTTTACTTATTACTATGAAGATTTAGAAACTAAAAATCTTTGAATGAGCCATGGATTTGATGAATCACATTTAATCCCAGGAACTAAAGATACAAACTTTTGAGAAGTAGGGTCAGGGCCTTGTGGACCAAATACTGAAATTTTTTATGACCGTGGACAAAAGTATGATTCACGTGGAATTGAACTTTTAAAAGAAGATATTGAAAATGATCGTTACATTGAAATTTGAAACATTGTTTTTTCAACCTACAATTCAGATGGTGAAGGAAATTACACTGAGCTTAAACAAAAAAATATCGATACTGGTGCTGGGTTTGAAAGAATTGTGTCAATTATGCAAGATGCTCCTACTAATTATGATACTGACTTATTTTTACCTATAATTGCTAAAATTGAAGAATACACAGATTATAAATATGATACTAATAACTACTTTATTAATGATAAAGAGCAAAAAGAAATTAACACTTCATTTAAAGTTATTGCTGATCATATGAGAACAGTTGTTAATGCTATTGCTGATGGAGCTAAACCTTCAAACGTTGGACGTGGATACATTTTAAGAAGATTAATTCGTAGAAGTGTTTATAAAGCAATGCAATTAAAAGTTCATAAAGAAATTTTCTTAAATGAACTTGTAGAAGTTGTAAAAAACTCACTTCCTTTTGAATATGAAACCAAGCCAATTGCTGAAGTAATTAAAAATGAAGAGCTTGCTTTCTCAAAAACTATTGAAAATGGAAAAGCAATCTTAAATGACTTTTTAAAAGAAGATCTTAAAATTTTCCCTGGTGATGTAGCTTTCAAATTATTTGAAACATATGGGTTCCCAATTGAGCTTACCAGCGAAATTTTAGCTGAAAATAACATCAAAATTGATTATGAACAATTCGAAGAAGCTCGTAAGCGTCACTCTGAAGCTTCTAAGGGGGCTAAAGTTTCAGGAATGGATAAGGTAATTAACTCACTTGCCCTTATTACTAAAAAAATGGATCAATTCATTGGTTATGAACACACCCATAACACAACTAATGTTTTAGCTCTTTTAGATACTGAAAAAAATATTGAATCTTCTAACGGAATTAGCTACCTTATTTTAGAACAAACACCTTTTTATGCTACAAGTGGTGGTCAAAAACATGACCGTGGATATATGGTTCAAAACGGAAATAGAATCATTATTTTAGATGTATTTAAAGACAAACACGGAAATCACATTCACAAAGTTGAAGGAAAAGTAAATGTTTTTGATCCTATTGAATGTTTTGTTGATGAAACCATCAGATTAGGACTTGAAAGAAACCACAGTGGAACTCACCTTCTTTTCTGTGCTTTAAGAACTATTTTAGGTGATTCAATTAAACAACTTGGTTCAGATAATAATGAAGAACGTTTAACTTTCGATATGCCAGCTGATAATAAACCAAGCGATGAGCAAATTAAGCAAATTGAAAAATTAGTTCGCTCATACATTGCTAAAGATGTTAAACGTAATTACCTAAATATGACCACAGATAAAGCTAAAGAAATGGGTGCAATCATGACTTTAGAAGAAGCTGAATATATGGATCCTAAAAATGTAAGAATTGTTCAATTCGAAGGAATTACTGCTGACCTTTGTGGTGGAACTCACCTTTCAAATACTGCTAAACTGGAAAACTTTAAAATTACAAACGTAGAGAAAAAAGCTGCTGGAGTTTACCGGGTAAGAGCAATTAGCTCAAACATTTTAGTTGAAGAATTCTTAGAAGAAGAACTTAACAAATTCATTGAAGAAGCTAATAAAGCTATCGAAAGAAATGAAAAACTTAATTCAAATTATGCTTTTGAACTTAACATCCCTGAAGATAAAGAAGAAGCTATTGATTATCTTAAAAATGCAATTGAAAAAATTAGAGAAGATTACAAAACTCTTTTAAAAGAAAAAGAATCAAATGTTGATTTTGATTACGAAAATGTATCTAAAGAGACAATTAATAACCAAGAATTTATTATTGTTTCAAACTTAGATAAAGCTCACATTAAAACAATTGCTACAACACTTAGAGAAAAAAATCCGCTTGCAGTAGTAGTTGCTTCTTCAGAAGGGGATTCAAAAATGCTTGTAGTAGCTTCTAAAGCTCAAGATTCAAACAAAATTGCTCAAGCTCTTTTTGCTATCTTAAACGGTAGAGGTGGTGGAAACGCAATTTTATCAATGGGTAAAATTAGCTCAAGCGAAGATATAACTGAAGTTATTAAAGGTATTAAATGAGAGTTTTAGGAATTGATCTAGGAACTAAAACTTGCGGCTTTGCTATAACTGACGAAAGTGAAATTATCGCTTCAGGTCTTGAAAATTTTATTTTCCCTAAAGAAAATGATTTTAATAGTGCCATTGATAAAATCAAAGAGTACTTAAAAACCTATAAAATAGGTGGATTTGTCCTTGGTTATCCACTTAAAATCAGTGGTGAAAAAAGTCAAAGAACCCTTATGGTAGAAGATTTTTGCAAAATGCTTTTAGAAAATTTTGATTTGCCAATTATGTATGTTAATGAACAAAAATCCACAATTAGAGCTGAAGAAGTAATGATTAACGCTGGAATGACACGTCAAAAAAGAAAACAACACAAAGACAAGCTCGCTGCAGTTATTATCTTGCAAGATTACTTAGATTATTACAGAGGTAAATGAGATGAATATTCTATTAGAAACAGCTAATGAAATAGTAGGAACTTCTTCAAACAACATTTCGCCAGCTACCAGAAATGCTTTAATAATTAGTGCAGTAGTTGCTTTGGTATTAGCTGTTGTCATTTTCATAGTTACCAGAGTTGCAGTGTATAAAATTAATAAAAAATATGCTGATAAAGCTAAAGCTGAAGCAATGATTCAAATTGAATCATTAAGAAACGATGTTGGACTTCTGCCTTTTGAACTTAAAGAATTTTTTAAGTCAAAAGCAAAAGATTTAGATGTTGAAGCTTTAATTAACACAGTTTATCGTAATTCATATAAAGATGTTTTAATCATTGCGCAAAATGATCCATTTGTTTATGCTGCGTTAGCTCAAAAAACTAAGCAAGATGTGTATTTTATTAATCCAGATTTAGATTTAGCTACTATTGATAAAGCTAAAGAGCAATTTCCAAGTGAATTTCCACATTCATTTAAAGAATATAAAGATGAAGCGATTGATTTTTTAGTAATTACAAATACTGAAAAAGATATTAACGAATTATTTGATAAGTATTACTCAAAATTAAAGCCTAACGGAATGATTGCTGCTAAAATTGACCTTTTTGCTAACCATGAAATTAAGTCGCTTAAAAACCATCTTTACATTTCAGATATCAGATGAGAGATTTCACATTTAGATAGTAAATTTTTATTTATTGTTAAAAGTGAAACAATTGAAAATAAAATAAAGTAAAATTAATTTACAAATTATTAAAAGAGGTAAGACATGGAAAATGTAGAAAAAATTTATTTATCCCAAGAAACATTAAAAAAATATAAAGACGAATACGAGCACCTTATTAACGTTGAACGTCCAGAAGTGCAAGCAGCTCTTAAAGAAGCTCGTGCTCAAGGTGACCTTTCAGAAAACGCTGAATATGATGCAGCAAGAGAAAGACAAGGTATTGTTGAAGGTAGAATTTCAGAACTTGAAAAAATTATTGATAATGCTGTAATTATTGAAAATGCAGAATCTGCATATGTTGGAATTGGTTGTGAAGTTACTTTCACAATTGTTGAAGGTGAAGATTCAGGACAAAGCAAAACTGTTATTATCATGGGTTCACACGATTCAAATCCATTTGAAGGAAAAATTTCTAACGTAAGCCCACTTGCAAGCGCAATGATGGGACACCAAGTAGGTGATGTTCTTGAAGTTGAAGCACCTATTAAATACACAATTAGAATTGATTCATTTAAACAAAACTAAGAAATAATAATTACATAACAAGGAGTTAATATGCTGATCGGAATATCTGGAATGATAAGTAGTGGAAAAAGTACACTATCCAAAAAACTTGCGCATCATTTTAAAGAAAATTCAATTTTATTAGATGAATTTATGGAAGATGATGATGTCTTTAATCAAATGCTTAACTGATTTTATGAAAGAAAAGAAAATTTGGACTTAGCATTCCAAGCTTATGTCGTTTCAAAGCATATTGCTTGTGTTAGTGATACTGTAAAACTTTTTAATGAAAAGAAATTAAAAGAAGATAGCGACTTTATCTTCTTAGATCGTTTTAGTGCAGAGCATTACGTTTTTGCCAAAGTAAATTTAAGCCATTTGCCTAAAAAAGTTATTCGCTCTTACGATGCTCTTTTTAACAATTTAGTAAGCGAGCATGATGTGCCTGAATTCGCAATCTTTTTAGATGTTTCTTTTGAAAATTTTAAAAAGAGGATTTTTGAAAGAGGAAGAGAAGTTGAAATTAACAACTGAGAAAAAAACAAAGATTACTTCCAAGTCCTTTATAATACTTACAAAAAAACATTCATTAAAATTGCTACTAAATACAACATTAAATACGAAATTATCGATACAAACATTTTAAACGAAGAGCAGGTTTTTGAGAAAGCTTTAGAGCTTCTTGATGCTTACAAAAAAGGGAGAAATAGTGCAAAGTAAACACCCTTGAGTTGAAAAAGTTTTATATGACCAAAGTTTTATTGAAAGCAAAATCAAAGAATGTGCAAAGTGAGTAAATGAAACTTATAAAGATAGTAAAGATCTTATTTTAGTTGGGCTTTTAAAAGGATCTGTCCCATTTTTAGCTCAGTTAATAAAAGACATTGATGTAGATCATGTGCTTGATTTTATGATTGCAAGCAGCTATAGCGGTTCACATGCTTCTAGCGGTAGTGTTAAAATTATTATGGACTTAGACAATGATATTGAAAATAAAGATGTGTTAATTATTGAGGATATCATTGATAGCGGAATTACGCTTGATAAAATCAAAAAAATGCTTTTAGAAAGACATCCAAAATCGCTTAGAATCCTTACTTTAATGGATAAACCATATAACCGTAAGGTGGATTTAAAAGCTGATAAATTTGGTTTTGAAGTAGAAAATGCTTTCTTAGTTGGGTTTGGACTTGATTACCAAGAAAAACTTAGAAACCTTAACTACATCGGTGTAATGGACAAAAAGTTTATCAAATAAAGAAAGGTGATAAATATGAACAATTTAACTTTTAAAAAAGTACTTCATGCCTTTAATGTTTACAAATGAGTTATTCTTGCATCATTAATCTTAAGTGCTTTATATTTATTTATTTTTATTGATTTTAAGGTGTTTGTAGATACAGTTGATCACTTTAAAAACAATGAGCAATTTACTTCATCAGTAGCATTTAAAAATAATTTATTTGCAATGCAAGATTTTCCTGGTCTTATTTCATTCCTTATTTTATTTTTAGTTACTGCTACCCTTGTTTTTGTAGGTCATTACCTTAAAACTAAAGAAAAATTATCACAAGGATACATTGTTGGTCTTACCGGTGTAATCCTTGGTTGATTCTTACTTTTACACTACATTATGCTTGCTGTGGTTTATAGCACAAACTGACCAGTGGATTTTCAAGCTTATAATAGCTTAGATGATGATTCAAAAATTCTTGGTTCAGCTTACCTTTTCACATTTAGAGCAATTTATTTATATTTAGTAGCTATTTTCTTTATCAGAAGAATTAACAGCATGAAATGACTTTTAGTATTTCTTTTAGTGTGAATGGGATTACAAATGGCTTGAGCAGGTCTTACTCTTTTAATTGATAATTCATATAATAATCAAACAAGCCACATCGTATCTTATGTAATGAGCTTTATCTCTCCAGGTTCAAACCAATTTAACAACATCAATTCAAATGGAATCTTTGTACATCCAATTTTACAATCAATTCCTTACTTAATTCACTTTGCTCTTGTTTGAGCTATGACATTAAGCAAAAAATCAATTTTCAAATTATCACAATTAGCAAACAATAATTAGAAATTAAAACTATCACAAAGACTTGTGATAGTTTTTTATACCTATTTTTTAAGCTCAAAAGCATCAATGAGCGCAATTGCCTTTTTTAAAACCTCTTCTTCATTAAGTTCATTAGTATCAATAATTTCATAGCGCACTTGATACTGGTTACATAAAGAAATAAAGTTATCTTTATAGTTGCTATGAAGCTTTTTGTAATAAGCTTCATTAGTTTCTCAATTAGCTATTTCAGCTTCCCGATTTCGAGCAAAAATCCGCTTTTTAAAGGTTTGAAAATCTAAATCTAAAAAGATTACAAAGTCAGGAATATTGTTAGCATTAATTAAACTATTAGCTATCTTTTGATAAGCTTTTCATTGCCTAGAATTAGGCTCAAACGCAATTTGACTAAATATAATATGTTCTACTGAAAAGCGATCCAAAAAGATATAATACTGTTCATATTTACCTTTTAAGTTCGCTTCTTTAATTTCTAATTCACTAATATGTGAATCTAAAACGTAAGTTTCAAAAGCTAATGTCACGTTAGGAATATGTTCTAGATGTCATTTTAAAAGATTGTTAAAAACTTCATCATCTTCTTTAAATTCTTTTAAAGAATCTGAAGGAGCTATTTTTTTGAAATGAGATGCTAAATGATTAACTAATGTGCTTTTTCCTGAAGAAATCATTCCGCTAATTGCTATTTTCATTTTTACCTCTTTGATTTTTTACATCATTAATTATTTTTTGCGCTTGCAAGAAAACATCTTCTTCACTTTTACCGTTTGTATCTATAATTTGGTACTGAACGTTAAATTCCTCACACATTTTAATAAACTCTTTTTTGTAAATGCTATGAAGCTTTTCTCAGTAAGTAATGTTCTTGCTTCAATTATTTACTTCTGCTGGTCGATTTCTTTTAAAAAGACGTTTTTTAAAGGTCTCAAAATCCATATCTAAATAAATCACAAAATCAGGTAAAGATTCAGGAGTAATTAATTCATTTAGACCTGCTTTATACACTTGCAAGTATTTTTTATCTTGCATATAACCAAAATCCACAAAAGCAAAAATGCAATGTTCAAGTGGAAAGCGATCAAGGAAAATAAAACTATTTTCAAGATTATTTTTAACCATTTTTTTACGGATTTGATGTACCCGTTCTACATGGCTATCAATAACATAAATATCAAAACTTAATCCAACATTAGGTTTGTGTTGTAAAAATCAATTTAAAAGGTTTTCAAAAACAAAATCTTTTGCATCATACTCATCTAAAATTAAGTTGTTTACACCACATTTTTGAGCCAATTGCTTCACTAAAGTACTTTTTCCTGAAGATATCATTCCACTAACTGCTACAATCATTTTTACTCCTTTAAAAACTTTAATTCATTATATCATTAAATAATTTACCACCGTTTAATAAGTTCATTTTTTGACTTTTTATAGGGATAAAAAAGTCAAAAAAATCTATAATAAAGAAATGAAAAAATACGATGAAAAATCTTGCGGTGCAATTATTTTTAAAAAGTTTCAAAAGCAATGAAAAGTTCTTTTAATTAAGCAAATTAATAAAGATTGAGGTTTCCCTAAAGGTCATATGGAAGCTGGTGAAAATGAGTTAGAAACTGCAATTAGAGAAGTGAAAGAAGAAGTCTCACTTATAGGTATTGATATTGATACAAAATATCAATATTCAAATAGCTACATTTTGCCAAGTGGTAAAAGCAAAATTGTAGTTTATTTTTTAGCAAACTACAACGGAAATAGCGAACCAAAATATTTAAAAAGTGAACTTTTAAAAGCTAAATTTGTACCTATTTCACGCGCTATGTGCTTAATTAGTAAAAAGTCTGTTAGTGACATTTTAAAGCTTGCTTGAAGTGATTTTAAGGTAAAAAATAGACTAAAATAAAACAAGTTGCGCTAAATTAAATTTTTAAAAATAATTTTTTTAATTTATAATATAAATAAACATATACATGTTTATTTTTTACTATAAATTGCCAAGAAAATAGGCCATAAAAAGGGTTATTTTTTTTGTAAAAAGGAGGTGTAAGATGAATAAAGAATCTGAAAAAGAAAAATTGGATTTAATTGAAGTAAGAAAAAGAGAGATCGAACTTGATCGAGCTGAAGCTGAAGCAGAAAAAAGTGAACAAGGCCACAAAGAATATCAAAAAATGTTACCTTGATATAAAAAAGATTTATTCTTTAATATCTTAGGTGCTATCGCAACTGTTTTTGTGATTGTAGGTTTAACTCTTATTGCCTACAATATTAAATTCTGAGTATAATGCATCAAACTATTATTACATTATTAATTTTTGTGGTTATCCTTTTAGTTGCATTGCTTTCAATCACTTTATATCCATACATAACCAATTTCATCACCAATAAATTTACTAAATCTAAATACGATAAATTAGGTAGAAGTAGTCAGATTCGTCTTATTAACCAACTAAGAGAAACTGTTGAAAACCTTTCAAGAAGAAGAGTAGGTGCTTTAATTACCATTGAAAACAATGATAATATTGACAACCTTAGAACTGATGGGATCGTTTTAAATGCCAATATTTCAAGCGCTCTTTTAATTGCTATTTTTAATAAAAACTCTCCGCTTCATGATGGAGCTGTAGTAATTCGTGATAACAAAATTTATTACGCAGCTACTTTTTACAAAATCACACGTAAGAGTTTAAAAAATAGCTATGGTTCAAGACACCGTGCTGCATTTGGAATTTCAGAGCAATGTGACGCAACTACAATCGTTGTTTCTGAAGAAACCGGAAAAGTAATTTTAATTAGGGGTGATTTACACACTGAAGTAAAAATCGAAGAATTCCAAGAAGAACTTATAAAATACCTTAAGGATTAATTAAATGGCTGATTTTGACAAAGATAAACAAGTTTTAGATGAGCAAGAATATTCAATTGATTTCTTGCAAGCTAAAATTAAACAACTTGTTGATAATAAATCAATCCGTTTACTTAGAGAATTTTTCGAAGAATACCCTATTGCTGATTTAGCTCAAGCCCTTGAAAGTCTTGATTTAAAAATTCAGCTTTTTTGCTTTAGAACCTTAAAAACTGATATTGCAGCCGAAGTGTTTTCATACCTTGAAGATGATGCTAAAACTAAGTTAGTGCACTCATTTACCGAAGAATGAGGGATGGAAATTATTCAAGAACTTCAATCTGATGAACTTGCTGATTTGCTTGAAGATCTTCCAGTGAATTTAACTAGAAAGATTTTAGCTGAAGCAACCCAGGAAAAAAGAGAAAAAGTTAATAGCATCCTAACTTATTCAGATGATCAAGTAGGAAGCATTATGAGCGTGGATATTTCCATTCTTAAGTCTAATTGAACTTGTAAAAAAGCACTTAGACAAATCAAGCGTGATTATAAGAAAAATGCTGAAATGAGCCACAGCTTCTACATCACTGATGAAAAAGGAATTTTCTTAGGTTCAATTACGCTTGAAGAACTTGTGTTTAACAATGATGAAGATGATCTTTTAGAAGATCTTTATACAGTAGTTGCTACTGTGCACCCTTATGACGATAAAGAAGATGCAGCGCAAATCTTCTCTGAACATGACCGTTCAACCTTACCAGTTGTTTCAAAAGATAACTTTTTAATTGGGATGATTACTTCCGATGATGTTATTGACGTTATTCAAGAAGAAGCTACTGAAGATATGTATAAACTTGCTGGGATTAACCCAGAAGGTTCAGAAGAAGGATACTTAAAAACTTCAGTTTTAAAAATTGTTAAATCCAGAGTTTTCTGATTAATTATTTTGATGATTTCAGCTACAATTAGCCAGTATATCATCCAAAAATTCACCGATTTAAGTGAAAATATGATCGCAATGTTTAATGCTGGAATTTCTACTGCAGTTATTGTTTCGTTAATCCCAATTATTAGCGGTAGTGCTGGTAATGCCGGTTCACAATCTTCAACCACAATTACCCGGGCTAGTGCGCTAGGTGAAATTGAAGATAAAGACCTTAAACGTGTTATTGGTAAAGAAATTGCAGTTGGAGCAGTCATTGGAGTTATTTTATTTATCGTGAATGTCATTCGGCTATTTATCTATTTTGCGATTTTTAAAGATAATACTCAATGAGTTCCAATTATTTTCGTAATTTTAGCTAGCTCACTTTCATTATTTTTAGTTGTTATTTTATCTAAGTTTTTAGGTACAATTATCCCAATTTTAGCTATCAAATTTAAAAAAGATCCTGCAGTTATGTCTGCGCCAATTCTTGCCACTCTTTCAGATGCAGTTTCAACTTTAATTTTCTTTGGAATAAACATTTTATTCTTATATATTGGGTCTAAATCCGGAGTTTTCCATCAGGCAATAGCACCAATATCATAGTAATTTTAAATAAAGTAAGGAACAAATATGAACACAGTTGATATAGAAAAAATCAAGTTGCTCGCTGAAGATTTACTTGAATCTAAAAAAGAAGTATCTGAGCTTAATAAACTTCTTAAACAAGAATTTAAAGATATTGAAATTGAAGTTGATGAACCACTTTCAAATGGTGGAAGAATTACTTATAAAAAATCAGAGCCTAGAACTACCTTTGATTTTAAAGGATATAGCGCTTTCTTACATAATGCAATCAAAGAAGGTAAAAACTATACAGAAGAAGAACTTGATTTAATTATGAAAGAATTTGCCATTGAAAAAGAAGGTAAATGATCAATTAAATTGAAAAAATAGAAAGGACAGAAATGAATTTAGGTTTAGACAATGCTGTAATATGAATTATTCTAGGGGTCTTTTTAGCCCTTTTAATTGGATTTTTCATTTATTCATTTATTAAAGAAAAAATTCAAAGAAAAAAAATTAAAGAAGCTGCTGAGCTTTTAAAAAATGAAGGTGAAGTTTTTCACCGTGAAATTGTTATTAAAGTAAATCAACTCATTAGATTAAACCAAGAACAACTTGATAATTTTGAAGTAAGTATTGGTAAATACAAAATGAGTGATATCACTTTAAGCGCACATAATATCTTAAAAAATTATGCTGCTAGCGATTCATTTAAAACATACATCACAAATGAACCAAAATATAAAGATTTCTTAATTAATTATGTAGCTTTAAAAGACAACAAATCAAATCTTTGAGCAAACAAGCAAGCAAATGAAATTAAATATTTCGAAAAAGCTTTCAAAAACTTACCAGAAAATTATGTTTTAGAAATAAGAGATATGGATAAAATTATTAGCGATATTAACGAGGAGTATGAAAATGAGATTTCTCAAAGAATTAAATCTACCAAATAAATTAACCTTGCTTAGAATTGCTCTTTTTATACCAATGATTTTTTTAATGATTGCAAATATTTATATCTTGAGAACATCAGATGGATTTTGATGGTCATATATGAAAGGTGTAGAAAATTCTAACGTTAATTTTGATGCATTAATAACTACATATTCATTAAATGGTTTATACACAAAAATAGGTGCAATTGATATTGTTATTCTTCTTTTCTTTATTGGTGCAATGGTAACTGATTTTCTTGATGGGTATTTAGCAAGAAAAAACAATCAAGTAACTGAATTTGGTAAATTATGAGATCCACTTGCGGATAAAATTATTACAACCTTAACACTTATTTATTTTGCAGTAATGAACTACGTTCCTTTTTGAATAGTTTTAATTTTTGTAATTAGAGATTTAATTGTTGATGGTTCAAGAGTTACAATGGCTAAAAATAACATCAGCGTTGAAGCTTCACTTTGAGGTAAATTAAAAACATTAATTATGACTGCTGGAATTATTATTGTTTTCATTTATCAACTTGTTTTCTCATTTAATATTGAAAAAATTACATACTTTCACAAAAATGCACAAAGCTGAGCTCCTTTTATAGTTTCGATTCCTTTATTAGTTGCTGCTGGTTTTAGCGTCTTTTCTGGATTTTTATACGTAAGAAAAATTTGACCTATTATTAGAGAATCAAAATAATTTTTATGAAACATAACCAAAACAAAAATTTTGATTTTATTGATCAAGATACACTAAGTAAAACAATGTCAATTGACATTGAAACGATTGAAAAACAACCTTTAAAATACAAGCAAAAATTAGCTGAAGAAATTATTGAAGAGAATAAATTTACACCAGAGCAAAAAGCTAAATACTTTCGTTCTAAAGTTGTGTATGTCTTTGCTATTTTAAGCATTTTACTTATCATTTCAATTCTTTCATTTTTAATTTACTTGATAGTGATAAAAATAATTTAATTAAGTCCTTTCCTACAAAGTAGGAAAGGTTTTTTGTTATTTTAGATATCTATAACACCCATTTAGAGACAGTGCTCACCGCCGCTTTTAATTCCTTGTATAAAAATTGTTATTTATCTAAGTAAAAATGGTAATTATTTTTATAAATAATAATTCAGTCAAGATTTAGATAAAATCAAATTAAGATATTTTATTTATGTATTTATATAGTTTCATAAGAAAATTACTTATGAGAATGGGGGTTTGAAATGCTTGGTATTGAATTTATTTTTTACCCAACTTCTAAACACAAATATGTTAATGCGTTATTTTTTGCACTAATTTCTTCTTTTCTTTTATCTACGTTCTTTTTAATGGCCGTATCTGCTTATACTTGAACAGATAATGATTCTAAAATATTTTCAAAAGTTTTCAACACTATTTGTGTGCTTGTGTCGTTTCTATCTTTTATTTTATCTAGTTTATTCCATTATAGTTATCGAAGAAAATATAAAAATGATGAAATTGACAATACAAAGCAATATAAAAACAAATTATTTTTAATAATATTTTCTGTTTTTATTTTAATTTTGGTATTAATTTTATCCTATGTTATGTTTTGGATATTCAATCTTAATTTTAAAATCATTAAATGAGAAGTCCCTTCTTCAGTTTATAGTTTAATTCAAATTCCTATAATTTTTTGCCAATTCTTTTTTCCTCTAGTTTACTTTTCTACGATATTTTATTTTGCTATATATTTAACAAATAGAAGAAGGGCTTATAAAAATAAAAGAATTTTAAACACTTTACCTTTTAGAAAAGAATAATTATCATTTTGAGAGCTAATTAACTTTATATAAAAACACCTTTCCTTAATAATTAGGAAGGGTGTTTTTATATAAGTTTATCAATTAAAGAAGTGATTAACTCTTTTTCTTCTTTATCCACAAATTTAGGCATTTTTGAATTATCAAAATCTAGACCTTGCTTAAATAAATTAAAGTTTGTGTTTAAACTAAAATAGTTGCTTAAAATTCATTTTAAATGATCAATTTTGTTATAGCTAAGAATTTCATTTAAAATTTGTTCATGCACTAATTCTGGCAACATAAATCCAAATCCAGCGTCAATAATTTCAAAATTAAGATCAATATAAGGTGAATTATCATTTACATTAAAATAACCATATTTTTTGCTATGTTCTAAAATGTTAACTACTTTAAAAAAACGGTTATATTTATGTCCTAAAGGTGTAAGTTCACCTTTAGAGTTATATAAAAGTGGGCTATTGCTATTTTCGTTTATAATCAATTCGTAATTATTTGAGATCTCAGAAATGGTTTTGAGATTTTTGTCTGCTAAAGTTTTGTTAAATAAGTTTTGATACCCAAATTGATAATAAAAGTTAATAATAAATGGTTCCTTAAAATACTTAAAATGCTTAATTACAAACTTTTTAATAACTTCAAATTCTTTTTGTTCAATCATTTATTTCTCCTAGTTATATTTTAATAAATTCGCTTCAAAATAAAAATGTAGAAACTAAATTCTACATTCTAAATAATTATTTTAATGCAAGTTTTGGCATTGCAATTAAAGCAACAGCTTCAGGTCCAGTATGAATTGCAATTGTCATTGGTGTTTTTTGAACAGTATCAAGCTTAATATCGTTTTCTTGCACTATTTTATTGACTGTATCATTATTTTTTTGATCAATTCCGCAAATAAGGGAAATGTCAAAAGAATCCTTAATTTTCACTAATTTTTCAGTGATTTTTTGGAGCGCACCTGCAAATGTTCTTTTAAGAGCTACCGGTGATACGGTACCATTTTCTTTGTACTCAAGAACTGGAATCATTGCAATTTTAGTCATAATGAATTTTTTAACACCTGTTAAACGCCCACCTTTAATCATGTAATTTAAATTAGTTGGGACAAGGAAAGTTAATGATTCTTGATTAATTTGGTTCATTTCGCTAAGTAATTGATCAATATTTTGGTGCTTTTTGAAATGTTCAAGTGCAAAATTTGCAACTTTTGTAATTTGACTTCCAACTAAATGGTTATCAAAAATATGAACATTTTTAAAGTTTTGAGCAATGGTTTTAGCATATCTTGAAGCTGAAGAAAGATTTTCATTAATCCCAAGGTAAATTACCTCATCAAATTTTTCTGAAGCTTCAGTAATTGAAGTTTCAATTCGATCAAGTCTTGGAAGTGAAGTTAAGAAAGTATTAGCTGTAAGTAATTTTTCTAAAAGATTTTCAGTTGAATCAATGCCATCTTCATAAACTTTTCCATTAATTTCAATTTGTAAAGGTAAGAAATAAAAACCTTGTTTTTGTGCTTCTTTTTGTGTAATTCCACTAAAAGAGTCAATTATTATACCTAATGTTTTCATAAATCATATTATATAGATAATTTTGAATTTGTTAATGTTATGTAGCATAAAAATATTTTCTGTCATTTGTCCTGGAAAATTAACACTTTAAATATTCATTATATACAAAAGCAAAGTAACAGGTGGCAAATATGGTAAAATTTTAATATATATTTTAAGGCTATAAGTTATCTAAATTTATAGCAAATTTATTTTTTAACTTAAAAGGAGCAAAATGACCATTTCGTTAATCTCGCTTGATAATACAAACGAAAAAACAGTTGATACATTTTTAAAATCATTGCAGAGCCAGGATAACCAAGATTTTGAAGTAATTATTTGCTTAAATAAAAAAACTGAAGCTAAAAAAATCTTTAAGGTGCTCCAGAGCTACAAAAGCTTTTTTGGAACAAGGCTTGTGGTAATTTACAATTCAAAAATTAACAACTTCCAGCATAATTTAATTAGTGCTTTCCGTGTCATTAAAGGTGATTATTTCACTGTTTTAAATTCAACAACTAACTTGAAAAGATATCACATAAGCACCTTAATTAAAGCAGTTAAAGAACAATCAGCTGATGTTATTGAATTCAAGCCAAGAATCATTGGTTCAATTAAATGAAAACCAGCCAAAAGACTTGAAGCAGAGAAAGAAATGAAAATTGCTAATAACCAACAAATTCTTGCCTATACATTCCCGATGATATTTAACAAAGTATTTAAAACAAGCCTTGCTAAAAAATTAATGAAGTACAAAGTTGAAAATAAAAATGATACTAAGTTTTGTCTTGAAGTTATGTATATGTTAATGTTCGAAGCTAAAAAATACATTTATTTAGATTATCGTATCTTTAAGGAAAACTTAGGTTCTGATGTATGACTTGTGTCAAATCACTTTTTAAGAACCTTCAACCTTTTAATTTCATATCTTAAAAATAGCAACATTAAATTAACTCAAGAATTAACATATGCTAAGTATTACTTTTTAAAATTAATTCTTTCAGGGATTTTATCAGGAACAACTTTTGCCTATAAAAACATTTGATCAGAGAAAAATGAAATCTCTGAAAAAAGAAGTCAACTTTTAATTGATAAGCACTTTAAATTAATCCAGGAACTTGAATCAAATAATGAATTCCAGGTTTTTACAGCTTCGAATTTATATATGAACGTTGTTAATAACGAAGTTAAAGCACTTAAAAACAATTGAAAAAATAAACAAAGCAAAATATTAAGTTCATTAGAATAAGAAATAATATGTACGAAAACGCTCCTTTTTGAAAAAGATTTTTATCTAACTTTTTAGATTTCGTGATTGTTTTTTCTTTTTCAGCTCTAATTGTCTTTTTTGCAACTAGCTCTGACAAAGAAAGTTTTACACCAAATTTTTATAATATTAAGCTACCAATTTTATTAATTATTTTACTTATTAGTGCTTATTATTTACTAACACCAATAATCACTAAAGGAAAAACATTAATGATGCTTGTTTTTCGCATTAAAATAATCGATAACTCTAATAAAAAATTTAAAGTTCTATCATTTTTAAAACGTAACATCGTTGGTTGTTATGTTTGAATTTTGATCTTCTTAATTAGTGTTATCTTTTTTAGCCCCTTACAATTATCAGAAATGGGAAATATTAAAGAAAGCGACAACACTTTAAGCATCCTGAATGTTTTCAAAAATGTAATTGGATACTTTATCTCAATTTGATTTGTGATTATGGCAGTGAATTACATCATCATTATTAAAAATTCAAAGCGAAATGGGGTTAGTGAAGTTATAAGCGGAACTAGAGTTGTTAATTGAAAAATAGTGCAAGAGAGTAAAAAAATTCAAGATATTCCAATTTATCCATTTTATAAAAAATACCGCAACATTGTTTATTATCAAGTTGATAAATTTTAGCTACAAGCTATCAAAAAAAGAAAGGGAAACATATGATTACCAAAAAAATTGATTTGTTATCAGATTTAAATGAATCACAAAAAGAAGCTGTGGTGTATTTTGATACAAATTTAAGGATCATCGCAGGTGCTGGAAGTGGTAAAACAAAAGTATTAACAAGAAAAGTTTCTTATCTTGTTAATGATCTTGGAATTAGTCCAAGTAAAATTCTTGCTGTTACTTTCACTAACAAAGCAAGCAATGAAATGAGTGATAGAATTAACAAATATATCCAAGATACTTCAAGTGGAAAAGTGCATATTTTTACTTTCCACTCATTTTGTTCTTGAATTTTAAGAAGCCATATTGACAAAATTGGTTATAAAAAAAACTTCTTAATTATTGATGAACTTGACAAAAAACAAATTCTTGCTGATATTTACAAAAGATTAGATGTTTCAACTAATGAAATTAGTTATAAAAATATGATCCAATACATCACTTGAGCTAAAAATAATCACTACAATATGAAAGAAATGCAAGAAAATCTTAATGATACTGATTCAGATCTTATTCCTAAAATTTACCAAGAATACCTTAATGAACTTGCAACTAAAGGATCTTTAGATTTTGATGATTTAATTATCAACACTAACATTCTTTTTGATGTAAGATCAGATGTAGCTAAAGAATATCAAAAATACTTTTCATATATTTTAATTGACGAGTTTCAAGATACTTCACAAATTCAATATGACATTATTCGTAAAATTGTTGGGGCAAATACTCACTTAACAATCGTTGGAGATCCAGACCAAACCATTTACAACTGAAGAGGGGTTGATGTTAATTTAATTTTAAATTTTGACAAAGAGTTTCCTGATGCTAAAACAATCGTGCTTGATACCAACTACCGTTCTACTAAAGTTATTTTAAGAGCAGCTAATAAATTAATTAAAAACAATAAAAACCGGTTTAATAAAGATTTAGTAACTAACAATGAAGAAGGTGTCGAAATTGAATTTTACCACGGATTTAATGTTGAAGCCGAAGCTAGATGAGTAGTCCAAAAAATTAATGAGCTTAAAAAACAAAAAACTCAACTTAAAAATATCGCTATTTTATACCGTGCTAATTACTACTCACGTCCTTTTGAGGAAGCTTTAATTAACGAAAATATTAATCACAAAATTTTTAATGGAACTAAGTTCTTCCAAAGATCAGAAATTAAAGATGCTATTGCTTTTTTAAGAGTAATGTTTGATGGCAACGAAGTAGCGCTTGAAAGAATTATTAATGTACCAAATCGTGGAATTGGTGAAAAATATCTTGCTAAAATTAAAGAATTTGCAAAATCTAAAGGTATTTCTTTAATGACCGCAATTTATAAACACATTAAAGATCTTCCAGTGCCTAAAACTTTAATTGCTAAGTCAATTTTCCCATTTGTCCAAGAGATTTTAAAATACAAAAAAGCTTTAGAGTCTAACAAAATTAGTGTTACATTAAACACTTTCTTAGAAAGTATTAACTATTACAAATACATTGAAAATAACAAAAACCTTCGTGGATCAGCTGCTGATAACGTTAGAGAATTGATTAACTCAATTGATAACTGAGAGAAAAATAACAAAGGTAAGGGAGTTCAAGATTACCTTAATATGGTGTCTCTTTTATCAGTTACTGATGATAGTGATAGCATTAACAATTACGTTTCACTTATGACGATTCATGCTTCTAAAGGTCTTGAATTTGACAATGTCTTTTTAGTAGGTCTTACTGAAGGAATTTTCCCAACTTCAAAATCAATTATTCACGAAGAAGGCCTTAGTGAATTTAGCCCACTTAATAATGCTGAAGATGATCTAATTGAAGAAGAAAGAAGATTAGCTTATGTGGCCGTTACAAGAGCTAAAAAACAACTTTTCATTAGTGATAGTAGGGGAAAATTAATTACTACAAACGAAGATAAAAAACCTTCTCGTTTCATTGAAGAAATGGGTATTGATATTAACAAAACCATTTTATATACAGATTTTAAAAACAAAGATGATGATAGTTCATCAAAAACAGTTCAAAATAGCAAAATTATTAAAGGAGACATCATTAGCCATATTGCATTTGGTGAAGGTGAAGTTCTTGAAGTAATTGGACAAGATATAGTTGTTTCATTTATTAAAGACGGAAAGGAAAGAACACTTAATAAGGAACACCCTTCAATTAAAGTGATCTCAAACTAATGCTTTTAATTATTTTGCTTTCGATTTTTGCATTCTTAATAATGGTATCTATTTTCATAGCTACCTTATTTTTCTTTTACTTGCGTTCTTCATCTGGAATCATTCTTTTTAAAATTGACAACATCAACAAAAGGGCGTTAAGATTAAGTGCAAAGTATCATTTTTTCTCAATTATTTTTGATAGCAAGAAAACTAAATTCAACCAATATTCATACATTGAACTTAGTGAATTTTACAAGTTCTTTGATAAAAAAACTAAGGATATCATTAGCGAATACATCGACAATCCAAAGGATCAAAAAGAGCTTGAAATCGAATTTAATAACAATTTTTACAATAGCAAAAATTTAACTTTATTTGAACGAATTGTTATCAGACTTGATACAACATTAAAAAAACATGAGCCTTACTTTTTAACCATTAATAACGTGGGTAATGGAAATTACATTTGTTCAATTAAATGAAACCGTAAAAAAGTTTTTGACAATCGAATTGTGCTCCCTTATTTTAAAAATAACCTGCAAGAACTCAAAACCAATTCTGAAAGTAATTACGTGCTTGCTTTTGCACTCAAACCTTATTATTTTATTAACCAAATTGCTGCCGAAGATATTTCAAGTATCTACAATATGCTTGCCATAAACGAGAAAAAACACAAGTTCTTTTATAACCGTGATTCTTTATTTGTCGTGATACCTAAGAAAAGACAAAGCAAAGGCTACTATACACATTTTTCAAACATTATTGCCCAAATTAACAAATCATTTGTCTCTTCTAAATTATTTATTGCAGCTACTATTTTTGAATATGGAAAAATCTCAGCAAACCAAGATTTAAACAACATTTCCAACTTAATTAATTACTCTATTTTTAACATTTTAAATGACCGTAGCAATTATGAAAGCTACATCAATATGGATAAAAGTTTCATTGAAAGTGATCGATATAAAAATTTCCTTGATTCATATGTAACTTACATTCGCAAAAATACTTCGAATGAATTTGGAATTGTTGTTGAAAATGTTATCAATTACAACTCACAAAATGCTTCGGATATTCAAATTGCTAAAATCATTACTAAAGATTTTGATCCAAGTTTAGAGAAATTCTTTAAAAACATTCCTTACTTAAATTTTCGATTTGAATTAGCTTGATATACTTATATCCAAAATAAATTACCAAATGTTTCTAAAAAAACACTTTTTAAAGTATCTCAAGAAGTATTTATTCACGATCAATTCACACACAATGAAAAATCACCTTCATGTCTTGTGTACGCTTACGATTCAGTCTTTAACTATGATCAATTAAAAACAATTATTGCTGAAAATTTAGAAAATAAAATCCCAACTTCAATTTATGTTAATACCATTGATAAGCCGATTTTGAATTTAATTGACAACCTTAAAATTCAATTAATTGTTATTGGCGGTCAAATTGCGAGCAAGATTGATAAAACAGATATTTTATTTGATTGCATTAACATTACTTTAAAAGCTAAAAAGAACAACACTAAAACAATTTACGAAAACTTACCTAAGAATCTAGATAGTTTTATTGTTAAAAAAGCTGATATTTTAGGTACTTATTCAACCAAATAAATTTGTGCAAAAATTCCACAATTTTTTTAAATTTAAAGTTGAATTAAGATTTTAAAAATTAAATTTTAATAAAATTTAATAACTATAAACTCATTAGGGAGGCGAAAATGGAATTCTTTAAAAAATTATTTTGTAGAAAAAACAAAGTAGAAGTTCCAGCTAACGTAAGAAAATTAATCGATGCTCTTGGTGGAATCAACAACGTTTTAGCATACAACAACTGTGTTTCTCGTTTAAGATATGACGTTAAAGATATGTCATTAATTAACAAAGATGAACTTATTAATCTTGGGTTCAAATATGTAATTTACTTCGAAGGTCAAAACCACGTTCAAATCGTTTACGGTGTAGGTGTTGAAGAATTTAACAAATTAGTTAAAGACTCAGTGCCAACATTAAAAGCTGAATACGAAAAAGAAATGAAAAAAAACAGACATCAAAAAATTGCACAAGTAGTAGAACAATCTAAAAAAGAGGAAGAAGAAGCAGAAATTCCTAACCTTAGAAGAGTTAAAGCTCCTACAAGTGGAAAAGTAATTACTCTTAAAGAATTAAACGATGGTGTATTTTCAGAAGGAATGGTTGGTGAAGGTGCTGCGATCATTATGGAAGGCGAAGATGTTAATGGATTTATAAACATCGTTGCTCCTTTTGACGGAACAATAACAATGCTTCCAGCTAACAAAAACCAATTCATTTTAAAAGGTGACTTTGGTGCTGAAATCGTTGTATTAATTGGTTTAGATAGCTATAAACTTAACGGAATTGGTTTTGAAGATGCTTTACCATTAAACTCAAAAGTTTTAGCTGGTGAAAAAATTATGTCAGTTAACTTAAGAAAAATGAGAGAAGAAAATCTTGATACTCATTTAATTGTTGCTGCAACAGGTGATTCACAATACAAAAAACTTAAAGATTTAAGACCAGAAGCTTCAATTTCTCACACATTCATGAAACTTGAAAAAATCTAATAAGTAAAAAAATCAAACTTGCCCTTTCTAGGCAAGTTTTTCTTATTTTTAAGCATTATTTAAGTTGAAGAACCATCGAAGTAGGAATGTGCTCACTCATTGAGTTAAAGTCTTTTGGGACAGTGATTGCATCATATAAGTAAACATTTCCCATATTTCGTAAAGCAAAAGAATTTAAGTCTCATTCATATTTTTCTTCTCATTTTGGATCAGCGGTGCTTCCTCAAGAATCTCCACTATCATCATCATCATAAACTAAATATCTTTTTGGAACTGTGGTAGGTACTTTTCTATCATGAGTAGCTTCATATCATGAGTCTGCAAAGATATATTCTATATCTGGCATCGGTTTTCTTTCAAATAATGATAAGGTAAATGAAGTAGGTTTATCATTTCCTGCTCTATTTGTAATATAAAGAGGCAATGCATAAGTTTTAAAGATAATTTTTCTTTCATCTCTAGAAACTTTGATAATTGGTTGTCATTTAATTTCAATTTCACTTTCTCTAAAGTGGAAAGTGGAACTTTTTTCACTTGCAACAAGTTGTTTTACGCGATAAGTTTTTATAAATTGATTACTTGTATCTTGATTAAACGATCTTATGTTATTTTCAATTTCGCTAAGAGTAATATTTTTATGTTCGATCCCTGCAAATAATAATGTAAAGCGCTCTTGTCCAGTTAGTTCGCTTCCAAAAGCAAAATCAGTTCTATTAATTAAGTACTTATCAATTGTTCTATCAATTTTACTTTCTACTTCTCTAAGTTCAGTTCTTAGTCTCTCAATATCATCTTCATCAGAATATTCTAATTCTAGATCTTGAATCCCTTCTAATAGTTCAAATTTTCTCCGTTCTAATAATGCAATTTCTTGATCTATATCTGCTTTGGTTTTAAACCCATCTTTTTTAAGCACAAATTCAGCAAAATAAGTTGGTGGATTAAGAGTTTTATCTTTTTCTTTATATGCTCTCAAGATTTTGCTCATATTTCATTGACCATCTTTACTGAAATACATATCAAAAGCAAGAGCATCACTATCAATTGAATCAAAACCATGAAGAATTCTTTTAAAATGTGTATTATATCTATTTTTTACCATCCCTTGTCATATATGCCCTTCAGGATAAAAAGTGGTTCTTGTCGAAGAAAGAAGTGATGAATTAGAAATTTCTCTTACATTTAATTTATTCCACATTTTTTCAAGCTCAATGCTTTTTGTTTTCTCAATTTCTAATTCATTTTCCAATCTGGCAATTGAAAGTTCTTTACTTTTAATTATTTTATTTAGCTTATCAATTAATGAACCTTCAAGTGCATTTTCGCCGCTAATTCCAACATCAAAAGCAGGATCATCACTTCCGGTTAACTTTTTAAGTTTTCTTTTCATTTCTAAAATCGTTGATTGCGCTTCATCATTATTGTTATTAGCCTGTTTTAATTTGGTTTTTAAATCAGAAATTTCACTAAGATAAGCTGCTAATAATTGATTGAGTTTTCTAACACTTTCATCTTTTTCAACACCTGCTTTTTCTAGTAAAATATTTTTCGATTTAAGTTCATTTATATTCTTTTCATTTTGTTTTTTAACATCTTTTAACTGCCTAATTTCAGCTTTATTAGCTGATATTTCGCTAATTAAACTAACTTTTTCTTTTTCTAATCTTTTTATATCTAATGCTTTATTTTTCAGCTCACTATTTTTGTTTAAAAGCTCGCTTTCTTTGCTATTTAATAAATTAGTTTTATCTTCGATTTGTTGTCTTAATTTATAAACTAAAGAATTTTCAAGTGCATTTTCTCCATTTTCACCAGCGATAAAGTTTGTTTCTGAACTACCAACATACTCGTTTAATTTGCTTTTATTAATAGCAATAATGTTTTCTAAATTAACTATCTCACTTCTTAATTTATAAACTAATCCTCCTTCTGCATTTTCACCATTAACACCAAAATCACGAGTTGGATGGTATTTTTCACCCGTTAATTCTTCAATTTTATTGATTAAACCATTTAAGTATTTTCTTAATTTTTCATCTCTTTGATTATTTAACTCTATTACCTTTGTTAAGCTTTCATTTAAGACTTTTGTGTTATTTATTATTGCGTTTTTTATTAAGCTAACAAGTTTAAGATGCTTTTTAAAGTGTGAATTATTGCTATTTAGTTCAGAGATTAAGGTTTCTTTATATTCCTTGCTTTCAGAATTTAAAAACTTATCAAGAAGAGCTTTATCTTCAAAATCTAAACTATTTCAAGCTGCATAGCTTGAAGAAATTAATAATTCTTTACTTTCATCGATAATGATTTTTTCACCATTTATTAAGGTTAAATATGTATCTTTTGGTAATGAATACTTACTAATTTCTGCTAAATCTGGATTGTTTGGATCTAGATTTTCATTAATATTAGCAAAGAGACTATTTACAAAATTATTATTGCTATCTTTTAATTTATCTATTTCAAAAAGTAATTCATTAATTGTGCTTCGATAGTCCATAAAGAAATTCACTAACATTTCTTTATTTAACTTAAGTTCTGAATTTAAATTAGAAATTTTAGCCTCATTTTCTTTAATTGTATTTTCATGCTGCACAATTTTTGATTTTAAATTAGAAATGTTGCTATTTAGAGAAATAATTTGAGTTTCTTTTTCTTTGATAATATTCATTTTCTTTTCGTTTTCACCTTGTAAATGAGAAATTTCTAAATTTAATTTATCCATCTTTTGTTTATTAATTGCAATAATGTTTTCAATTTCATTTAAAAGCCGGACGTTTTCTTTTTCAACATTTTTGAGTTTCAGTTTTAAACTTTCATAATCTTGTTTTAAAGTTTTTAAGTCTTTTTCAAGGCGTGAAATTTTAGCTTCTTTTTCTCTAATTGTGCCTTTTAAACTAGAAATTTGGGCATTTAAGTTTCCAACAATTGAACTTTCAGAAGCATTTTCTCCATTAGCACTTGGATAAAAATCTTCATTTGAATTACCGACTAATGCTACAAGTTTTGACTTAGCTGTAATTAACTTTTCCCTTTCGGTAGCAATATTGGCACTTAAAGTCTCAATTTGCCTATTTTTGTGATCCAAATCATTTTTGAGCAAGTTAATTTCATTTTTTCTTTTAGCTACTTGCCAATTCAAAGTTTCAATTTTCTTTTCATTGTTTTTGATTTCTTCTACATTTGCACAATGAGTAACTACAAAAGGTGTTATTAATAAACTAATAACACTAACACCGAGCAATGCTCAAAGTAAATTTCTTTTGCGTTTTTTGTTAGTAGTCTCATCTCTTTTCCCGAAAAGAAACGAACTATTTTCGTTTTTGATTAACATTTTTTGTTTTCCTCCTCCGTTATTCATATAAAAATAATTGTTAGATGGAGAAATAATTAACTTTTGTGCCTTTTTGTTTAGCTAAATTTTTGTTTTTGAATATTTATAAACGATATTGCGACAATTTTGTAAAATATAAATACACATTCGAGGTAAAGAAATGTTTTATAAATATTACAAAAAAAGTGGTGTCTATACAAATTCTGAAGTAAGGAAACTCGGGAGAAGCTTAGGTGCTAAAAAAGTAGGTCATTCTGGAATTTTAGACCCATTAGCACAAGGATTAGTTTTAGTAGCTACTGATGCAGATACAAGGCTTTTAGAGTTTATTAACTTCAAAAATAAAAAATATGTTGCAAAATGCAAATTTGGCTATTTTTCAGATACTTTAGATACAGATGCAGAGCAAATTCATAAACTAGAAAATCCTGTGCTAATAACTAAGGAAAATCTTTTAATTGCTCTTGAAAAAATCAAGCAACTTAAAGAACAATTGCCCCCAAAATATAGTGCTAAAAAAATTAATGGGGTTAGAGCTTACGTATATGCAAGGGAAAATAAAGAAGTAGAGCTTAAAATGCAAAAAATAGAAATATTAAATGCTTCGCTTATTGAATTTGATGATCAAAAACAAGAAGCTACCTTTGCTTTTGATGTTTCTGAAGGAACTTACATTCGCTCTCTTTTAAGAGATATTGCAGCTCTTTGCAAGACCGAAATGGTAATGAGCTATCTTAAAAGAGATGCAGTTGGTTTAGTTAAGTTAGAAAAGTTAGAACCTGCACAATATAGCGAAATTTCTTATGATTTAATTTTTGATTTAAACAACTTTGTTTTAAATGAAAAGCAGGTTCTTGATTTATCTTTTGGTAGGGAAATTAAAGCATTTTCCACTAATATGAAAAACTTAGAAAAGGTTTTATTAATTAACAAAAGCACCAGTTTAATTTGTGCCGTTGGTGAATTTAAAAACGGTAAAATTTACCCGAAAAAAGTATTTCCTGAGAGGTTATTATGAAAAAAATAAAAGATATAGTAAAAATTGCAGCTTTTGATGTTGATGGTACATTATTACCAAATGGGCATATGCGTTTTTCTAATAACATTAGAAAAATGTTCCAAGAATTAAGAGAGCATAAAATTGTTTCTGTGCTTGCAACAGCTAGAGAATTTGCAACTATTGGTGATTTTTTAGAACAATTAAACCCAGATTATTTCATCGGAGCAAATGGGACTTTTATTTGAGATGTTCAAAACAAAGAATTTGTGTATAAAAAAACCTTGATTAAAGATGAAGTTATTCAACTTTACCGTTTAATTCAAGATGATGTTAGAGGGTTTTCAATTACCGATTTTAATAAGGTTTATAAATCACCTAATGTCAATTTAAATTCATGATTTATTCGTCCATTTAAAGATAATTACCATGACTTTGATAAAGAAGTTTTAGGTACAGATGATTTATATGTAATTACTTTAAATACAGAACATCCAAATGAAGTAAGTGAGAAAATAAACAAAATCATTCAAGAAAATAACTTTCAAATGGAAGTGTCTGCCATTTGAAGTAAAGGTATTTTTGTTGGACCAATTGCAATTAACAAAAGTAATGCTCTTTCATATTTAACAAATAAATTAGGTTTATCTCTTGATAATTTAATAGCTTTTGGCGATAGTGAAAATGACTATGAAATGCTTAAAGATGCATTTTATGGTGTTGCAATGGAATGTGCAAAACAACCAATTAAAGAAGTAGCTAAAGATATTGCTCTTGATTGTGAATATGATGGTACTTACTTAAAACTTAAGGAACTTGAAATTATCTAAAAATGAACGATTTAATAATTTACCAATTTCAAGATTTTGCTCCGCAAAAAGATGATATTTTTATTCTTGGTTCCTTTGAATCTTTTCATTTAGGCCACTACAACCTATATAAAAAAGCTTTAGAGCAAAAAAAAGATAACCAAAGAATCATCTTAGTGACATTTAATAATGAAATTGGAATGCCTAAATTTAATGGTGAAATTTTTACTGATAATAATTACAAATACAAAAGTTTATCTGACTTAAAATTTGATGCTATTGTGGAGCTTAATTTCCAAAAAATCTCCCAGCTTAATGGTGAAAGCTTTATTTATGCACTTACAAAAAATTTACCTTGCACCATAATTGTAGGTAAGGACTTTAAATTTGGAAAAAATGCTTCAAGTAATTGCAATGACATTTCTTGCTATAATTTAGATTCAAAAGTTGAAATTGTTGATTTATTAAAAGTTAATGGGGTTAAAATTAGTTCCAAATTAATTAAAGAATTGATTCAATATGGAAACATTGAAGATAGCAATAAATTATTAGTTTTTAACTATGGATTTTCAGCCTCAATTAGCCAAAAAATGGAGTTGAAAATTTCTGAAAAACTAGTGAAAATGCATCCTGGTATTTATGGAGCTTCACTGCTTTTTGATAATGGTGTTGGGATATACGGAATAATTCATGTTAAAATGGATCATAGCTATCATTTTATTTCTTTCGATCCTAAATTTAAGATTGAAAATGATACAAATGTCTTAATTCAAGTCTTTAAAGAATTTAGAATTATTTCAAATAGTCAGTTAGATAATGTTGATGAAAAAGATTTTTTAAGCATCAAAGCTTTTTTCATTAATCTAATCCAAAACTCAAATTAAAATGATATAATACAAAAGCTATTATGATAGCACTAATAAAACATAAATTTTATACTTAGTTTAATGTTCAAATTAAGCTCGGTTTAAAACATAATTTAACTAAAGGAGATAATTATGGTTTCAAAAGCTCGTAAAGCAGAACTTGTTGCTAAATATGGGAAAAATGCAAAAGATACAGGAAATGCTTTTGTTCAAATTGCTATTTTAACAGAAGATATTGAATCTTTAAAATCACACTTTGCAGTAAATCCTAAAGACTTCCACTCACGTAGAGGTTTCTTAGCAAAAATTTCACAACGTAAAGTTTTACTTAAACACTTAAAAGAAACAAACCTTGAAGAATACAACAAGTGTTTAGAAGCTCTTAACTTACGTAAATAATATTTGAAAATATATCTTTGGTTTTTCTCTTGTAAAGTGGAAAAACAAAGATATATTTTTTATTTTGTACACTTTCCAGTTATATTGAATTTTTGCTTATATTAATACTGGAGGGATAATTAATGGATGAAAACAAAGAACTTATAAAAAACGCTCTAAATGAAGTGTCTAAAAAATTTGGAAAAGAAGCAATTATGCTAATGGGTGATTCTAAAGTTTTAGATATTGAAACTTTCTCTAGCGGTAGTTATGCCTTAGATAAAGCACTAGGAATTAATGGAATACCAAAAGGAAGAATTATTGAGATTTATGGACCTGAAAGTTGTGGAAAGACAACTTTATCACTCCATTGCATAGCCGAAGTACAAAAACTAGGGAAAATAGCAGCTTTTATTGATGCTGAGCATTCAATAGACCCAATTTATGCTAAAAACATAGGTGTAGATATTGATAATTTAATTTTGAGCCAACCAGATTCAGGTGAGCAAGCACTTGAAATTGTTGATATGCTCGCTAAAAGTGGTTACATTGATTTAATAGTAGTAGATAGCGTGGCCGCTTTAGTTCCTGAAGCTGAGCTTCAAGGAGAAATGAAAGATCAACAAATTGGACTTCAAGCTCGCCTTATGTCTAAGGCACTTAGAAAAATAACTGCTAGCTTAAACAAAAATAATACAACTGTAATTTTTATTAACCAAATTAGAGAAAAAGTTGGTGTAATTTTTGGTAACCCTGAAACCACTACAGGTGGAAGGGCTTTAAAATTTTATTCAAGCATTCGAATTGAAGTTAGAAAAGGTACAGTTTTAGCTGACGGAAAAGAATTTGTTGGAAATGAAGTTAGATTTAAAGTAGTCAAAAACAAATTGTCTGCACCTTATAAAACAGCTCAAAGTGAAATTGTTTTTGCAAAGGGGATTGATCGGATTGGTGAATTAGCGGATTTAGGTACTGAAATGGGGGTTTTCGCTAAAAAAGGTGCTTGATATAGTTACAATAATCAAAACATTGCACAAGGAAGAAAATCTTTAAAAGAATACATCTTAAATAATGAGGAAATTCAGAAAGAAATTTTAGAAAAACTTAATCAAAGTTAATTAATATATTATAAATTAGAAAAGTCACACGCAAATTTAATGCATGTGACTTTTTTGTGTCCATTGTGTAAAATAATAATGCTTGCAAAGAAAGGACACATTTTTATTATATGAAAAAATTGATAGATTTATCTAAACTAAATATTATTTGTGTAAAAAATAATGCTGAAAACTCACGTCACTTTATCATAAAAGAAACAGATGATGAGATAAAACGTCTTCACTCAAATGTTTCTTCTAAAAGATTGCTTAGAGATAAACAAATATCTATACTATTAATGTGAGAAATTATTTTAAAAGTTCTAGTGTTGAATTCAATATCAAAAGCAGCGAAATATTTTGGTTATCAATCTAGAACAATTAAACAAAAAATGGCAATAATGATTGAAAAAAATGACTATCATAAAAGCTTAAAAAATAAATTTATTTGCAAAAATTGTGGAGACAAAATTTTTATAACTAAATTTCTCTCCTTTAGAAAATTAGCAAATCATTTACTCAGTTATAAAACTAAAAGGTTAATGATAGTGTCAGAATCACAAAAAAATAAGTGAAGTTACTTCAAGAAATATTGAAACGATGTAACTAAAGAATTAAGAAAAAAAGCAAGCAAAAACTCTAAAAACATTAAATGTAAAATGTCTGTGAAATTTATGGTCAACTCGTTCAAACAAACAAATCCAGATACTTTTTGTCCTACATTTAGCACAATTTACAAAGCTCTAAAGCAACAAAGAATAAAGCTTCCTCTTGACCCGCTTTTATATTTATCAAGAGGTGGCTATACAAAAACTACATTAAAGCAAGGTAAAAAATCCTTGATACACGCTAGAGACCTAAAATATAGACCTGAAGAAGCGGATTTAAGGCTAGAAAAAGGGCATTTTGAAGCTGATACAGTAATAGGTAAAAGAGAAGATAAGTTTGTTCTTTTTACACTTTTAGACCGTAAAACTAGAGAGTTATATATCGCTTTAACCAAAAGAGATGCAAAATCAATTAACAAAGCATTAAAAATGTTAATAAGAAAATACAATCTTGAAATAAAGACTTTGACAGTAGATAATGGTAGCGAAAACACACTTCTTCATAAAGTGGTAGGTAAGAAAAAATTATTTAAATGTAAACCTTATGCTTCATATCAAAAAGGTTCAATTGAAAATGCTCATAGATACATTAGAAGATTTATTCCGAAGGGTAAAAGTTTCAATTCACTCACACAAGAATATGTGTTTTGACTCAAAGAACAAATCGATGAATACAAAAGAATATTAGCGATAGAAAATTAAAATTAATATCGATAAATGCTAAGTTCAAGATTGACGACCTAAACTAAATTTATGTGAATAAAACCTATTTTTTGTGTAAATGTCAGTTTAAATAAGAATAGTCTTGTAATGACAGTCTTTTGTTACAAATACATTAATTGCGTTGGCACGCGGCCTTCTTTTCTTTTCTTTCGCAGAAAAGAAGCAAAAGAACTTCAAAATTAATATGGGTAAAAGGGAAACTTTGGTCTTTGAGACCTAAACTAGATTTTAGTGACTGAAGCCCATTTAATGTGAAATGCTATTTTTTTGCGGTGTTGTGCTATGTCTATCTTTAGACACAGATTCAATGATTGTGCTGCCGCACGGGCCTCCTTTTCTTTCGCAGAAAAGAAGCAAAAGAACTTCAAAATTTATAAGAAAACAAGCCACAAGGGCTTGCGCTTTTGATTTTGCTTTTGTCACTATTTCTTCATTTTTTGCACTAATTTTTTTATAATTTAAACATTAAAAAAGCATTGTTATTTTTTACCACTTAACTTGCGCGTCACTTTTCCAATTTTTATTAATTAATATATTAAACATTTGTTCTTAACATATATAATATAAACATGAAAAAAATCAACGTACTTTTTATCGGTGATATTTTCGGTGAACCAGGAGTTACAACCGTTGAAAAAGTATTACCAGAAATAATTAAACAAAATAATATTGACTTTGTAATTGCACAAGGTGAAAACGTAACTGGTAGAAAGGGTCTTGACAATCAAGATTATCTTAGACTCAAAAATATAGGTATTAATGCCATTACAATGGGGAATCATGTGTGAGCTAATCCTGATATTTACAATTTCATTGAGAATTCAGATGTAATTAGACCTTTAAATATTCCAATTGATTACCCAGGGGTAGGAAGCAAAACCTTTGATGTTAAAGGTTTTAAATTGCAAGTAATTTCTTTAATGGGAATTACTTTTAACACCTTAATGTCACCTTGAAACGAAGAAGAAGCATTAAACTTTTTTGATAGTGTCGATATTCTTTTAGATAGTACAGAAAATGTCGATTTTCGTTTTGTAGATTTTCATGCTGAAACTACAAGTGAAAAAAATGTTTTAGGTTTATATTTAGATGGTAAAGTCAATGCAGTTTGCGGCACACATACACATGTTCAAACTAATGATTATCGAACATTACCAAATGGAACAGCTTACATTAGTGACGCTGGAATGTGCGGACCACAAAATGCTGCAATTGGTGCTAACTATGAACAAGTGTATAAAAAAATGCGTTATGGAAGTAAGGAAAAGTTTGAAGTTAGTCCAAATAATACTCAATTTAACGCAGTAATTATTGAAATGAGTGAAAAAGAAAACAAAATATCACCGATAAGAATTGATGATATTCAGCTTTAATTAGAAAGCAAAAAACTAAATCTCTTTTAATCGATTTTAATTTAAATTGTGATGGAGCGATCCGAAACACAATAAAAGGAATGGTTATAATCCAGGCTTTTTATTGTGTTTTTATTTCTTTGTTTTTTGATTTGATAGGTTTTTACTTTATAAGCATTTATGAATTTTTGTACTACTTTTTTTATAATCTAAATATAGATAACATTATGATTTTTGAAAAGGAAATAATATGCGTCTTTTAGATATAAAGAGAATGGCTCATAACATTCTTGAAAAACAAAATATAGAAAATAGCTTTATCGAATATAAAAAGTCAGCGAATTTTAAAGATAAAATTCTAAAAACTGCTTGCGCTTTTGCTAATAACTATATGAATAATGAGATAGGTCTATTATTTATAGGGATTGAAGAGATTTATAATAAAGAAAGTAGAGAAAAGGCAATTCCAAAAAGGCCAATAATAGGTATAAAAGAGTCTGAAATTGAAGTTATTGAAAATGAATTAAAATCTCTCCTATCTAATATTCGTCCTAAAATCAATTATCATATAATTACTGATAAAATTGACGATGAATACTATATTGTTATTGCAGTAGAGAGCGGTATTAATGGACCGTTTCAAACAACTGAAAAAGCGGAAAGAGATAAAGATATTAATCTAAAACCGGGAAGATATATTAGAGTTGGTAGAGATTCAAGATTGCCAAACCCAACATAAGAATTTGAACTACTAAAAAAATTGCAAATTTTTCTTTTAGTTCCAATTTAAATGATACAGCAACTATAGACTATTTAAACTATGAATACATGAAAGAATATTTACTTCTGATAGGATCAAAAAAAGACATTAGAGAAATGTCTAAGTTGGATATGGCTAAAAGCATGGGTCTTGTGAGTGAAAGTGAGTATGGTGGTTATAGAGCTAAAAATTTTGCTGTGTTGATGTTTGCTGAAACACCAAATAAATTTATTACTAATGCCCATGTCGAAATCATAAGAGAAATTGATGGCACAGATAAAATGGAATCAAAAAGATTTGATGGACCAGTTTGAATACAAGCTAAACAAGTTAGTAAATATTTCGAAGACAATATTATGGCTTCCTTTACCATTAGAGAATCTGATAAAATTGAACATAAGATTATTTACAATTATCCACTTACAGCGTTTGAAGAACTTGCTACTAATGCTATTTTACATAAAGAATATGATACACCTGAGTATGTAGGGATATATATTATTTATAATGATAGAATTTCTTTTGTAAATCACAACAGAACTCTTCCACCTGTAACTATTGAAGCTCTAAATAATGAAAGAAGTTTTGACAGAAGACAATATCTAAATAAAGAAATTAAAGATATGTTTTTCAAATTAAATTTAATAGAGTATTATGGTTCAGGTATAAGAAGAGCAAAAGACGCTCTATTTAAAAATTCTTCTCCTGAACTAAAATTTTATCCCGACAATGAAAATGACAATTACACCAATGCAGTTATGACAATAAATTCAGAATTTTTGAAAGACTTTAACGTTAGCACTACCAAAGAAATCGATGGAACTACCAAAGAAACTTCTGAAACTAACGAAGAAAATATTAATATTAAAGAACAGATATTGCTTCTTATAAAAAACAATACAAATATTACTGCAAAACAGATAGCAAATGAGTTTAAAGAAATAACAGAGGATGGCGTCTGATATCACTTAAGAAAACTTAAATCTAATGATCTGATTAAAAGAGAGGGTTCTACTAAATCAGGTAAATGGGTAGTCGTAAAATCAAATAAATAAAATTTATAAATTAACAATAACCTTTAGTTTCAATGCATTGATTGATTGATTGCAATTTACATTTCAATGCGAATGGTATCAAAAAACACAAAAAACATACCTTTGATCCATACTTTTCTCTTGCATTTTCTTGTTCAGGTTATAGTCAATACTAAGTCCTAATTTAAGCAATGAAAATTGTCGAAAAGTTAAATTTCAATATATAAAAAATCCTGTAAGTAATTACAGGATCATTTTATTATTGTGAATTTCTTCTATTTGCAATTTCTACTAATTTAACTTTTGTATTGTTTGTGTAAGTTAATAATTTAGATTTAATAATTGGTGTAATAAATGATACTAATTTATTTTTAACAGCATTTTTAACAAAATTAGGAATTACGAAAGAAACAGGAATAGCTTTAAAAGTATAATCTTGAACTAATTCAACAATTTTTGTAGCTAATGTTTGAATTTCATTTTCGTTAAAGTTTAAGATAAATTGAGTTTTTAATACTTTTAATAATGCTGAAACTGTTTGGTTAGCTAAAACTTTATTAATTTCGTTTTTAGCTCTTTTAATTCACTGGTTATTTGCGTTTTTTTCTTCAATTTGTGCAGCTGTTCATGAAGCATTTGCTTTTTTAAGATCAAGTCTTATATTACCTGTTTGAACTCCGCTTTGTGTTTGGAATTTTAATGTAATACCTCAGTTCGCTCCATAATCTGGGTCAATTTCAATAATTTGTAAATCATCACTTAATTGAACATTAGCAGTTTGTTTAATGAATTCTTTAATTTTTGCAACTACTGCATTATACTCATTTAATTTGTTTTTCTTTTGAGCATCAGCTAATGTGATTTTGTTAATAAATGGATTTAATCTATTTGTTTTAGCTGCGTCTGTTAAAGGTTTTAATTCACCTTTAAATCATTGTTCTGTTACATAAAAGTTGTTGAAGAAATTTTGAAATTCTTTTTCGAATTCTTTTGCTTCAGTAGCATTTGTTACTTGAACCGGAAGCGATAATTCTCAGTTAGTTGAGAAAAAAGGACTATTATCATCTAAAAATGGTTTAACTAATTCAATATATTCATCTTTTGTTAAAGTTACTGCTTTAGGTGTTTGAGGTAAATGGAAACTTCCAATATTTAATTGTGTGTTTAACTTTATTTTTTTAATTTCTGCGCCTTGAGATTCAAATTCCCTTAGTTTTGTTTCATATTCACTTAATTGACTTGATGCAGTTTTTAAATCAGCTACGTTAGCAATATCTAATGAATAATTTACTGTAAAAGTATCATTAACTGGTCTTTTTGGTTCTTCTTGTGTTTTTGAAGTGTCAGTTGAAGGTTTAGTATTGCCATTAACATTAGCATTAGTATTACCACATGAAAATAAAATTAATGGTGATGCTGAGGTAGTTAAAACTAAACCAAAACTAGTAAGAAATTTCTTATTAAATAATTTCATTTATTGCTCCTTTTTAAGTGTCTAATAAAATTTTACTCAAAAAAAAAAAAAAAAAAGAGCACAAAATTCAAATAAGTAAAAAATTTGAATAAAAAATAATTTTTGCACACTGTTTTTCTAAAGGTAATAAATAAAAGAAATTATTATCTGTTTAAAAGTAAATCTATTAATCCAAAAAAGCTATTTTCTTTTTCGAATCAAGGACTATGTCCAGCGTTTTGAAAAATAATTGTTTTAGTATTTGGATTAAGAAAATGATAATAATTACTGATTTTTTCTGTATCTATAATCCCATCATGATCACCATATAATAAATATAAATTTCCTTTATAATTTGCAATTCCTTCATCGATTTTATCCATATTTTCTAAGTTAGGAAGTGAGTGTCCTAGTTCATAAATATAGTCTAATTTTTCTTGATTATTCTTAAAATAATTATCAAGCATTTGCATATATTCTGGATTTTTTAGCACTATATTTGGATCGTAATAACATAAAGCAGCTAATTTTTCATATTCTTTGATATTACGTGGAAAAAAACTTTCTTTAAATACTTCTGTTTTCACAAGGCCCGATCTACTCATTGGGCCAACTAAAATGATGTTTTTGATAATATCTCCAAATTTTTTCACTAGCATCATTGCGAGCCCGCCGCCCATTGAATGACCAATAATGTTTAAATTTTTAAGTTTGTTGCTTGTAATATAAAATTCCAAAATTTCCAAGATATAGTCCATATTCATTGTTACTTTTGAACCAGTGCTATTACCATGAAAAGGTGCGTTTAGAGCATGAATATTATGCGAATCAATATAATCATAAAATTTGTGATAATAGTCAAAATCTGCACTAAAACCATGAATAAGTAAAATGTTTTCTTTTGAGTTATTGTCTATTTTTAAATATTCAATTTGGCAATCTTGATACTTGAAAAAATTTATTTGTTTCATAAATAAATTGTACTTTATATTAAATAAAAACGAAATATGGATTGCCATATTTCGTTTTTATTAAGGATTAAAATTACATTCTAATATTTCCAGCGGTTCTTGGATAAGGGATAACATCACGGATGTTTTCAATACCTGTTACGTACATTACAAGACGTTCAAAACCAATTCCAAATCCAGCTGATGCAGCGTGCCCAAAACGACGAAGGTCAAGGTATCATTGTAAGTCTTTTTCATCGATTCCAAGTTCTTGCACTCTTTTTAATAATTTGTCATAATCGCTTTCTCTTTGGCTTCCACCTACCATTTCACCAACTCCTGGCACTAAAAGATCAAAGGCAGCAACTGTTTTTCCATCTTCATTTTGATACATATAAAAAGCTTTAAAATCTTTAGGGAAGTTAATAACTGCAACTGGAGCTTTAAAGTATTCATCTGTTAAGTATCTTTCGTGTTCTGAACCAAGATCCAAACCAAAGTGAATATTTTTATCTTCAAAACGATCTTTTACTTTATCTAAAATTTCTAAAACTTCTTTGTAATCCACGATTTTAAGAGAGCTTTCAACAAATTTTTCTAATCTTTCAATAATTCCATTTTGCAATGTTTCTTCGATATATTCAAGTTCAAATTTGTTTTTGTGTAATACGTTTCTTACAACTACTTTAATTAAGTTGTGAGCAAGTTTAATTGCATCATGTAAATCATAAAAAGCAACTTCTGGCTCAATCATTCAAAATTCTGCAAGGTGACGTTTTGTGTTTGAGTTTTCTGCCCTAAATGTAGGCGCGAAAGTATAGATTTTGTTCATTCCAATAGCATAACTTTCACCATGAAGTTGTCCTGTTACACCTAATGTTGCTTTGTTTCCTTTTCCAAAGAACCCATCTTTCGAACCATCACTGACGTTAAATGTTTCACCTGCTCCTTCACCATCATTTGAAGTAATAATAGGGCTGTTCATATAGTAAAAATATCTAGCTGCAAAGTATTTATGAACTTCTTGAGCAAGGGTTGAACGGATAAGCATAATTGCTTTAATTAAACTTGTACGGTGACGCATATGTGGCAATTCTCTTAATACGTCCATTTTCATTTCTTGGTTTTGAATTGGATAATCTTGATCAACGTTTTTGTAGCTAACAATTTCTGAAGCTTGAAGTTCAATTGGTTGTTTTGCTTCAGGTGTTGAATGAAGAGTTCCTTTAACTACTAAAGCAGCACCTGTTCTTAATGAATCTACTAACTCAAGATCAAATGTTTCTGATTTGAAAACGATTTGAATGTTTTTAACTGTAGAACCATCGTTTAATGAAACGAAACGAATTTTTTTATTTCCTCTATTTGAAGAAACTCATCCTTGTAATGTTACTTCTCAGCCATCGTAAAAATCTGGTTTTAATAAATATTTTTTTATTGAATGCATTTTTTCTCCTATTTTTTATTATTCTTGTTGTTCTTCTTTTTTATTTAAAGCAATAAAAAGTTCATCAAGTTGTTCTTGGGTAACTGAAGATGGAGCTTCAGTGAATACGTCATCATTTTTTGCATTTTTAGGGAATGGAATAACATCTCTAATTGTTTTTTGTTTTGCTAAAATCATAATTAAACGATCCATCCCAAGACCAATTCCACAATGTGGAGGTACTCCGTATTCAAAAGCTTTTAAGAAGAAACCAAAACGAGATTTTTGTTCTTCTTTTGAAATTCCAATTAAATCAAACATTTTCTCTTGTGTTTTTTGGTCATAAATTCTAGCACTTCCTGAACCTAATTCAAACCCATTAAGCACAAGATCATAACTTTTAGCTCTAATTTTATCCATTGGAAGTTTATCTAAATCTTCCAGATCATGATCAAATTGAGTAAATGGATGGTGTGCTGCAGCTCAAGTATTTGTCTCTTCATCATGTTCAAACATTGGTCAATCAATAATTCATGAGAAGTTATATTCTTCTCTAGCTCAGTTAAATCAACTATTAAGTTCTACCCGAAGAGCACCAAGAGCTTGTGAAGCATTTTCGTATTTATCACAACAGAAAAATACAGTTCCATTTTGAATGTTTTTATCTTTAATAAACGCATTTACTTCATTAGCAACTTTAGAAGCAAAATTTGAGTGAACCACTGCTCCATTTTCAATAGCGAAATAGAATAAAGCTTTAACTTTGTTTTTCTTAGCAATTTCTTCAAGTTTTTTGAAATCCTTCTTAGAAATTATTTCTTCGATTTGTAAGTATCTCTTACTTGGAGCATCTTTAATAATGTTAAATTCAGTTGAGTTGCAGAAAGAAGGTTCATCTTTAATTTTTACTTCATATCTTAAATCCGGCTTATCTGAACCATAATCACGGATACAGTCGTCAAATTTAAGTCTTTGGAATGGAATTTGAATGTCAACGTTCATAACTTTTTTCATAAAGTGTTTGAACATCTCTTCAATTTTACTTTGAAACACTTCCACATCCATAAAACTTACTTCCATATCAAGTTGGGTAAATTCAGGTTGGCGGTCTTTTCTTGAATCTTCATCTCTAAAACAACGAGCAAATTGGTAGTATCTTTCAAAACCAGCAATCATCAAAAGTTGTTTGAAAAGTTGCGGAGATTGTGGAAGAGCAAAAAATGAATTATATTTACGTGTTGGGACTAAAAAGTCTCTAGCACCTTCTGGTGTAGCTTTAGATAAAATTGGTGTTTCAAGTTCATTAAAATCTTGACTTTGTAAGTATTCACGCATTGCAAAATAAACTTTATTTTTAAGTAAAATAGTTTCTTGCATAATTGGGCGACGTAAATCTAAAAATCTGTATTTTAATCTAAGTTCTTCTTTAACATCAATATCATCTCTAATTGGGAATGGAAGTTCATTAGCTGTTGAGAAAATTTTGTATGATGAAACAATAACTTCAATTTGACCAGTTTCGATTTTATCATTTGGATCTTTTCTAGCAACAACAGTTCCTTTAACTTCTAAAACTGTTTCTTTTGGAAAATTAATTGGCTCATTAAAAACAAGTTGAGTAATTCCGAATCTATCTCTTAAATCCACAAAATTAATTTCACCAAAACGACGTTTATTTGCTACTCATCCATAAAGAGTAACTTCATTACCAACATCACTTAAACGTAGTTGATTGTTTTTAATCAATTTATTCATATTCATCCTTTTTATTCTAATTCACCTTGTAATTTTTGGTATTCTTCTTCAAAAATCTCACTTAAATGTTCTAACATATCCTCTTCAAATTCGAGAGTTTGTGGATCAATAAATTCAGTGTGAATGTTTGAATTTTTGTTTTGAAGATCTTTGACATAAATAAGACCTTCTTGATTATCAGTAATTAAAAAGCGAGCATTAACCTTATTTGCACGATCAAGCACTTTTTTAGACTTAACAAGATCATATTCAAAATAAAAGCGCAATCATCCAAATTCTTGTCTTAAAGTATCTAAAATAATGAAGAAGTTTCTAAGAGCAAGCTTATTATTTGAAAAAGCAACATACACAAAGTAATCTTCGCTAGCTTTTTTACTTTGCTCTTGAATTGAGTTATTATTATCATATAAAATTGAAAGTAAGCGATCAATTCCAAGACCAAATCCAACACTTGAAAGCTCTGGTCCACCAAGTTGATTGATTAATCTTGAGTATCTTCCACCACCAATTACAGCATTTTGACTTCCTGCGTTTTTGTCAATAGCAATAAACTCAAAAACAATTTCATCATAATAATCAAGCCCACGAACTAATTTATTTGACACAACATACTTAATATCTTTTTCATCTAAGATTGCAAGTAAGTCATTAAAGTATTGTCTTGAAGCTTCTGAAAGATAATCTTTAAGCTGCGGCACATTTTGCATAAATGGTTTTTGTGAATCTTCTTTATCATCTAAAATTCTTAAGCAATTTCCTTGATCAAAACGTTTTTTAGAAGTTTCACTAAGTTCGTTATAAAAATCTTTAAAGTATTCTTGCAATGCCTGCTGGTATTTTCTTCTGCTTTCTTCATCACCTACGCTATTAATTTCTAATCTAAAGTTTTTAAGTTCTACTTCATTTAAAATTAAATTTCCAAGCGCAATGACATCAGCATCTTTGTAAGGATTTTTATCACCTACAAATTCCACTCCTAGTTGGTCAAATTGTCTATATCTACCTTTTTGTGGTTGCTCATAACGAAACATAGGTCCATAGTAATAGAATTTTTGGTGCATATTATTAGCAAATCATTTATTTTCCACATAAGCACGTACAAATGAAGCAGTCCCTTCAGGTCTGAGAGTAATTTCGCGATTTCCTTTATCTATAAAATCGTACATTTCTTTATTAACTAAATCGCTTCCTTCAACACTTCTTTTGAAAAGTTCTGAATGTTCAATAATTGGTGTTTCTACTCTTTGAAAACCATATTCATTAAGGATATCTTTAATTAAATTTAAATTATAGTCTTTGAAAGTTGTTTCGCAAATGTTTAAGTCTCTAGTTCCTTTTACTTTAGAAAACATTTTATCTCCTTGATTTTAACTATTTTAAATAGTTATATATAGTTTTTAAATTATATTAAATTGTTTATCTTTTAATCAAAACTTTTACTTTGTTTTTAAGCGAATTAATAAGTTTTTTAAATTGATAAATTGCAATGGCTCTTCTTTGGAATTTTTCTTGATGAACTTCACATTTTACAAACACTTTTTTCTCATAATAATCGTATTTTAAATACACTTTTCCAACGCATTCATTAGATGAAATTTCAAGAGCTAAAAGGTGATCAAATCTAGCTGAAGCATAATCATTTTTAATAATTTTATCGATTTGAAATTCTTTTGATAGCTTTTCACCGATGGCAAAAAAATCATATACATTCTCTTTTAGATGTTCTGGATCTGGAGCTGAAATTCTTAATGTTTTAACCTTATATTCTGAACCAAATTCAAGCATTTTTTTGTACTTGTAATTAAAAATAGTATTGCTATTTTTATAAATATAAAAAAGGTGAATGAAATTGAGCAAGAAACTAAGGTTGCTCTCTTGAAAAAGATTAAAGCGGTTGTGTGAAAATGAAGTTCCATCACTTCCGAAAATGATATTAGAATTATCTTTAATTTCATTTTCGTATAGAGCTTCAAAGCGGTAACCTTTAACTAAATTAGTGACTAAAAAACCACTATCAATTGGAATAAAAAGTTTCTTACTTTTGTTTTTAAGGCTATTTTTTCAATTTAAAAAGAAAAAGTTTAAATAAAAGTAAATAATTTGATCAGTTGTTAATTTAACTAACTTGTTTTGATACTTAGCATAAATTGAAATTTTATTTTGCTTATTAATAGTAAAAACCATATCATATCTAAATTTTGATTGCAAAATTCGATTAAAAAATAATGAACCTCGAGTGATTTTATTATGAAGAAATGGGTTTAACTTAGTGTGCTTAATATTGAAATTAGTTAGCAGTGAAGATATGAAAAAGTTAGTGTTTGAATCTTCGATAATAGTTGCTACATTTAGGGTTTCATTAAGATATAAATTATTCTTTTCTTCAAGAAAATTGAAGTCATTTACAATTTCCTTCAAAATTTTATCAGTGTTAATTTCAAACACTTCTTCGTTTTGAATAAATTCAAAAGAGTGTTTTTCATTAATTAAATATCTTAAAATTTGTTGATAGTCTTTTTGATTAATTTCTTTACCATCTTCATAAAGTTTAACAACATAAAGATCTCTAAAAGCATTGTAAGTTATAGTAATTGCAATTGGGATTTGACTTTCTCTAATGCTATAAAGAGTAATTAATTCATCAATAGTTACATAGTTAGGCTTGTAAACAAAAAAGTCTTTACTTTTTAAAAAGAAGATGGTGTTTTTTTCAATATTTTTGTCAATTGTCTTATCAAAAAATAAAAAGATCTTCTTATCTTTTTTGTCTCTATTTTTAACAAGCATTGTGTTTACTAAAGATAAAACAACATAAAGGTTAATTGAAGAGTAAGAAAGTTGCTCTTCATTTTTTAACCAAATACCATTATTATTAAAGTGCGGAAGCTGTCAAAACGCTTCATCTTCAGCTGCTAAATTTTCCAAATACTCTGTGTTTTTAGGTACAGAAGTTTTGGTAATGTTAAAAGTTTGGATTCACTTAATTATTATGTCTTTTTTATTCATTTCTTACCTTTGTTTAATTATATTAAATAATTAAAGCTTAAAAAATCATTATTAAAAAACTTCACCTTTTGGTGAAGTGTCATTTAGTTTTTCAATAATATGGTATCTAAATAGAACTAAAAATATTGGTGCTGCTAACAAGAATCGAACTTGCAATTTTTGATTACGAGTCAAACGTTTTGCCAATTAAACTATAACAGCAAATGGTGGAGATGACGGGAGTCGAACCCGTGTCCACACTTAAAGCTCATACACAAATCTACAGTTTATTTCATTTTGTAATTGCAAGCATAAAATGAAAGAAAATTAATCCCTGCAATTTGACAAAAATTCATAACTAACTTGTCAGTTTTAGTTATATATCCTTTAAGACCTACTTTAAGCTAAAGGAGTTACTTAAAGCAACTTGATTGCATTTAATTAAGCAAAAGCAAGATTTGATTGTTGTGAATTCATTAATGCAAATGCATTGAATTCTTTTTCTTTTGATTTTCCGTTTAAGAAAGCCTAGTAGCAATTATAGTCTGCCACACTACTGCATTATGTAAGTCCCTAAATGTGTCGAAACCATTACACCCCCATGTTATAGGACTATTGATATAGTTTTAAGGTTTTTTGCAATCTTTTTTGCGCTTCTTCTTTAGCTATTTTTTCTCTCTTGTCGTATTTTTTCAACCCTTTAGCAATAGCTATTTCTACTTTAACTTTAGAAGCATTATTAAAGTAAATTTTAGTAGGTATGATTGTTACTGGTTGAGTTTCTGAAATGAATTTTAACTTTCTAATTTCGCGTTTGTTCATAAGTAATTTACGATCACGAAATTCATCACCTTTAACAAGCATATATTGCTTAAAATAAGCCTCTTTTAAATAAATTTCGTTTTTATAAATTGAACAAAACGCATTTGAAAGATCAATTGAAGAAGCTCTGGCACTTTTTACTTCTCAGCCAAGAAGTGAAATACCTGCTTCATAACGTTCTAAAATCTCATAATTATGCGAAACTCTTTTATTATTTGACACTATTTTCATACCTTTTTTATTTTATCATTTTTTAAAAAAGGGTATAAAAAAATGAGTTCAACCTGAGTTTTTAATAAATATTAAACGAAATGTCACACCCTAGAGTTTTAAAAATAAAATCTACATCTTAGATAAAATTTTAATTAATAAGGAGTGACTATGAGTGTGTTTAAAATTACAACACATGAAAAAATGAGTGATTATGAAGAGATAAAAGCCCACATAATGTCGGTTTTTTTAAGACTTTGAAATAAAAGGACAAACAAAGAACTTGCAAACCTTTATCGCGTCAGTGTCAGAAAAATAATTAGATACAAAACAGAAATAAAACTAAACTAGGACGCGAAATGGTTGTGTCCATATTTCGTGTCCTAGTTTATGTGTCCATATTTCGTGTCCTAGTTTAGAACGTGGTATATACAGTGCTTTTTTAAAAGAAATCAAAGATAATAATTGAGGCATTATTTACATTAGAGATGAAGCTCACTATGGTGGTGATGCTTTAAGTAAACGTGTAAACAGCACCAAATATCTAGATATTGATAATAAAAATAGTGAAAATATTTTAAACTCTGACACCGTTAATTCAAGTGCAAAATTCGAATTTTTAACGCAAAAAACAGCTGATTATATCATTAAGATGACTGCAACACCAAACGGAATGCATAATCAAGTTGTTATCGAAGAAGCAGATTTAGAAAAAGATAACATTAAATTATTAAAAAACCAACTTAAGTTAAATGATGGAATAGCCGAACAAGAAGATTTAGAATTAATTGATGATAATGCTTTGCTTGAAATAGCATGTAAAAAATTCCTAGATATTAAACGTGCATATAGTGATTCTGAAAATGAAAAATCATTAATAGGTATTAATCCAGCTATGTTGATCCAAATCGAAGATAAGTATTCTGGCAAAGAAGAAACTTTTAACTCTAAAATCCAAAATATTAAAAACATTTTAGATAAATATAATCTTTCATGGGTTACTTATTTTAGTGATGATAAATCTGAAAGTAATCTAAGAGGTAAAGTTAACCTTAGATCTATTTCAGACAACTTAAGCCCAATAGATGTAGTTATTTTCAAAATAGGTCCAGCTACTGGTTGAAACATACCTAGAGCATGTATGCTTGTTCAATTAAGAGATGTATCTTCAAAAAATCTAAACACTCAAGTAATTGGAAGAATAAAGAGAAATCCTAATCCAGAATATAAAGTTATTGAGGAAGATGAAATTGAAAATGATAAAAATTCAATTCGTTGAAATTACTATATTTATAGCAATAGCATCAAACCAACCGACAGTATTCGTATAAACATGAAACTTAGACCAAATTTTGAAACAGAAAAATTTATAACCGGAAGAATTGATAAAAGAATTTTAAAAAAATCAATTTTATCTAAAGAATATTCTGAAAAAGCTTTTGAATTAGTAAGTAAGGTCAAAGTTAAATCAGCATATGAAAATTTCAAACAACAATATCAAAAATATGGTTTTATCACGCCTGATGAAGAAAGAATCACTGATTTTAACGGAACAACTAAGCGAAAAATATCAAGAGAGTTAAAAAACTCAATTGATTTGCAAATTTATAATGAAGAACAATTTAATATCAACAAGAATTTAATAAATAAGGAAATACTTGAAAATATTTATCAAAACATTAGTTGAGATTTTGCTATTTCCAAACAAATGTTTTACTTCATATTCTTTAAAATTTATTTACATCAATTAAAAGAAGAAAGACAACGCCAAATTAAACTTGTAAAGAGTCAAAATAATGAGCAAGAATATGTGTTATCAAACTATAAAACATTACCTTTCAATAATGATTTTATGCTTAAAACAGAAGCTTCTAATAAACTTAGAATAGATTCAGAAGAACGTTATAAATATGCTTACTACAATCCAATTAAAAAATATGAACATTTACATTTTTTTGATTCCAAAACTGAACATGCAATTTTCCAATCATTTTTAGAATTTGTTAAAAATAGTGATAGAGTCAAGAAAATAACAGTTTGAACTAAAAATCCAGTACACCATGGTTTAGGTTTTGAATACTATGATGTTGATTTAAATATCGCAAACTCATATCCTGATATGGCAATTAAATATAAAAATCATTTAGGTGAAAATAATATAACGATCGAAATAAAAAATGCTACTAATGATTATGATAAAGATAAAACTCAAAAAATTTTAGAATCATATCATGAATACATTTCTGAAACAAAGAAATTAAATAGCTTAAAATTATTAGATAATTCAGCAGTTCATGTAACCTTAATGATTTGTCATTATAACTATGAAACTAGTGAAAAAGTTTTTTCAGGAGCTTCAACTAACGAAAAATTAAATGAAGCATTAAAACGTGGAGAAATTTCAGAATTCAGAGAAATATTTGAATTTTTAGATGCATAAAAAAACAGACAGTGACTAATTTTTATTTCATAATTGAAGTAACTTGTAAACCAGAGATTTTTAAGACAAAAAAACGAATACGTCTATATAGCAGATGTATTCGTTTTTTAAACAGTTTTAACTTGGAAACTCAGAACTTTATTTGTTTTTAATTTCGCACCTATTGAATTCTTTCACTGTTATATCAAACACAAAATCATCAATGGATGATTTTGATTCATTAAAAGTTATTTTTGTAATGTCAATTAATTTTAAACGTTGTTAAAATAAATAAAAAATATGGAACACAAATTCCATATTTTTTTAATTTAAAATTAAGAATTATTTTTTACTTTTTTAACTAAAACGCCAATCATTATAGCTGCAAGAGTTGTGCTTAAACCTAAAGCTAAATATCAAAGTCAACTTAATTTTTCTTCAACACCTGCTTTTTCTTTTAATAGTATTTCAAATAATGATTTTTCCATTTTATTTAATGGATAATAATTAAGTTTTAATAATTCTTTAATTAATTTTTTATTTAAATTGCTTTCTGGTTTATAAGTATCAAAATATGAAGTATTTAAGATACTATTAGCAAATTCAACAAACTTAGTTTGTTCTAATTGCTCTAACTTATTAGTTGCATCAATAAATTTAGTTTTATCAACATTTTTAAGAGCATCAAAATAACTTATTTCAGCTTCTGCAAAGTTTATATTATATTGATTGTGATTTAGAACAAAATCTTTGCTTGTATCTAATTTACTATTTAAATTGCTTGATTCAATTAAATTAATTAATTCAGTAACTGAATTAATTTTAGCATTTAAGTCTTCAATTGCTTTTTCAGTGTCAGGATTTTTAACATCTGAATTATTTCATTGTTCGTGTAATGATTTAAGCGATTTACCTTGCTTAATTAATTCAATCAATTTATCAATGCCATTAACATCTTCGCCATAATTAACTAATTCATCTAAAATGTCTTGAATTTCTTTTGGCAATTCTTTATTATCAACATCTTTTTGGTACTCAATAATTTTGGCATTTAACTTATCATATAAATCATTAATTTTCTTAGCTTCATCATCAATTGCTTTGAAAGCTTGTTTAAGTTTATCTAAAATTTCTTGAGTTTCAGCAAATGAAGTATTTGCACTATTATAACCATTTGGAGTTTCATTATTCACTAATTTTTTAGCATTATTTAAAGCATTTTCGTAGTTATTACGTTTTTCTTCAGATGCTTTGTTATAGTGGCTTAAACCTTTAATTATGTTTTCTTTTCCAATTTCATCTTTTAACTCTTTCATCTTATTATCAAGATTTTGAGCTTCATCTAAAATTGCTGGGTTATCAATCAAGTCATTATTTTTAATTCTGTTAATTAAATCATCTTTTTGACTTTGATTCAGATTTTCAAGATTTTGAATAGCTTTAATATTATTGTTTTTATCAGCAATTAATTTATTAAGTTTCTCTTGCAATGTAGCTACTTGACCTGGTTCATCATTATGTTTATCAATGTTATTTACTTGAGCTATTAAATCAGCTTTTTCATTTGGTGATAAAACTTCTGAATTATTAATTTGTTCAATTAAATCATTTTCTAAACCATTTAACTCTTCATATGAGTGCTGTAACGATTTGTCATTATTTGATAATAAATCTTCCAATAATTTATTATCAACTCCATTATCTGAATCTGATGTTAATAATTTTTTAGCTTCAGTTAATTTATTATCAAATTGTTCTTTATTATCAGCTTTATTGTATTTTGTGTTATTTGGATCAGCAATTGATTTTTCATAGTTTTTGACTAATTCATCTAAAGCTGCCATTTTTTTACTTAAATTAATTGCATCTTCATAAGCTTTTTGAGCTTCTGCTAAATCAGTTGCATTATTAATTGCTTCTTTAGCTTCATTTAATTGTTTTGGATTAAGAATATTTGGTAAATCAGGTTGATTTACATTATTTTCTATTTTATTCATTAAAGCTTCTTTTTGTGCATCAAAAACAATTTTGCTAAATTCCTCTGGATTAGTAATTACATTATTTTCATCCAATGTCATTTCTTTATTAATGATTTGATTAATATATTCATCTTTATTATTTTGATCTAAATCATTATTATCAATTGCTTTAATTTGATCTACATAAACTTTTTTGGCATCATTAATAATTTGTGCTTGCTCTTTTAATTTTGCAATAGTTTCATCTGTGATTGGATTTTGGTTAAGTTGTTCTTTAAATTTTACTTTTTCATCTGCACTTAAATATGGTGCATTGTCAACATATTTAAGAGCTTCATCACGATTAATATTGGTATTAGCTAATTTAAGATCATCAATTGCTTTTTGTACTGCATCTAAATTTGCGTTGTAATTAAATGTATCATTTGGATCAGTGTTTTCTTTACCATTTTTAATTTTGTTTGCAACATTTAATGCATTATCAAAAGCATCTTTATTATTTTGATCTGCGTTTTGATATGCACTTGAATTAGGTACATCTTTAACATTTTCAATTGCTTGTTTTAACTCAAGCATTTTGTTATCTAAAGCAGTTGCATTATTTTCAATGGTTTCTAATTGATTGTTATCGCTTGATTTAATTTGATTAATATATGCATCTTTTTGTTGTGGATTCAAGTTTTCATATGCTTTAATCCGATTAATTGCTTCTTTTTTAAGAGCTTCAATTTGAGCAATTTCATCTTTAATATCGTTTAAAGTTAATTTAGTACCATCATCATTAGCTTTTTCTAAAGTATTAGGATCTAATGAATTAAGTTTATTAATTAAATCTTCTTTTTGTTTTGGAGATAAGTATTCATTATCAGTTACTTCTTCAATAGCTTTTTGAATATCACCATCTAAAGCTTCATATTTAGTTTGAATTTCACCTTTAGTGTTAGTTTCCTCGTTGCCAATTCAATTATCTAAATTATCTGTACCTAAATCGGTAGCATTAGTTTTATCTAATAATTTTTTAGCATCTTCAATTACTTTGTCAAAAGCATTTTTAGGTGTTTCTGAAGCATAGGTATATTTATCTAATTGTTTTTTAGCTTCATAGTTTTTAACTATTTCATCTAATTTAGCCATTTTATCATCTAAGGTTTGACCTGCAGCTTTTTGTGTTTTTGCCTCTTCAAGAGTTGCAGCTTCATTAATTTTGTTAATCACATCAGCTAATTGAGCTTTGTTTAAGTGAACAAAATCTTTTTCCACCTCATTAACTAAAACTTGTTTATCTGCTTCTAATTCGATTTTGTTAACTTTATCAATAGAATCAGTTTCATTGCTATCAATTTTATCTTTAAGTGCTTGAGCTTGTTCGCTAGTTAATTTATTATTTTGCACTAATTCATCAATTTTAGCTTTTAAATTATTTTTAGCTTCTTGTAAATTACTTAAGAAACCAGAAATTTCAACTGTATTTTCAGTATCTGAATCAATATCAGTTAAATTATCTTTGGTTGACTGCAATACATATTTAACAGTTAATTGTCCAGTTTCATCATCAGAAGTAATATCTTTAATAATAATTTTTGCTTTTGAAGTAGCTGGATCTTGAATTAAGGTTGTAAAGTATGAATTATCATTATTTGCAAGTACTTCAGCTTTTTTGGCAACTAATGAACTTGCTTTGATTTGTGTTTTATCATTTGGTACATAATTAATTGTTTTAGATACTTGATCATTAACAATTAAAGCATTTAATCTTTGTAATTCAGTTTGTAAACCAGTTATTTGTGCAGCTTTATTAACTACATGAATATCAGTTAAATCAGTACGTTTTGAGTAAATGTTGTATTGAACATTTAAAGTTCCTGTTCTATCATCAAAACTTGTAATTACAACATCTTTAGCTTGATCATCGTTAGTTGAAACTGGAGTAATATTACTTAAATCAACATCAGATGGACTGATAGTTGATTTGTTTTGGATTGCATTTTCTCAACTATAAGTTAATTCATCCAATCTTTGTAATTCGGTTTTGAAACCTGTAATAGTATTAGCATTTTTACTTCTAGTTTGATTAATTTCAACTTCAACATCTTGTCTTGAATTTGAAACTAAAGTATAACTAACAGTGATTTCACCTTTTCTATCATCACGAGTAACAATTTTCATTGAATTTTCTTTGATTGAAATACCTTCGGCATTTAATTCACGATTATTACTTAATTTTACTTGTACTCCAGAAGGAATAACATTTGTTTGATTATAAAGAGGTAATCATTGTTCTTTACCTGGATAATCAATTACTAAATTAGCAATTAATCTTTCAATTCTATTTTCTTCTTCATCATTATTAGTTACATAACCATCAAAACTTGATAATGGATTTGAAGTTTCAGATTTAATTGTAGGTGCTTCTTGAGGCGTATCATCTCAAGTTCCTGAAATTAAACCATCTGTACCAGTTAATGGACGTGTAGAAATTAATTTATAACCTAATTGAATTGTTCCAGTTTCATTGTTAGCATTTTGAGTGTCTAAAATTGTTTCAATTTTAACATTTTCATTTTGCCCGTATTCTGTTAAGGTAGCATTGAAATCATCAGAAGTTAATTGTGAAGCTTTTTTCTGATCTGTTCCATCTTTTTTAGCTTCATCTTTTGCAGTTATAGCAACTGGTTGATTAGCTTGTTTTACTAAATCATTCAATCTGGTTAATTCAGTTTTATAACCTGTTAAGGTTGCATATTTATATTCTGATTTAACATCAGATAAACCTGATTTAGTTGATTGCAATTTGTATCTTACTCTTAATTTACCAGTAATATCATCATAAGCAATGATTTTTTGGTCGCTAAAAGTATGATCAGTATTTGGTTCTACACTTCAAGTTCAATTTTGATCGCTAATTTGCACTTTTGAAGCAAGAATTTGATTTCTATTTGAGTAATCAATTGTATGAGTATAACCATCATCAGTTGCATTTGGATTAAGCTTATCTAGTCTTTCTTTTTCAGCTTGTGCTAAAGTTTTAAAGCCAACTAATGATCCTGATTTAGTTTCTGTTGATGTAACAGTATTCAGATCATGGCCACTAACCATTCCTCTAGTTGAAACTAAACGATATTTATAATCAATGCTATTAGTTTGATTATTTGGTGTTTTTGAAACAATTTCTACCCTAGCATTTTCTAAATCAGCAACAGCTAAAGTTAAATGATCTAAAACTTCTTCTGGTAAATATTGTCTGTAGTTTGCAGTGTCAATACCAGTCAATGAAGCTGTAGCAACTTTATTTAAGAATAAAGCATCCAATCTTTGTTGCTCAGTTTTAAAGTTGTTTAAAACAACAGTTTGTACATCAGTGTTTACATTTTCGTAAATACCACCTTTAGTACTATGAATTACATAAGCCACTGTAATTGAACCATTTAAGTCATTTTGATCAGTAATATTTTGAATAATAATTTCAGCATTATTATCTGTTGAATTGATAACTTTATGTATTGCACTAACTACTGAACTTGAAGCTAAAATTTGATCACCATTTGGATAAGTAATTTGTGCATTAGCAACTAAATTAGTTAATCTTGCTTTTTCAGCATCTTGATCAATTTTGTTTTGTTGAGCTTGTGTTCTGAAACCAGTAATTACTAAGTCTTTGCTTTGACTTTCTGGTGCTTCATAATTAGTTACATTTCAATTTGAAATTAATTCATCTTGAGTTTTAGTTGTCACTAATTTTAAGTTTAAAGTATTTTGACCAGTTGAATCATCTGGTGTAATTGAATTAATAAATGCACTAGCTTTATTTGTGTTTTGTTTAGTTTCATCGTATGAATAATTAGCTTTATCATTAGCTGGACTAACTGAAGGTAATTGATTATTTTTAGTTCCGTTGAAAGTAATATCACCTTCAACTAAGTTATTTAAAAGTTCATTTAATCTTTGAGCTTCAGTTTTAAGTCCAGTAATAATAATTTCTTTTGGTTCAGAATAAACATCTTGACCATTTTTATTACTTTTTAGTTTATAAGTAAGTTTAATTGATCCAATTACATCATTGTAACCTGTAATTGTTTTATCAACAACACTAATAATATTATCTTTAGGATTTAATTGAATTTGATCTGGACTGAAACTTGAAGCCATTTGAGTTTTATCAATAACTACATTAAGATCATCATTAGTTTTGGCATCTAAATCAGCTTTTTCACGATCTAAATTACTTTGGAATCCAGACATTGTAGCACTTAAAGTTTTAGAAACTACAGTGTTGTTTTGAATATCACTTCTAGTTGATTTTAAGTGATAATTAAAAGTAATAGTTCCATCCGGATTTTTCTTAGTAATTTCATCAATTACTAATTCAACATTATTTTGATTATTAATATTAGTTAATTGACCATTTAATTGTTCTGCTAAATAACCTGAAAGATTATCTTTAGTAACTTCATCAACAGTAGTTTTATCTTTAGCTTTTGTGCCACTAAAGTTAAATTCTTTGTCTTTATTGTCAATTAAATTATTTAATCTTTGTTCTTCTGTGAAATAACCAGTAATAGTAATTTCTTTATTTGTAGAAGTTAATTCTTCACCATGTTTATTGCTTTTAACTACAAAAACAGCAGTTAATGTACCATTAACATCATCTCATGATTTAACTGATTGAATTTCAATAGTTTCATTTGTATGATTTGCATTATCATTTGTTGCAAAAGTAATATTAACATTACGTGGTGATGCAACAAATGATGAAGCTAATTTTTTGCTATCTGGAGTTCCTACAAAGTTAGCGCTTGTATAAGTATTAATTGTTTGTTGCTCTTTTTCTTTGTTGCTCATAAAGCCGTCAATTTTAACTTGTTTAGTTTTTGAAACAACTGTTTGATCACCTAAATTATCTTTAGTCGATTGCAATTTGTAAGTTACAAGCACAGCGTGCGGATCATTTGGATCTTCTTCCACTGATTCAATTACAATTTCAGCTTCGTTTGTAGGATCGATTGTTCCTATAAAGCTAGAAGTATTTACTTCTTCAACAGCTACTTGATTTTGATTATTACCATTAAATGAAATAGTTTTTGCAACACTATCATTATCAATTAAATTATTTAATCTCACTTCTTCTGTTAGAGTACTTAAAGCATTATTGTTATTTAATGTATAAACTTTAGTTGACTTAACGGTTTCAAGATTTTCTTTAGTTGATTGATATTTGTAACTTAAGTCTAATTTACCTGTTACTTCATTTGTATTTGAAATAACTAAATCAACAGTAGTTACATTTTCAGGCATAGTTGAAGCAATGAATTCAACTTCATTAGTGTCAACTTCACTTGCTGTATCTGTAGCTTGATTTGCATCTTTAACTTTAGCTAAAGCAAGAGATAAATCATTTAATCTTGCTAATTCTTTCTCATAACGTTGTTGACCATTTAAATTATTAATTGCAGTTTGAATTTTGTTATTTAATAAATCAATATTAGATTTATTCATTAAATTATCATTATTGTCAGTATTTAAAGCATCTAATAAATCTTCAGCTTCTTTAATTACTCCGCCTTTTTGATTACCATCTTTAGTTGGATTACCATCATAGGCTTCTCTTAAAGCGTTAGTGGTATAAGTATAATTATTACCTGCTGTTACATTATTTTGATTTTCTATGTAATCACGTAAGGTTTTCATTGATGAATTTAATGCACTATTAATTCCATCTTGACTAGTAACACCATCAATTGTTGTTTGTTCATTAATTAAAGCAATTGCTTTTTCTTTTTGTTTATCAGTTAATGATGAATAATCAGAATTAATTTTAGCTATTGCATCATCTTTAGCTTTTTGTAATCTTTCATCACCATTTAAATTGCTAATTGCATTTTGAATTGCTTTAGTTCTATTTTTAACTTCTTGTAATGATAAATTAGATCCTTGAGTCTTATTAACATCAGTTTTTTGTTGATTTACAGCATTATCTAATGCATTTTGATTATCTGCTTGAGTATAATCTGTACTTTGTTTAATTGTTTCAATATTATTAGTTGCATCATTATAAGCTTTCATTGCATCATTTAAATCACTTGCATTTTGTGCAATTTGATCTAATTGATCTAGATTAGCTTGATCAATTTCATTTTTAAGTGCTGTTTTTTGTGCATCATTTAAATATTTATAATTATCAATTGCTTTTTTTGCCGCATCTTTTTGATTTTGTTCATTAGCAAAACCAGTAATATCAAAGGTTTTATTTTGAGTATAAACATTAGTTTTATCACTTGATTTTACTATCCTATAAGTAACAGTTAAAGTTCCAGTGTCATTATTACCGTTAATAGAAATAATTTCAGTTTCTAAACCGTTTGCATCAGGAGAAATACTTTGTTGAGAAACTAAGTTTTGTTGAGCAGTTGTAGGTTCAATATTTTTATTTGGATAATCAAAAGTAGCAGTATAGTCTTTAATTCTGGTTCTGGCTCTTTCATTATTAATATCAGTTCATTTATCTACAATTATTTTAATATTTTTATCTGAACCTATTAAAATTTTGTCAGCAAATGGTTGATTTGCATCATAATTGTCTTTGTAAAGAGTGGCATTGTCTATTTCTTGTTTAACTTGAGTTTTTTCTGTTTCTGTTAATTCATCTAATGCTGAAATTTGATTTTTAGCTGTTGTTTTTGCTGTTGCAAAAGCACTAGTCATTTGATCATTTATTTTTTTAATAAATTCATTATTTACACTAAGTGTAGCTGTATTTTCATTATAAGTAAAAATCTTGTTTGAACTTAAAGCACTTTGTAAAGCGTTTTTAGCACTTGATTTTTGATTTGCGTATAAATAATTAAATTTATCTATTTCGGTATCAAATTCATTAATTGCACCGTCAAGACCTTTTGCTTTTTCTATTCATTGTTGAGCAAAAATTTCATTATTATCATTATAAAACTTAGTAAGAATAGCAGTTGATGCAAAAATATTTTGAATAGTTTTATCAGAAGCATTTGTTAAGTTTTTATCAAATGTATCAAGAGCTTTTAAATCAATCTGACTTGTAGAACTTGCAAACTCAAAAGAACCTAAATTATTAAAGTCATTTTGTGGTTGTTTATAAGTTTCAATTTGTGACTTAACTGAATTTTTGTGATTATTTAATTTATTAACTTTACTTATTAAATCAATAATTGCATTAATTTTCTTATTTGTAGCATCTAAATTAACAAATGGATTTAGTTCGCTTTTTGAACTAAGGTTTTTAACTTGAGCTTTAATTGTCTTAATAATAAGGTTTTTAGCTTTATTATAATTTCCGCTATAAGTTGAAGAATTTTGTTCAGTAATTGGATATTGTGCTACTCTTGCAAAATATTTTTCAATTTCAGTTTTACCACTATTTTTTACAGCAGTGAAATTATTGTCAAGTGCATTGTAAACTGCATCCATTGAAGTTTTTAAACTATTATATGATGCACCGCTTGGACTAGAAATTGAATATTCTGTAGAAGTAGTTCTATCAATTGCACCAGATTCGGTATTGTATTCACTTGAACGGAAATTAATTTTGTTAATATTTCTGCTTATTACTGAATCTAAAGAGTTTTTAGATGATTGAGTAGCTAAAGCATAAATAATTTTATTAGTTATATTTGCATTGTAACTTGAATCATAAACATTATTACTAAGAGGAAAATCACGAATCTCTTTATATTTTTCTTCAATTGCTTTTTGTTGCTTATCAAGAGTATCAATTTTAGCTTTTCATTCAGTTAAAAGAGCACTTTTTGAATATTGATTACTTGCAGTAAATCCTGATTCATTATCTAATAATATTTTTAAATAATCTTTTTGTCCTTTATTTAATCATTGTTTAGCATCAACATATCTTTTAGCTAATTCAAGATCGGTATATGTATAAACAATTGGACTAAATTCAATACCATTACTATCAAATCTACTTGATGATAATGGAGTTGATGTTAATGAGCTACCGCTTTTTACTTTTCATTTTTTAGCATCTGCACTAGAAATTGTACTTTTTAACCGTAAAGCATTTGTGTTCTTTACTGCTTTTGTATCTTGATAAATACTTTTTGTACTAATTGTTTTTTTGTTTCTATTAATTCTATTTTTAGAAATGTCATAATTAATATTTGAATTTCCATTTTCAGTAATTCTTAAAGTTGTGGCTGGAAATGCATCACTATTTGGATTATAAATATCAGAACCAAGTGCTGAATCAATAGTTTCTAAAGTGTAGAATTTTTTAAGTTGAGATTCAGATCTGTCAGCTATTTTTCAAAATCCAGAAACAATTCTTTGATCACCATCATCATTTTTTTCACGATATTCTGCTGATCCAAAGAAAGATTTTCTACCTGTTGATGATCCAGTGTTTCCAAAAAACGTTGTATTACTTGGGTTAGCTACATCATTATATGGCTCAAATTCTACTTCTGCTACTGCTCCGGCAACTAAATAATCAAGCTTTTTATTCATTTCAATATTGAAGACAAATAAACCACCTTGATTGTTGTATATAATATTTGCTGGTCTCGCATTACTAATAAGGTTTTTTTGATATAAACCAAAATTTGTTCAAGTACCACTATTTTCTGATAATTTAAATCCATTTGATCTAATATCTGACATATTGGTTGGAGTAGATACTAAAATATCATACATTCCGTTATGTTTATCTGATGTTTTGTAATTATCTCAAGTTCTTTTTTTCTGGAGCAAATCTGAACTTAAACCACTTGTATATGATGATGGAGTATTTTGGTAATAAGGTAAGTATGCGTAATTAGTTAATCATGCTTCTAAACTATCTCCATTTTTAGAAGCTTGAAGAGAATCTTTATTCACTTTTTGTACTTTTCCAATTCAAGGCGAAATATCATAATCAGATAAGGTAGCATTTTTTTCTTCTTTTAATTTGATAGTATAAGTTTTTTGTTTTAAAACAGTTGAATTATTTCTATCATCAACTTTAATATACAAGTGAATTTTAATATCACTTGCTAATTTCATATCATTTGAAAAATAAAATGCTCCTGTGTAGAATGTTGATTGCGCACCATGAGTCGCAGAACCATGTAATGGTTTATTAACTAAGTTATAACCTATTTTAAATCTTTTGGTATCGGCACCTGGATTATATCCATTTCCATTTCACCATGGTCCATAATCTACATTTTGATTACTAAAACCATCTACTTGTCAAGAATAAAGTGTTCCGCTTTCTGTTGCGTAACCACTTCCTGTTCAATCAGAAACATTTACATTGTTTGGGAAACCTGGATTTGAGGCATCAAATAATCTAAATCATGAATCTCCAACTGCTCTATATTGTCAATTAGAATTTTCGTCATTAAAATTCAAATTACCGTTTGAATTAAAAATATTTATATATCTATATGGGGCATATCTGGCATTATGATTTGAAGTTTGAAGTGAATTATAGTTCTTTCAAATATTGTCTTGCACATTAATATTAACTTGATCAAAAGTTCAACTAGCGCCTGAACTAGTTTCAATTGACACATTGTTTGAACTTGTGTTCATTGAAAGAGGCAAAACAAGTCCTATTAATGGTACTGATGCAGGTACAATTAAAAGACTCCTTTTTAATGCTTTATTTTTCATACATATCTCCTATTCTATATATATTCATATATATATATATATATATATATATATATAGAAACCACACTTTAACTTATTTGCATAATAATTTCGATTTAAATCCACTTTTTCATTTTGTTAATTCATTTAAAAATACGAAAAAGTTGAGTGCTTAGCATTCAGCTTTTTTGTCTATTCCTATAATATGAAAATTAAAGTCTTTGAAGCTTTCGCTGGTATAGGTGCTCAGCACAAAAGCATTTCGTGAGTTAACAAGCAAATAAAGAGTGAATTTGAAGTAGTAGCCACATCAGATTGAGATATAAGAGCGATTATTTCTTATGCATCAATTCATAATGGCTTAAGTGAAGCAAAAATTGAAAAAATATGCAAAAATAAGTTTGATTCTGAAGCAAAAATTGATGAGTATTTATCACAAAGGATTTTTAGCAGCAACTCTAAAACTCCTATAAAATACATTAAAAGATTACCAATTAAAACTAAGAAGGCATTAGTTGTAGCAAACTCTTTAAATAACAATTTCCCTGACATTAATGCTGTCTCAGGGGAAGTTTTAGATTTGCATGAAATTGATCTACTTACTTATTCATTCCCTTGTCAAGGGCTTTCGGTAGCTAATATGGGGCGTTCTAAAGGGATTAATGATGATTCAAGCACAAGTCATTTGGTGTGACAAATTGGAAAGATTTTAAAGCAAGTTAAAAATAAACCTAAATATTTACTTTTAGAAAACGTTAAAAACTTAGTTAATCAATACCATGCTGAATATGAGCAATGAAAAGAGGAATTGAAAAAATTAGGTTATAAAACTTTCACAGCAGTTTTTAATGCTAATGATTTTGGGTCGCTCCAAAAAAGAGAAAGGGTATTTGCTATTAGCGTGCTTAAAAGCATTAAAACCCCTTTTAAAAATGATGATCAATATAAAGAATACTTGCTTTCTTTAGGTATCAAGCATAAATTAACTACTTTAGAGCAAAGAAAAAAAGAGTATCATAAAATCTTTGATTTAAATAATAAAAACCTTGAAGAATTAAATAATTATTTAGTTAATAACACGCCTTCTAGAGTCAGAATGATTAAGGAAGGAAGAAATCTCAATGACCTAAAATTTGCACATAAAAACAAATACACCATTAATACACTAACTACTAAGCAAGATCGAATTCCAAATGTTGGATATTTAAATTTAAAAGCAAATAACCCTAAAAAGCTAGACTATAGGTTCGTTTCACCAAGAGAAAGTTACAAAATTATGGGATTTGAAGATAAGGATTTTGACAAGCTAAAACCATTTATAAATAGCGGAATTTTAACTAAAGAAGCATTATGAAGACAAGCAGGAAATTCAATTGATGTAAATGTGTTAAAAAGAATTTTTGAAGCAATTTGAAATATTCATGTATTAAATAATAAAGGGGATAAAAATGGCGAAAAAAAGTAAAGAAAAGTTCTTAACTGAAATTTGAGATATCGGTACAAATGTACAAGGATATTTCGACAATGCGATTTTAAAATGACTTCACAACCCTCATATTTCAAATGATTATATAAATGGAGATTTAATAAGTCATTTAACAATAAATGCAATTGTTTATAAAGATGGCACTGAAGAAGAGTTTGAATTTTACAAGAAAGACTTATCAGAGAGCACTTTAAACCAAGTTGTGCAATTTTTAAAAATTTGTGACATTTTAGAGACAAATTCAAAAGATAATGAACCAGCCATTTTTTATTTAAAAAACGAATTTATCGAAAAATTAAAGGACGATCCAATTTCGAATTGAGAAAATACAACTAGAGAATATATTTTTAAAAAAATCACCAATAAATTAAATCGTTATATAGATATCATTAATGATTACAATGCTAAGAAAAAGGAAACTAAATCAAAACAAGTGGAATTTGTAAGTTATTTAACTAATAATCAAAGAGAAATTTTTTATGATATAAGTGATAGTAATTGAATGAATTCAATTCTTTTATCACTTAGTAAAAACTTTATAGAGAATTTCGGAGATACTTACTACAATTTAATTAATGAATATTTAAACAAGAAAAATAGATCTGCAAATGTAATAAAGCGTTGAGGTGAATTTTGTAATTATATTTGGACTGGAAAAAATCCGTTTAATACGAAATTAATTTTAGATAAATTTATCACAGCATTAGGGATAAAAGAAAAACAAAAAGATCAAGAAATACTACATTTTGATTATTCTAGTTTCGCTCCTGATAAATTAGGTTATACAAATGGTTTTTATGAATTCAATGGAAATTTAGATAGTTCTTCAAATATAGTTGATGATAATACGCCATTTAAATCTTTTGTGTTCAATTTAAACTATTTACTTCATTTTTCTACTATAAAAAACGAAATATTCTTACCTTTATATCAAAGAAATTATTCTTGAAATGAAAGATTAATTGATATTTTATTTGAAGATATTGAAGTCTTAATCGAAGAAGAAAATAAAAAACATTTCTTAGGTTCTATAACATTTTCACAGATAAACAACACTTTAAACATTGTTGATGGACAACAAAGAACAATGACATTGATTTTGTTTTCATATGCACTATATAAAATGATTCTCCATTATAATGTTAATAATGAACATAAAATTCTTATTCCTGAAGTTTTTGCTGATATGTTCAAAAACAAAAAACATTGAATGAATCTTAGAGATTATGAAGAATCAGAATCATATCAATACTTAAAAACACTATTTTCAAGCGATATTAACCAAATTAGGAAAGTTTTTGTACCTGATATTGAAAAAAAGTTTAAATCTAAAATAAAGAATAATTTAGATCACATTTGAAGCATTTTAAATAGTAAAATTGGGTTTAATAAGGAAAAAATTGAAAAATTAACTAAGGTTTTTCTTGAGAATCTTTATTTCAACATTATGTTTGTGCAAAGTAAGTATGAAGATAAAATTTTTGAAAAAATGAATCTCCTTAGTCAAAGATTAAATAATATTGATTTAATTAATTCATTAATTTATAAACTTTGAGACCCTTTCAATCATCCTGGTTGTGTAAAAAGATTTAAGAAAAATATATCAGAGCATTTTTATAAAGTAAAAAACGACGAAACTATCGAAGATGATAAGAAAATTGAAATTTTTGCTAACTTTATTAATTACAAACACAATCTTAACTGTGATAGTGAAAGAAATAATGAATATAAAGCTTATTACATTCTCAAAAAATTCATTGAAACTAAACACAAAGAATTTAATGGAGACTTTCAAAAGTTTTTAGATGTGATTTCAAAAGATCTTTGAATTTTTAAATTCATATTAACTGAAAATACTAATGAATTAGAGAAATTATTTGATTCACAGAAAATGGTATTTGCTAAAGAAATTAGTGAAGCAAATAAACATATGTTAATTTTTGTTTTCCCTTTTATGTGCCTTACTAAAGTTGCTGATACAACAGTTTTATTTTTAATTGTTTATAGCATCTTACAAAAATTTAACATCATAAGTTTTAATGAATTTGCGTCTAAAGATGATAATTTAATCAACTTCAATAAAGCTATAAGATGACTTTTTGAAATCGAAAGATTTAGATGAATTTGAAAAACAAGTTACTTCGAAGGTCAATCAATTAGGGATATTGTTAAACGTTGAGCTGATAAAATTCAACATCGTGATGGTAGTGATAATATCGAAAATATTGAAGATTTAAGAGAAGAACTTTATAAATGAATTAATCCGCAAAGTAAATTTAAAGAAATAATTAGTACTTTTGCTAAAGATATAGAAAATAGACTTTCAGAACCATCTAAAAGAACTACAAGTAGCAATAAAGACTATATAATGCTTATGAGAAGAGTTGAATGTTTTTTAATGAATGATTTTAATAATTTTCCAAATTGAAGCTATTTAAAAGATAATTCGGAATTAACAAAATTTTTAAATTTATTTAGTGAAAATTCAAGCTGAGAGCATTTTTATTCTAGAAAAATACAAAAAGATTCAAAAGATCCTGAAATAGAAAAAGCACAAAAAGACTCTAATTTAATCGATTCTATTGGTAATGGTTTTGTCTTAAATATGCAGGCAAACAGCAAAGGTAAAAATAATCCTCCTGCTGAGAAATATGAAAAATTATATAAACATACGGAAAGATCGATGATGTCTTTTGCAGGAGTGAAATTCACAATTAAAGAAGTAAAAGATAAATATTTAGATAAATTACCAGAATTATTTGAAAATCAATATAAAAACCATGATGAAAAAATTGAAATTATCAAAATTGAGAAAGAGTGAACTAAAGAAAAAATTGAAAATAGAAATAAAGCAATCATTGCTTTAATTCAAGATATTTATTCACTTGGAAAATCTGATAAATAATTTGACACTTTTGAAATCTAAATAACGAATAAGACTAGAAAATAGTTATATTCGTTATTTTTATATTAAGTTTCCTATATAGCAAAAGTAAGTGAGCAAAAGAAATGTTAGAAGCTTTTCTGTTAAAGAAAAAGAAGCTTTTATTTATTGAATTACACTTTTATAAAACAACGAATAATCCTATATAATAGAGTTACTCGTTGTTTTATATAACTTAGTATACAGGAATAAAATTTGAATAAAAAAGAGACAATCACTTGTCTCTTTTTGGGTTCAGGATTTTGTTATGATACTATAAAATACACATATAAAGGACCGTATCAACAGGTTTGCGCATGGAACCCGCGCGCAATATTAAGTTAAAAACTTAATTACAGTTATATAGATATCTAACAATAATATTAGATACATTTTACATTATACATCAACCAGAGTGATAATTGAAAATAAAATTGTAAAACAAAATTATCCTGAGTTTCCAAGTTGAGCCTATTTTTTAGGCTTATTTTTTATACATATATCAAAGATATATGACCTAAAGAAAAAAATGTTTTTTTACTTACATTACACACATAAAATGATATAATAAGAGCATGAGTTACAGTTTATGCAAGAAAAAACAAAATGGAAAATATTATTTAGTTTTAGCTATTTCTAAAGGTTTTAAAAAAGGTTATGGAAATCAGGTTGGTCTAGGATACTGAGAAGATATCAAAGAAAAGTATGGATTATCTTCAATTGAAGATATGAAAGAAATAGCAAAAAAAGTAGATACATCTTTAGATAAAGCTATTGCAAAAGAAGAATTTTTTAAATTATTAAAACCCACTTCTGTAAAAACAAGTATCCAAAATATTGGAGTTGATTTAATTTATAAAGTTATTAAAGAATTAGATTTATTTTCAGTATTGCCAAAAAGTAAACATAAATCGTTAGAAGAGGTTTTGGAATTTTTCATAGCAACTAGAATTATCCTTCCAAGAAGCTATATGTCACAATATAAAAATAAAAGCGATTTTATAAATGATATTAATGTTAAAAAATCATCAATATATAACTATCTTGATGTTATTTTTGAAAATAAGAACTCTGTTTTAGTCAATTTATTTCAAAAAATAAATGAATTTACAAATCGCAATAATAAAGTTATTCACTTCGATAACACAACAGTTTATTTTGAAAGCTTTACAAGAGAAGGGATGAGAAAAAACGGTTTTTCAAAAGACGGAAAACACAATGAAGATCAAGTAGTCATAGCAATGGCTGTAGACGAAAACGGAATACCAATACACTATAAAGTTTTCCCAGGTAACACGGCTGATGGTAAAACAATGTTATCCTTCGTTTTAGAACTTCAATCAATCTATAAAATAAAGGATATTACAATAGTTGCAGATCGTGGAATAAATAACAACGCAAACTTACGTTTCCTAGAACAAAAAGGAATTAAATATATATTCCAAAAAAGATTAGATACATTAAGTATTGGGATGAAAAAATTCATTCTTGAAGACAAACATTATGTTTTTAGAGATGAAATGTTTTGAAAAGAACAAATTGTTGAATCTGTTTGAAATAAAAATAGATTTAATGGTAAATACAGAAAATGATGTGTGTTTTTCAGTCCTGGGAAAAAGACTTTAGATAAATTAAAAAGAAATAATTTTATTGATAAATTGAATAAGAAAACTGTAAATGGAGAACTGCCACTTAGTTCTTTAGTTCCAGAATATAAAAAGAAATATATGGACATTGATGGCAAAACAGTGGGTAAATTAAATTGAGAGAAAATTAAGAAAAAAGAATCTGAAGATGGTTTTTACATTATTGAAACCAATATTCTAGATTTAACACCAGAAAAAGCTAATGAAATTTACAGAAAACAATGAAAAGTAGAAGAAAATTTCAGAACATTAAAATCTTCTTTACAAGTTAGACCTGTTTTTGTTCATAATGAACAGCATATACTTGCACATCTTTTATTATGTTTCATTGCTCTTGTTGTTTTAAAATACTGTCTTTATAAATTAAAGAAATATTATGAAATCAATGGAGAAATACAAAAAGTGACGTTAGATTTATTTGTGGATTCATTAAGAATGATGACTATAACAAAAAAAGAAGTAAATGGAAAAGTGGTACAAGAAATAATTAATGATTTGGATGAAAACCACAAAGAAAATATAAAAATTTATAAAGATTTCATCGCATGTATGAGTTAATTCTATGTGTGTAATTTTAAATGTAAAAAAACGAATACACCTTATTTATAGCTGTATTCGTTTTTTATAGTGTCTCAACTTGGAAACTCAGGACAACGAATAATCCTATATAATAGAGTTACTCGTTGTTTTATATAACTTAGTATACAGGAATAAAATTTGAATAAAAAAGAGACAATCACTTGTCTCTTTTTGGGTTCAGGATTTTGTTATGATACTATAAAATACACATATAAAGGACCGTATCAACAGGTTTGCGCATGGAACCCGCGCGCAATATTAAGTTAAAAACTTAATTACAGTTATATAGATATCTAACAATAATATTAGATACATTTTACATTATACATCAACCAGAGTGATAATTGAAAATAAAATTGTAAAACAAAATTATAATAAATTATAAAAATTACAAGCAATAACTGCTTGCAATTTTCATTAATCTCTATATTTGAAGTTTAATATCTCAATACCATTTTCAAAAGCTTCTTGCTCCATTTCTGGTAAGTTATAAAGCTCTTTTTCAAGTTCTAAAGCAGTTTGTAAAGAAGGTTTAGTCACAGGTTCTTTAGGGGCAAATAACTCACAAGTTTCATTAGCTTTAATAATTGAAATATCATGAGTACCGATTCTACGTGCAATATCAATAACTTCGTTTTTATCAAAAGTAAGAAGCGGACGGAAAATTTGAATTGAAGTTGCATTTCCAATTGTGGCAAGTGATTCAAGTGTTTGTGAAGCCACTTGACCAAGGTTATCACCATTTGAAACAGCTAAATAGCCTTTTTGGAGAGCCATTTTTTCAGCAATTCGATAAAAACTACGACGCATTAAAGTGATTTTATATGATTCTTTAGAAACAAAAGATATGTAGTTCATAAGTTCGCTATAATCACAAATAAAAAGAGTTGATGAACGTTGATATTTAGCAAGTACTTTAGTAAGATTTGAAATTTTCTCGATAGTTCTTTGATCAGTTTGTGGAGGAGTGATAAAAGTTAAAAAATCAACTTTAAGTCCCCGTTTCATAAGTTCATAAGCAGCTACTGGAGAGTCAAATCCCCCACTAATAAGGTGCAAAATTCTTCCAGATACGCCAACAGGAAGTCCACCAAGCCCATTTATATATTTTGAAAAAATATAAGTACGTCCATTTCTAACTTCAACATAAAAAGTTTGATCTGGAGAGTGAACATCTACTTTCATTTGGGTATTTTTCAGAACAAAACCACCTAAAGCATGATTAATTTGATCTGAAGTGAGTTCAAATTTTTTAAAGTTTCTACGCGCTGCAATTTTAAATGTTTTAGCAGCTGGATCCACCATTTTTAAAATAGTTGATTTAAAAATTTCAATATCATTTTCTACCACAACCACTGGAGAATATGAGCTAATTCCAAAAACATAATTTAAGTTTTTTAAATTTTCTTCAGTGTAATTTAGGTACATACGATCAAATTCTACTTGTGGTTTTTCACCAGTGATGTGTTGGATGTTTTGTTCTAATGTTTTAATGAAAGTTTTTCGATTTTTCTTTTTAAGAACAAGTTCTCCATATCTAATTAAAATCTTGTTATACATATTTTTTCTCCTTAAGTTTATCTTTTAAATCACGATAAAGCATTTTATAATCATTGTTTTTTAATTCGTTTTGAGCTAATGTAAAAATTTCATTAATAGATTCACTTTTTTTAGATGAATATTGATATTTATCAGTTAAAACTTTTCTTAGTTCATTAATTAATTTTTTGTAAGCTGAATTTTCGCTTACAATTTTAATTCCCTGTGAAATTAGATCAACTCAGTTATTTCATTTGTATTTATTTTCACTAAGATTAATCACTGTTTCTTTAGTTAATTTTAATAAATTTTCTTGGTAAAAATTATCAAGTTCAAGCTTTATTTTTCTTGCTTTAAAACTACTGGTTCAATTTTTATCTTCAATTAATTCTTTGTATAAAGATATAGTTTGTAATACTTCAATATTAAAAGCTTGCATTTTGTGAAAATAGGAGCTGCGCTTTATTTCTTTGTTTTGCCTACTTTGGAATGCATTTGAAGCTTTGTCAATAAATTCTTTGTATAAACTTAGAGTCTTTGAGTAATTTTTAGCTATAGAAATGCTTTTAGCAATGTTTTTTAGCTCATTAAATACATTTTGATCAATTTTATCTTCTTGAATCTCTTTTATAATAGTTTCTAAAAAATGAGCGTTATTTTCATTAAAAGATTCAACTAAGTTTTTATTATGATTTTCCCTTGCTATTTCAAAAAGGAGTTGATAAATTGCTTTAATTTTGTGGATGATTTGATTATAAGAAAGCTCATTTCATTCATTTTGCAAACTTAGAACTTCTTTGGATAGATTATCATAAAATTTATGATCATAAGAATTAGATTTATTTTTAATAAACTTAATTTGACTTGGAAGTGCGACAAACAAAATTCAGTCTAATTTTTTAAGTGAATCACAAATTTGAATATATTGCTGAATTTGCTTTGAAAATTCAATCATTTGTTCATTAGTATGCTTAAAATCTCCGCTTTTTCTTAGGTTCTTAAAGCTAGTTAAATTAGAGCGGTATTCATAATTGAGCACAATTGCTTTTTCATAAGTATTAGGAATAAATTCCTTGCTTGAATCAAGGAAATACTGCGTTTCAGTGAGTGCATCTAAAAGTCGATCTCAATCATTATCAAAAGTGTTTCATTTTTGATTAAGTTCAAATGTAAGTGATTCAAATTTGCTATTATAACCTTTAAATTTATTGTGGTTGTAATTAAATTCTTTCACTTTGCGATAAAACTGAATGATTTGCTTGTTTTTATAATGTTCCTTAATTTGGTCAAAAATGTTTTTTAAGGTAGTTACAAAGCTGCTGATAAATTGATTTAGCGAATTAAGATCATCATAAGTTTTATCAAAAGTTTTATTTTCATTTTTAATGCTTTGATACTTTGAAAGTGTTGAAAGATTATAAGAAATAAGATAATTTATTTCATTTTTAATTTTGGTAACTTTATTAAAAGTTTTATTCATATAAATATTTCTAAAAAGTAAAAAACTTAATAACACAAGTGTTATTAAGAATAAACAAATTAAAAATATTATGAAATATTTCATTTTTGCTACCTATTTTTTTGACTTTTGTTGTGAAATCATTCTTTTTAATTCATAATCGCTACGGTATAAATAATCATCAATTGCTTCAGCAAGTCCATTTTGACGTACATCTGAAGTGTAATATTTAGCTGCTTTTTTAGTTTCAGGATCAGCATTATCCATAACATATGAATAACCAACAGTTTCAAGCATTGAAATGTCATTTGGACTATCACCAATTCCCATAACATCTTCAAGATTGCAATTAAATACATTATCACAAAGTCATTTAATTCCGCTTGCTTTAGAAATTCCGCTTTTAGTAATTTCAATGTGAGTTTTTAAGTTGCAAACATTTAAGTCAATATCAATTTTTGATATTTCTTGGTAAAATCTTTCAATTTCATCTCTATTTCCATAAACTTCGATTTTATGAATGTCTTGATTGATTTTTCCTTCAGTGTTTCACTGGTCATACTCACAAAAACGAGTTAGAAATTCCGTATTTTCTTTGCTAAAGTCTTTTAAGTAGTATTGATGAGTTCCAAAATAGTAAAGTCCAATACCTAACTTATCAGAAATTTGTCATACCTTTTCCACTTCTTTAAGTGGCATATATTCAATGTTTAAAATTCTTTTTTCTAAGTTGTCAAAAATCAATGCTCCATTAGAACAAACAATGTATCTTCCTGAAAGTTCATTAGCTAATCTTTGTATTTTCTCATATGGACCATTACCAGTATTGATTACAAAAGGGATATTTTTATCAGCTAATTCCTTAGTTTTGTTAATAATTTCATTTGAAAGTTCCTTATTAGGAAATGGGTAGATTGTGCCATCTACATCGCTAAAAATTACTCATTTATTCATAGTTTTTATATTATAAATTAATTTAATTTTTTTAGTAAAATAATAAATACTATGAATAATAAAAATTTAAATTTTGAAGCAGTCGTAATTGGTGGAGGACATGCTGGAGTTGAGGCAACTTTTTCACTTGCAAATAAAGGTCATAAAGTTGCACTTGTTTCTTTTGATAAAACAAGAATTGCAATGATGCCATGCAACCCTTCGATCGGAGGGCCTGCCAAAGGTATTATTACACGTGAAATTGATGCGCTTGGAGGAGTTCAAGGGTATTTTTCTGATTTAGCAATGATTCAAATTAAAATGCTTAATGAATCAAAAGGGCCAGCAGTTAGAGCGATAAGAGCTCAAATTGATAAAGAAAAATATTCACAAATAATTTTTGAAGCACTTTCAAAACATCCAAATGTAACTATCATCGAAGATGTTGCTACTGATATTGTTACTGATGGTAATAAATTTACCGGGATTGTTTTAGAGCAAAATGGAGTTTTAAATGCTCAAGTTTGTGTTATCACAACTGGAACATATATGAATTCAAGAATTCTTCGTGGTGATGAAGTAACAGTTTCTGGACCTGATAATCAAAAAACTACACCAAAAGTAAGTCAGTCGCTTGCTAATTTAGGTTTTGAAATTCAAAGATTAAAAACTGGTACTCCAGCTCGGGTATATGCTCATTCAATTGATTTTTCAAAAGTTGAAAAAGAAAACTTAGAAGATTCATATTTAAGTTTCTCTGCTCGTTCTGGTGTGAAATTAGATAAGCAAATTTCATGTTATTTAACTTACACAAATGCTCAAACACATAAAATTATTCAAGATAATATCCACCGCTCTGCAATGTATTCAGGTTTAATTGAAGGAATTGGACCTAGATATTGTCCAAGTGTTGAAGATAAGGTAATGCGTTTTGCTGATAAAGAAAGACACCAAGTGTTTTTTGAACCCGAAACAGCTGATGGAAGTATTATTTATGTTAATGGAATGTCAACATCAATGCCAATTGATGTTCAAGACCAAATGCTTAGAACCATTCCAGGGCTTGAAAACTGTGAGGTTCAAAAATGAGGGTATGCTATTGAGTATGATGCAATTAACCCACTTCAACTTAAGCCTACTTTAGAGACTAAAATTATCGAAAATCTTTTCACCGCAGGTCAAATCAACGGTACTAGCGGTTATGAAGAAGCTGCTGCTCAAGGTCTTATTGCAGGGATTAATGCAGGACAAAAACTTGAAAACAAAGAAGGTCTTGTGCTTTTAAGAAATGATGCTTATATTGGTGTCTTAATTGATGATTTAGTAACTAAAGGAACTAAAGAACCATATCGTATGCTTACTTCTAGAGCTGAATATCGCCTTTTACTTAGAAATGATAACCCAGATATCCGTCTTGCTAAATATGGACATATGGTAGGGTTAATTAGTGATAATGATTATCAAAAAGTTCTTGATAAATACAAAAAAATCGAAGATAAAATTGCTGAATTAGAAAATTCATTTGTTTCTTCAAAAAGTGATTTAGCTCTTAAATACGGAATTACAAATGGTGTAAGTATGTTAAAAGTGCTTGCTCGTCCTGAAGTAGCCGCTAGTGATGTTGTTGGTGATTTTGAGTTCAAAAACGAATTAACAACAATTGTAAGATTAGATGGATACATCAAAAAACAAGAGCAAGAAGCAAATAAAATGAATAAGCTAGATAAAATTGTAATTCCAGCCAATTTAGATTATTCACAAGTTAATAATATAGCTACTGAAGCAAAGCAAAAACTTGAAAAAATTCGTCCAATTAATTTAGGACAAGCTTCAAGAATTAGCGGAATTAATCCAGCAGATATTCAAATGCTTCTTTTTCACTTAAAATCTAAAAAAGGAAACAATGAAGCTTAATATTGTTGCAGTTGGTTCACTTAGTAAAGAATACCAAGTTCTTTTTAATGATTATGTCAAGAAAATTGAGTTTTTCTGCAAAGTCAATGTTATTGAAATTAAGGAACAAAAAATCGATAATATTGAATTAAAAATTAAAAAAGAAACTGAAATGATTTTAAGTAAGATACCAAAAAACTCTAATGTTATCTATTTATCAACTAAAGCCAAACAATATGATTCAGTCGAATTTGCTTCACTTTTTACTAATATTGATAATACAACTTTTGTTATCGGCGGATCAAATGGAGTAGATGAATCTTATTTTGAAAGGAAAGTCAATTTTTCAAAAATGACTTTTCCACATCAATTATTCAGAGTAATGCTTATTGAGCAAATTTACCGTGGTTTTTCAATTGTAAATAATATTAAGTATCACAAATAATTCATTTAATCCAAAAAGTCGCGCTGTAATGACGTGGCTTTTTGGTTTAGGAACAATTACTTTAGTAATAATCCTGAGTTTCCAAGTTGAGACACTATAAAAAACGAATACAGCTATAAATAAGGTGTATTCGTTTTTTTACATTTAAAATTACACACATAGAATTAACTCATACATGCGATGAAATCTTTATAAATTTTTATATTTTCTTTGTGGTTTTCATCCAAATCATTAATTATTTCTTGTACCACTTTTCCATTTACTTCTTTTTTTGTTATAGTCATCATTCTTAATGAATCCACAAATAAATCTAACGTCACTTTTTGTATTTCTCCATTGATTTCATAATATTTCTTTAATTTATAAAGACAGTATTTTAAAACAACAAGAGCAATGAAACATAATAAAAGATGTGCAAGTATATGCTGTTCATTATGAACAAAAACAGGTCTAACTTGTAAAGAAGATTTTAATGTTCTGAAATTTTCTTCTACTTTTCATTGTTTTCTGTAAATTTCATTAGCTTTTTCTGGTGTTAAATCTAGAATATTGGTTTCAATAATGTAAAAACCATCTTCAGATTCTTTTTTCTTAATTTTCTCTCAATTTAATTTACCCACTGTTTTGCCATCAATGTCCATATATTTCTTTTTATATTCTGGAACTAAAGAACTAAGTGGCAGTTCTCCATTTACAGTTTTCTTATTCAATTTATCAATAAAATTATTTCTTTTTAATTTATCTAAAGTCTTTTTCCCAGGACTGAAAAACACACATCATTTTCTGTATTTACCATTAAATCTATTTTTATTTCAAACAGATTCAACAATTTGTTCTTTTCAAAACATTTCATCTCTAAAAACATAATGTTTGTCTTCAAGAATGAATTTTTTCATCCCAATACTTAATGTATCTAATCTTTTTTGGAATATATATTTAATTCCTTTTTGTTCTAGGAAACGTAAGTTTGCGTTGTTATTTATTCCACGATCTGCAACTATTGTAATATCCTTTATTTTATAGATTGATTGAAGTTCTAAAACGAAGGATAACATTGTTTTACCATCAGCCGTGTTACCTGGGAAAACTTTATAGTGTATTGGTATTCCGTTTTCGTCTACAGCCATTGCTATGACTACTTGATCTTCATTGTGTTTTCCGTCTTTTGAAAAACCGTTTTTTCTCATCCCTTCTCTTGTAAAGCTTTCAAAATAAACTGTTGTGTTATCGAAGTGAATAACTTTATTATTGCGATTTGTAAATTCATTTATTTTTTGAAATAAATTGACTAAAACAGAGTTCTTATTTTCAAAAATAACATCAAGATAGTTATATATTGATGATTTTTTAACATTAATATCATTTATAAAATCGCTTTTATTTTTATATTGTGACATATAGCTTCTTGGAAGGATAATTCTAGTTGCTATGAAAAATTCCAAAACCTCTTCTAACGATTTATGTTTACTTTTTGGCAATACTGAAAATAAATCTAATTCTTTAATAACTTTATAAATTAAATCAACTCCAATATTTTGGATACTTGTTTTTACAGAAGTGGGTTTTAATAATTTAAAAAATTCTTCTTTTGCAATAGCTTTATCTAAAGATGTATCTACTTTTTTTGCTATTTCTTTCATATCTTCAATTGAAGATAATCCATACTTTTCTTTGATATCTTCTCAGTATCCTAGACCAACCTGATTTCCATAACCTTTTTTAAAACCTTTAGAAATAGCTAAAACTAAATAATATTTTCCATTTTGTTTTTTCTTGCATAAACTGTAACTCATGCTCTTATTATATCATTTTATGTGTGTAATGTAAGTAAAAAAACATTTTTTTCTTTAGGTCATATATCTTTGATATATGTATAAAAAATAAGCCTAAAAAATAGGCTCAACTTGGAAACTCAGGAAAGGAAAGTCAATTTTTCAAAAATGACTTTTCCACATCAATTATTCAGAGTAATGCTTATTGAGCAAATTTACCGTGGTTTTTCAATTGTAAATAATATTAAGTATCACAAATAATTCATTTAATCCAAAAAGTCGCGCTGTAATGACGTGGCTTTTTGGTTTAGGAACAATTACTTTAGTAATAATAGTTTGACAGTTTACAAACTAAAAAAACGAATAAGACTAAAATATAGAAAAATTTGAAAATAATTAAACTTTTATATCCTGAGTTTCCAAGTTGTAATGAAGAAAAAACGAATACACCTACAAATAAGGCGTATTCGTTTTTTGCGTTTTTAAATTACAATGATAGACTATCAACGGCATATTGAAAATCACTATATATTTTGTTTAATTCCTTATGCACTGGGTCTAAATTATTCTTGATTTCACTTACAACTTTATCATTCACAGTCTTCGTTGTGATTGTTATAAGTTTCAAAGCATCTATAAACATATTCATTGTGAGTTTTTGGATCTCACCATTATCTTTATAAAATTTTTTTTAATTTATAAATGCAATAATTCAAACAAAAATTGGAAAAGTGACGCGCAAGTTAAGTGTCAAAAAAATAACAATGCTTTTTTAATGTTTAAATTATAAAAAATTAGTGCAAAAAATGAATAAATAGTGACAATGCAGTTTGTAAATCCCATGAAGCAAATAAACCTAAAATACAAAGAGGATATTAATAATTTTTCCAGTGAAATGTATATAGTAAATTAATAAACTTTAAAACTTCATACTATAAAGTAGAGAAGTTATAAACAAAAGAAACACAAAAGAAACACAAAAGAAACACAAAAGAAACACAAAAGAAACACAAAAGAAACACAAAAGAAACACAAAAGAAACACAAAAGAAACACAAAAGAAACACAAAAGAAACACAAAAGAAACAAATATAAGAGTATAAACAATATACAAATAATATGAATATTATTACATATAATAATTATGATAATATGATCAAAACATCTAAATTGATATTTATTTTATAAATTAGAAAAGTCACATGCATTAAATTTGCGTGTGACTTTTCTAATTTATATCTTTTTATGATTAAAGAATTAACAAGCACAAATTTTCATGCTATAACAAGAATTATTCACCAGCTTAATTCATTTTAAATGTTTATAATATTTTATTATGATTAGAATTTTGAATTTATTAAATACAAAAACAAAGCTGAGAATTTTGCTTTGTGCTTTAATTTCAATTCTGCCAAGCTTTTTTGAAATGCTAATTCCGCAGTTTATAAAGCAATTCATTATAATGAGCGATCATAACAACGTTATTGAAGTTGTTAGAATTTTTCACTGACAAATTTATCCACCTTCTTTTTTAAGTGTGTATCAATTTTTAATCATTTTAGTTCTTGCTTCAGGACTTCTTAACTTAATTTTATGATTCGCTTCACAAAGATTATGTGAATATACAATTAGCCATATTCGTCATTTAATTAGGTTAAAGTTATTTGACAAAATTATTCACTTAAGCAAAGATGATATTACCAATCTTTCACAAGCTGCAATCATTACTTATTTTGGAAATGATATTGGTAAAATCAATTCTGGATTTTTTGTGTTATGTCGTTCTTTATTTAATGGTTTATTCTTAATTATTTGAGGTGTCTTTTTCTCGTTAAATTTAGATTTACATTTATCAATTGCTATTTTTGTAAATATCCCTATTGTAATTATTGGTTCAGTTGTAGCAATTAAATTTCTTTTTCCTTTATTTAGAAAGGAAAATTACATTTTAGATAAATTAGCAAATAATGCAAAAGAAGATATTAACGGAATTGAACTAATTAAAGCTTACAATTTAGAAGAAACTAGATTTAAGCATTATCAAAAAGAAAATAATAACTTACTTAATCTAAATTACAAAGTATCTTTCAGAGATTCGTTAGCATGACCGATTATTCATGCTTGCATTTCAATTGGAAATATTTTAGTATTTATAATTTTTGGATTCATGGCCAAAAATTATACAAATGATAATATCCAAAGCCAAGTTGGAAATATCTATCAATTTTTAGCTTACCTTTCACTTATTTCTTCAGGGATTTTCCAAGTGTGTTTTGAATCAAATAAACTATTTAGAGCCAGCGCTAGCTCAAAAAGAATTTATGAAGTACTAAATTTAGAAAGCAAAATTAAAGATGTTATTAGTGAAATTAAGCCTACTAATTGATCGATTGCTTTTGAGAATGTTTCTTACATTTACCCTAATAATCCAGATGTAGATGCTCTTAAAAATATTACTTTTGATGTTAAGGCTAACTCTTCACTTGGAATAATTGGATCTACTGGAAGTGGAAAAAGTACGATTGTGAATTTACTTACTAGAGAAATTCTTCCGGATCAAGGAACAGTTAAAATTGGTGGTTATGACCTAAACTTAATTGATACAAATTATTTAAAAAGCAATCTTTCTGCAGTTATGCAAAAGAATATGCTTTTAAGTGGTTCAATTAAAGAAAACATTACTTTAACTAATGAAAATGCTTCTGAAATTGAAATTTATCAAGCAATTAATATTTCACAATCTCACTTTATCAATGAATATGAAAACAGTTATGAACAAATAATTGGTCAGCACGGAATTAACTTAAGTGGTGGTCAAAAACAAAGAATTAGTATCGCGCAAGGAATTATTAAAAAACCAAAAATTTTAATCTTAGATGATACCACTAGTGCTTTAGACAATCAAACTGATAAAAACGTTCAAAAAGAAATTTTAAACAACTTTAAAGATATTACCCTTATTATCATTTCACAAAGAATTAGAACAATTGAAAACTTAGATAAAATCATTGTTTTAGATAAAGGTAAAATAGTAGGAAGCGGAACTCACCAGCAGCTTTTAAAAGATAATCAATACTATCAAGAAATATTCGAAAGTCAAAAGGAAAAATAAAATGAGAATCAGAATATCAAAACGCAGTGAGAAAATTTCATTTAAAGACCTTAAAGAAATTTTCTCAATTTTACCATTTAGTAAAAAGCAATGATTTTTACTTTTTCTTTTTGTCTTTTTAACAGCTGGAATTGGTAGTTTAATTTCTTGATATATCGGTTTTTTAGTAGGCCACTTTTTTAGTAGCGACAGCTTTGAACAGATTTGAAAAGAACAATATTCTTTCTATTTCCTTTTAGTTATTATCTTGTTTTTCTTTTACATTTTTGAAAAGCTCATTTCCATTTTTAACTCACTGATGCTTTCAAAAGCTTTTAATTTATATACTAAAAACTTAAGAGAAACTTTGTATTTGAAAATTCAAAGTCTGCCAATGAACTTTTTTGAAAATGAAAAAACTGGTGATTTAATGGCTGCAATTAGCAATGATACTGAAAATTTAGCTAACTCACTTTCAAGTATTATTTCAAACATTTTAAGGGTCATTTTTACTTTTGTTTTAAATGCCACTTTAATGTTTTTATATGCACCAATTTTAGGGTTTATTTCAATTATTTTAGTTCCACTAACTGGTATTATTTTCATTTATATAATTTCAAAAACCAAAAAACACTTTAGAAAAGCACAAGATGCATATGGAGAATATAACGGTTATATTGAAGAAATTTTAGATTCACTTCCAAATATTAGAATCCATCAAAAGCAAAATTTAGTATATAAAAAGTTTAAACAAATTAGTTTAAACGAACGAAATGCAGGAAGAAAATCAGTTCTTTTTTGACACATTTTACACCCAAGCTATAATTTTATTAACATTGTAAATCAGCTAATTATTGTGTCATTAAGCACTTATTTTTTCTTAAATAAAATTCCAAGCTATGGAATTAAAGAGTTAGATTTTGGGGTAATTACTTCTTTTTCAATGTATATTTCATCACTAACTAGTCAAATTATGACTGTACTTAGCTTTTCAAATACATTACAAAATGGTCTTTCATCTTGGGATAGAATCAAACGAATTTTAGAATATAAAATTCCTTTTGAAAATGAAAAACTTGATTCTCTTAAATTTATTAAAGGTGATATTGAATTTAGAAATGTCAATTTTCACTATCCAAACTTAAAAGATAATGTTGTTTTAAGTAATATTAGTTTTAAAATACCTGCACAAACCAGTTTAGCACTAGTAGGGCATACTGGAAGTGGAAAAAGTACTATTTCCAAACTGTTAGCTAAATTTTATGAACCAAGCAGTGGAGATATTTTAATTGATAATCAAAGATCAATTAAAATTGATCAAAAATCTTGAAGAGACAAAATTGCAATTATTTCTCAAGATACATTCTTATTTGAAGATACCATTTTTAATAATTTAAAAATGGTCAATCCAAATATTGACAATCAAAAGCTTTTAGAAATTTGCAAGCTCACTAAAATAGATGAATTTATTAGTGTTCTTCCAAAAGGTTATGAAACTATTTTAATTAATAATGGACGAAATCTTTCTGAAGGTCAAAGACAACTTCTTTCAATTACTAGAGCTTTAATTTCAGAAAAACCAATTATTATTATGGATGAAGCTACTTCAAATATCGATACTATCACTGAGAAAAAGATTCAAGAAGCACTTAAATATTTAAGTAACAAAAAGACCTTATTAATTATTGCTCACCGCCTTAGCACCATTATAAATGCTGACAATATTGTAGTTTTAGAAAAAGGGAAAATTATTGAGCAAGGAAGACATTTTGAACTTTTAGATAATAAAGGAAAATATTTTAATTTATATAACTCAATTCTAAATGAAGCTAAAAAAGATTTTTAGCCCTAAAAATAGGTTTAAAAAAATATTTCAACAGTTTTTAAATAGATTTAATAAAATAGCGCTTTTGTATTATAATTAGAAAAACTGACTAAGCAAGGAGAATAAACAATGTCATTAGAAACAAAACAAGTACAAGAAATCAAAGAAGAAACACAAAACGAAAACAATCAACAAGAAGAACAAAAAACAGTTTGAACAACAAAGAAAAAAATTTTAGTAGCACTTATGATTTTATTAATTGTTGTTTTACTTGTTTTAATTTGCCTTGAGATTGCTTACATCGCTGATTTTTATAAATATAAAGACACAGGAGTAGATGGTCGTTTATGAACAGTTCTCCAAAGACAAAGAGGACTTTTTGGTGAAGCAGCCTAATTTGTATTTCAGATAATTAAAAAATAGCAAATTAACCCTTGCTATTTTTTAATTATCATTAAAGCACGTAATTTCATACAAAAATTAAAAAAAGTGCCAAAAAAAACACAAAAAACAACTTTTTAAAAATTAACGAAATTTTTAAATTAAAAAAATGAATATTTTATTTTTTGCAATAAAAAAATCCCTTAAATTATTTTTATACCATATTTTAGGGACAAAAAAACAAATTTTAGACTTGTTTTTTTTTTTTTTGTTATTAAATCTTTAAAATAGAAATATATTACTAATTTACTATATTAGTATTACTAAATATAAGTAAAAAATATACGTAAACAAAATTTATATATTTAAAAATAAACAACTATATAAATTTACATTACTTTGAAAAATAAGTAAGAGAGGTAAATATGAACAAAAAGAAAACCTTATCTAATACAGCTATTGCAGTTGGTGCAGCTGGTGCTATTGCAGCTGCAGGTTTAGCTGGAGTTGTTTTTGCTTTAAAAGAAGAGCCAAAAAATAACCGCGAAGTTTATGCTAATAAAGAATTTGGTCAAATTAAACAATTTGAAAACAAAATTGTTGATTACCTTAATTCACATATTGATCCAAAAACTAAGCAATCTACTTTAAGCAAAGAAACACAAGATGAGTTATACGGAATTTTACTTGAAATTCAACACAATAAGCAAAATCCAGATTACAACTCACTTAGTGCTCAACAACTTGCTAATAAACTTGATCGTGATTTTGATTATGCACTTTTAAATGATGCTATTAGAAAGGATTCTCAAGAAGGGGTAGAGAAAACTTTAGAAGACATCACTAATCAAATCAAAGATCCAGAACTTAAAGCTCAATTTTTAGATAACAACAGAGATGTTATTAACTCACTTAAAAATGGTGATATTAATGAAACTGAAAAACTTGAACTTGCGAAGAAGTTAAAAGAGCAAACTCAAGGAATTTTTGATCGTCAAAATGAAATTATTGTACCAGCACAAAACATCTTATGAAAAATTAAAGATGAACTTGCTGCAAATCCAGAAAATTACAAACCAGAAGATAAAGCTAAAGTTCAAGGACTTATTAACGCTCTTGAAGCAGCTTTAGATCTTAACAGCATTTCGGCTGAGAATGTTTCGCAACTTACAGATGATCTTGAAGATGCACTTTCAAATCTTTCAGAAATTAAAAAAGAAACAGAGCTTGAGTATCAAAGATATTTAAACAAAAGTGCAATTGCAAGACAAAACGTTCTTGATTCAAATTTAAGCAATGCTGAAAAAGAAAAATTACTTGCTAAAGTGGATAAATACGATGAAGCTGCAGCTTCAAAAGATGTAACTTACGCAAATAACAAACTTGACGATTTAAAAGAACTTGAAAAATTAGTAGATTCAATTCAAGAAGAATTAAATGATCAAAACAAAGACAAAGCAACATTAAAAGATGAAGTTAAAGCCATTATTGATGCTGCTCCAACTCTTGATCATGCTAATTTAAATAACACTCTTATTAGCAGCCTTGCTAAAATTACTGACGCTTTAAATGATCCGAATATTTCTAAAGATAAACTTATTGAGCTTAAAAAAGATGCTAAGGCTAAAATTGATTTTGCACAAAGCCAACAAAAATCAATTGATAAAACTAATTCATTAATTGATCAAGCAAAAGCAAATAACTTAATTTCTACACCACAAGAAACTGAATTAAAAGATGAAATGACTTCAATTAATGGTGAAGATCTTTTAGCATTATCTGAAGATGAAAATGAAAAAATTGATGATGTAATTGAGAAATTAACTCGTGCCCAAAAAATCAATAGCGATTTAGAAAAATTACAAGCTTTAGTAAATACCAAACTTCCAAGTGAATTTTCAGATAAAGAGCTTCTTAATGAAATTTTAGCTGAAGTTGAAGCTTTAAAAGCGCAATCTTTAGAGCAATGAGACGTTCTTGATGGGGAAGAAGATCGCACTTGAGAAGCTGAAGATAAAGTTGCAGAGCTTTTTGACAAACTTAGAGATGCAAATAAAAATGAACTTAAAAACTTAATTGCTGCAGGGCAAGAGGCACAAAACAACCCTGATGTATTACCAGCAATTAAAGAAGCATTAAAAGCTCTTGAAATAGTTTCTACACCTCTTACAAATGATTATTCAAGCGCTACAAGCAATCAAATTGAACCAAGAATTGAAGAGTACAAAAAATTACTTGATGATGCACGTTTAAGCAAAAAAGTAGCTCAAATTAATAAAGAAACTAATGAATTTAAAGATGCAATTCCATCAATGGCAGATGGAAATGATAGAAACACTCAAGCAAATCTTTACAAAGATAAAATTGATGTTTTATTAAACAAAATCAATGCTGTTCATTCAAATCCAAACTTAACTAATGAAGAAAAAGAAGCACAAATTGACGAGCTTTATGACCAAATTAAAGCTCTTGAAGCTCCAAAAGCTGATTTACAAAAGTTAATGGATGAGCAAGATAAACTTTTAGATATTATTGCTAGCCTTGATGCTAACCCAGAAATTAAAAGACAACTTCTTTCAGAGATTAATGATGCAGACCGTCTTTTAAAAGCTCAAAATGATGTATTTAAAAATCCATATCAAAATGATATTGAGCGTGAAGTTGAAAAAGTTAAAGAACTTGAAGACTTAATTAAAGATAAAAGAAATAAACTTATTTCTGATCAATACTATCAAAAAGCATTAAAAGCAATTAACGATGGTTTTGCTCCTTACCGTAATGGTGTAATTCCAAGTGAGCTTGAGAAAAAATTCAAAGCAGAACTTGAAAAACAAAAAGCCATTTTAGATAATCCAAACACTAACCAAGCAGCTTATGATGCTGCTGTGGATGCTATTAAAAAACTTCAAGATAACATTAAAGCTGCTGCTGATTTAGAAAAAGAACGTCTTGCTTTACAAGATGAAATTAGAAAAACTGAAGATATGGGTCTTGGGGCTAATAAGCCAGCTGACCAAATTGAACAGGCACAAGCTAAACTTGATGAAATTAATGATTTTATTAATAATCTTACAGATCCAGCTGTTGGTACAGGTAAATATGGTGAATTAAAAGCTGCTGCTATTAAAGAAAAACAAGATTTACAAATTGCTCAAGAAAAAGCTAAATTTAAAAATGCTCTTGATGATTTAAAAGCTTATATTACACCTTCAGTAGAGACTGATCCTGAAGCGTATAAAGAATTAGAAAAAGTAATTACAGATAACATTACCAATCAGCAAAATTTAGCTGAAGGAATTGTAAATCCATCTACAAACATTAAAACTATTCAAGATACAACTAAGAAAGTTCAAAACAACATTCCACTTGCTGCTAAATTAAAAGAAGCACAAGCAAAATACAAGGAACTTATTGATACTTATCCAGAAGTAGCTGACCAACTTAAAGCAGTTATTGAGGCAAACACAATTAACTTAGATGATCCATCTTCAGAAATTGATGCAAAAATCCAAAGAATTGCTGAAGAATTAAACAAAATTGAAGCTAAAAAACGTGTTGCTGACGCGCTTAAAGAAATTGAAAAAGTTTATTCTAATGAAGAGGCTGACAAAGCAATTTTTGTTACCTCAAAACCTCGTCTTGAAGAGAAAATTGCGGCTTTCAAAGAAAGATTTGCTAATCCAGATTTAACAGCTGCTCAACTTGTTGCACTTCAAAGAGACATCCAAAGAGCTAATGATTTAGGAACCACTGAAAAACAAAACTTAGAAAAAGCTTTAGATGATAAATATAAAGAAGCAAAAGCTTTATATGATCAACTTACATTAGAAGCTACTTCAAAACGTGGAATTAATGCAGATAACTTAGATAAACTTAATGCTGCTTGAGCTAAAATTGCTGCTCAAAAAGAAGGTGATAACTTTATTAATGCAGCTACTCCTAGCCAAATTGAAGAGCTTATGAAAGAAATGAAGCTTGAATACCTTAAAGATGTCTTTGAAGATAAAAAAGCTAAAATTGAAGCTATTAAAGATACTTTTGCACAGACAACTTCAACCCAAGAAGGTGATCAAAGCCCAACTGAAAAACTTGCTCAAAATATCCAGGGAGCAATGGATAATTGACTTGAAAAAGTAAATTCAGAAGAGCCTAAATTAACAGAAGCGCAGTTAAATGAATATATTAGTAAAATGGATTCACTTAAAACTTATGCTGATGAGTCAAAAAGCTTACTTGATGCATATGGTGAAACTCAAAACAAAGATGAAATTATCAATGCAATTAATGATAACTTAATTGATCCTGATAATGATGATAAAGCTCAAATTCAAGCTAAAGCTGAAAACCTTAATACAGCTAGATATAATGCAGTTGAAGAAGAAAAATTACGTAAACAAGTTAATGACAAGCTTGAAGCATTAAAAGCTGAAATTCCTAATGATTCATATGGAACAAGTCAATTAGCAGATCTTACACAACTTCTTAATGAAAAACAAACTGAACTTGCAAGTGTTAAAGGTAAAGATGCTATTAAAGAAATTGAAGATGTTTACAAAAAAATTAATCAAAACATTGATGAAATTAAAGTTCTTGCAGGTAATGTTGATCAGCTTGCCCAAAATATTAACGATTCTCTTAGTGAACCTAGAGATTCAAAAATTGAAGCTCTTCAAAATAGATTTAATGAAGATTTACAAAAAAGAGCTAATTCTAAGTATTTAAAACCCGATTCATTAGGAATTAGTGAATTAAATGAAGAAGTTAAAAATTACCAAGCACTTTTAAATGCTGTTAAAGAATTTGATCAAGAGTATAAAGGCGTTAAAGATAAATTAGAAGCGCTTACTTATTCTGATGGATTTGGAAATGTTGATAATTTAACATTCAAAATTAATGAAGAAGCTATCGAAGAAAGTTTTAGTAGCTTAACTAAAGACTCGGTTAAAGCTAAAATGCTTGCTTCGCTTGAAGTATTTAAAAACTTTGCAGATTCAATTGATTATGCAAATAAAGAAGTTAATATTCTTGACGTCAAAAAAGAACTTGCAATTATTTTAGTTTCACTTGATAACTTCAAAAACTTAGTTACAACTCAAGAAAAATCTATTAATAATGATTATAAAAATATTAAAGATAATGACACAGCTAAAAAAGCTAAATTTAGTGCTTTAAATGTTGCTCCTGACTCATTAAAAGATTTTGGATATGATTTTGACACTAAAAACATTGGTGAATCAATTTTAAATTCAGAAGTTGCTGCTAAAGAAACTTCAGATAATTTAGATTCTAGTGATGCTGAAGCTATTAAAGAGCAACATATTCAAGCTCAAGAGCAAAATGAAACAATTAAATCTAAAATTGCAGCTGATAAAGCAAAACTTGAAGAAATTACTGATACACTTGATGAATTAGTGATACAAATTACAAGATATAGCAATCAAATTAGCTTACGTGTTAAAGAACTTGAAATTGCTAAAGAAAGAGTTACTGAGTTTCAAGCTCAAAGAAGCTATGATTCATCTCTTGATGAATCTAGCGTAACTAGCGCGCAAGCTAATGTATCTGAAATTGAGGCTTTAATTGTTGATCTTAAAGAAAAATTAGATGCTGCACAAACACAGCTTGAAGAAACTAAAAATGAAGCTAAAAAAGCTTTCTACCAAATTCAATATGATTTATTTAAATACAAAGAAAACCTTGATCTTCAAAACAAATTAGCTGAAGCATTATTTGTTGTTGCTTCACAAGAAACAAGCAATGATGCTAGATTTAACTTAAAAAATACTGCTTTAACTTGAAAAAATCAAGTATTAAATACTAAAGTTAGTGATTTAGAAGCTCAAATTGAAGAAAAAAATGCACTATTTACAAATAGAGCATTAAAAATTCAAAACATTTTAGCTAATATCACTACCCTTAATACAAAATTGTCTAAAGATGAACCTAAATATGCAGTTGCTAATAGCAAAATCAGTCAAGCATACCTTAATATTATTAACTACATTTCTGAAAGCTATACTACAACTGATTTAGATAATTATTCAGATTATATTTCAGCTGTAAATAAAGTAGTTGATCCATACAAAGTAATTGCTGATAAAGTAAACGATTTAGAAGCTAAAGTAGCTGAAATTGAAACTGATAATTATGCTAAAGAAAATGCACATATGAAATCATTAATTGGCCAAATTAAAGAAGAAATTAGCTTTATTAAAGGTGATTTAAATGTTAATTCTAAAGCCATTGTTTCAATGTACCAAAACAATGTGGATCAAAACATTATTAATGAGTGAAATAGATTATTACAATTCCAAATTGATAAACTTGATTTTTATAAAACATATGTAACAAGCCAAAAAACACTTGATTCATATAAAGTGGAAAATAGAGATTCAGCTCTTGCTAATAGTGAAAATGTATATCTTGAAGCAAATGAATCTGCGCCACTTCAAAAAATCTTAAATGACATTTTCAAAGAAATTTACTATACAAATTCGTATTATTCTTCTGAAGAATTTAACAAAAACTTCAAAGAGAGATACTTAACAGGTGATAGTGATACTTCATTAAAAGTTGCGCTTAATAACTCAATTAACCTTAAGAAAGTTGTTACTAAAGCTCAAGCAATTTATGATGCTAGAAAAGTAAATGAACAAGGCGCAAATGATGATACAGCTTTAATGAATGATCTTTATGAGCAATTAAATCAAGAAATTAGCAAAGCCAAAGAACAACTTACCAAATCAAATCACGACGAAATTTCAAAATCACTTGAAATTGACAAAATCGATGATGGTTCAACAGGACTTATTGCTAAATTAAAAGACCAAAAACGTAGAGAATTAAAAGCACAACTTGATGTTGCTAAAGATATTAAATCATATGTAGATAGCAATTATGGATTTAATCATGGTCCAAAAATGGATGATTTTGATGCTAAAGCTATCGATGAGCTTCAAACTCTTTATAACCAAGGGCAAATTGAAGAAATTGAATTCATTAGAAAAAGCAATGAGTTAATTAAGCAATCAAAAGACAAAATTAAAGCTCAACTTTTAGCATTATTTGAATATGAAAGAAATAGCTTAAGATCACTTCTTGTAAGATCAAAACAATACTCACAAATTTTCAAAGGTGTAGATTCTGCAATTCAGTCTAAATCAATTGATAAAGCTGAACTAGCTAAATTATATGGATTATCATCAAGCGATATCGATTCATTGATTGCAAGCATTCAAGCTATTGAAAGTTTTGATCCTTCTTCATGAAATATTGATAGTGATTATACAGATTCAACTGCTAATTATTCAGAAGAGCAATATCAAAATTACAGTAATACAATCACTGAACTTAAAGAGAAAAGAAAAGATCTTAACTCTAAATATACACTTGTAAAACAAAGTACAACCTTAAAACTTAAGAGCTTTAAAACAGAATTTGATGAAGCTAAAAAAGAGCTTACAACTCCAACTCCAGGTGATGATGGAACAACTCCTTCTAACTTAAGAACTATCATTGATGATATGCATTTTGACACTTCAAGTAGCCAATACTTAAATTCATTCTTAAATACAACAAGCTTCGATAGCGCAACAAATGCATCTCGAGGAGTAAACCCACTAGATGAACCAGTTAATGATGCTGATAAAGATGCTCTTGTTGCTTCAAAAGATAAATTCTTAGATTATTCAAAAGCGATCTTAGATCAAAATACAAAGTGAAATAAATTAATTTTTGGTGATAGTAACTCTGACAATAAAGCACTTAAAAATATTTATATTGATTACATCAACAGAAGATCTCAAATTGATGAGTACTTAAATCTTTGACTTGATGCTAGTGCATTAAATCAAAAAGATGCTATCTTTGCTGAGTTTAAAAAACAATTTAATGTTCAAAGCGCTCAAGCTGAAAAAATCAAAAATGACACAAATACTTCATTAGTTAAAAAAGAACTTGATGCTGCTGATTTAAATTCACCATCAATGGTTCTTCTTAAAGTAAAAAGAGCTTTAAGTTCTGCTAAAGGATTTAGAGATTGATTAAACAGTCCAGTTAATAAACAAGATCTTTTTGAATACCTTTACAATAAACCAAGTCAAGATTCATACCACTACAATTACAATGATTTAGAACTTGTTTCTGGTAAATATGTTGATGATTGAACAGATGCTGTAAATAAAATTCAGGACGCTTCATATACAACAGTTAGAGTTGGTGGGGTTGATAAAAAAGCTCTTTTAGTTGACGGACAATCATTCTTAAGTTTATTTACCAAATTCTCAATTGTAAAACAAAATAGCAAAATATTTAATAGCAACAACGTTAAAGTGTACTTATACATTGATGAAGATGGTCAACCTTTATTAACAGACATTGTTCAAGCTAACCCAAGTTACAAAAATGTAAGATATAACATTTTAGTTAAATTCACAATGCCTTCAAATAATAATTCAACAACTTCAGTATTTAATGACACAGGGGAAGTTATAGTTTACTGAACAGGAGCTGAATCAAGATTTAAAACTTATTCAGAAATTAAAATTAATAACAATTGATTCACAAATACAAGAGGTTTCTACAAAGGTGATTGATCTGGAGAAATGGGTAAAGACTGAAAATCTACTGCAGTCGAAAACCTTCCAGGTGGAATATTATTTGACTATGCAAAAGGTGGAGTTACACCACAAACAGCACCTAGTGTTATTGTTTCAGGATACAATGACTTACAATCACTTTACAATGAACAAACTTATTTACCAATGTATTCAGAATCTAAACTTACTGAATTAAAAGCAAAAACAATTCAAATAAATGATCCTTTTGTTGATTTAGATCCTAACTTATCTGCTGCTAAAACAAGAGTATTAAAATATCCTTCAAATGAACAAGGTGCAAAATGAACTGAAGAAGTTAAAAAATGAAAACGTACTTTAGATATCCAAAAAGAAAGAATTAATATCAACATTTCAGTTAAAAATAATGGAAACTTTAGATACAAAGGCAAAAACTATGCTAAAAGTTCAGACCTTACATTCTGAAGATTATTACCATCAGATAACTATGGTGCAATTTCATATGTGCCTCACTTAATTGCTATTCCAGTTTATGATGTTGATAGTAAGAAAATGGGAATTATTCTTTGATTATTTCAAATTGTGCCTTCATCAAATGCTAAATACTTTATTGCTGGTATTCCTTGAGGGAATAGAATGGTTGCTTACGTATCTAATTCATATACATATTCAGATACTGATGCGCAACAAAATTACACAAAATCATTACAAATGGCTAAAGATGTTCTTTCAAAATACGTTAACAAGGATATTGCTTATAAAATTGAAAACACAACCGGTGGTCCTAGTGGTCCTAGATCAAAGACAGATGCGTTTTGAAATGTAGATGAAAGTGGAACATATATCACAAGTAAAAATTCGAATGGTGCTTCAAATGATGTAAATGATTCATTTGGAATGACTTTTGGATCAACAAACTTCGTTAATACATTTAATACAGATTACATGGCTAAAATTTATAAATCAGATCTTGAATTACAAAATGATGAAGAAAGGGAAACAAATGAGTAATAAAACTAAAAAAATAATTGGTGGTGTAGCCGCTGCAGCTGCTGTAGCTGCAGCCGCTTCTACCATGCACTTAGTGTTTATCAAAGAAACTATGGGTCTTGACCCAAATTCAGCTTTAGTTACATTAAGTTATAGCTACTCTGCAATGGAGCAAGCAAGTAAATCAAACTACTTTAAAGACAAAATTAGTTCCGAATCATTTGAAAACATTAAAAACTATAATGTTGTTTTAAATAACAAAAGCTTAACTGATCGAGAAAAAATTAAAACAATGTCTGATTCATTAAATAAGTTAGCTCAGGAATTATCAAATGCATTTTCACCAAATATGCCTAAAGCAGATTATTTAATTCTTAAGGATATTTTAGAAAAGCAAAGAAACCTTTTACGTGAAACAACTTTAAAAAGTAACTTTAGTTTAGGTCCTACAATTGAACTTGAAAAAGCTTTTGCAAGATACGAAAGCGATCCTTCATACAATATTTCTGAAGCGCTTGCACAATATCAAAGAAAACTTCAAGAAGAGCTTGCAAAACAAAATGGATACTTACAAGTTGCTGATGAATTAGTAGCTAAAGCGAGAGAGTTTGAAAAAACTTTCCCTTACCCTAACTTAAAAAATGATCTTCTTGAATCAGTTGATAGCTTAGAAAAATACTCAAATGAATACGAATTTACTTTAAATGACCTTGAAACTAAAGAAATTGTTGTTCAAAATAAATTAAATAAACTTGAAGAACTTAAACAAAGATTAGATAAAAAAATAAACACTGGTGATTCGCTTGTTGATAAAGCTAACCAATTATTAAATTCAGATATTAACCCAAAACTTAAACAAGAAATTCAAGATGCCATAAATCAATACAATAATGTTAAAAATAACTTAAATTCAGAAGCTGATTTAGATGAAGCAATTCAAAACTTACAAACCACTTTATTAAAAGAAAGTGATTACCGTAAGAGTCCTGAAGAACTTAAAAAAGCAATTAAAGATTTTGTTGCCACTGAGCAACTTGATATTTTTGATGATTTATTCAGAAAAGATCTGCCAGATTTAGATAACCTTCCTAGTGATGTTGAATCACTTGCAAATCTTAAAAAGCAAATTAATGATAAATATAATTCACTTAAAGCTTTAGAAGATGAATTTAAAGACTTAGAAGCACAAATTGATGATGCTTATGATAAAAAATTCCTTTCTGACATTGATAAATTAAAACTTGATAATTTAGAAGATAAATTCAGAAAAGCCGCTTCAAAAGAAGAAGCTCAAAAAATCCTTGATGAAATGAAAAAAGTCTTTGATAAAGCTGTTTCAGATTCAAAAATTATGATGGACGAGCTTGATAATTTAAGAAATGACATCAAGTGATTAAAAGATCAAGAAAATCTTAAACCAAATATTTCATCTGATTTAGATGAGCTTGAAAACAAAATTGATGCAACTAAAAATCTTGGGACCATCCCTGTTGCTGAGCTTAAACAAATTTACAAAGCTTGATCAAATGAACTTAAAAATGATTATTTAGACCAAGCTCAAAACTTAAATAGCCAAATTCAAGCATTAAAAGATCTTTATAACAACGATCCAAGCGATTACGCAGCAGATATGCTTGCACAAATTGCTGATTTTGATGATTTAACCAAAAAACTTTCAAGTGCAACCGATCCTATTACAATTAGCAACTTAAAAGATGCAATTGAGAAAATGAACGATTTTCTTACTATCAAACCAGTTGTTGATCAATACATTGATGTGCAAAAGTTAATTGATGAGAAAAAAGATCATTTAGATGATATTTTCAATGTTCATAATGATCCAAATTATGTACCTACAGAGGTGGAAAAAGTTTTCGCTACTAATTTAGATAATTTCAAAAAACAAGCTGAGACTCTTAAAAATTCTTTAAATGCAGAAAATGCTGATCAAGCAAAAGCTGCCCTTGAAGAAATTGCTATAAAAGTTCAAGAAAACACCGAAAAAGCTCTTATTGCTAAAGATTCTATTGATGCAATGGATAGAAGTGACAATCTTCTTGCCAAAGCTAACACTTTAGTTGATAAACCACAAAAAGAAATGCAAGATGTAGCATCTAAAAAAGCTGCTCTTGACGCAATTTTAAAAGATCCAAACACAACCAAAGAACAGTTAAAACAAGCTCATGAAGCTCTTTCAGCTGCAAATGATAAATTAGCAAATGCAATTAGTGAAAAAGAACAAAACAAAATGTTCAATGATCTTAAAAAGAAAATCAATGAAACATTCCCAAATACAAAAACTTCTAATCCTTTAACACCAATTGAAAAAGCTCTTTTAGATAAATTAGATAGCATTAAAGAAGCTTATGAAAGAGATAAAACAAACCCTGAAAACATTGATAAAACTAAAGAAGATTTAGCTAAACTTGAGCAACTTCTTCCTTCACTAAAAGATCTTCAAGATACACAGCTTAAAGCTCTTAAACCAGCTATTATTGACACAGAAGAATCACCGAATAAAGGTGCTTATTCAGCTGAAGAACTTCCAAAAGCTAATGAAATTGAAAATAAAATTAGCGATCTTATTGACGGAATTAAATCAGATAACATCCCTAACTCAAGTGAAGTTGCAGAACTTAACAATGATGCTTTAAATGAAGTTAATGCCTTAAAAGTTGCTAAAGCTAAAGATAATATTGTTGCTTTAAATAATTTAATTCAAAATAACAAAGTTAATAACCCTACAACCGAAGAAGAAAACAAAATTAATGAAGGTATTAAAGCCGTTGATGATTTTGTTCAAGATGCTCTTGCTAACAAAAACCAAGCTAGCGATATTGAGCTTGCCGAAGAAAAAGTGGCAGCATTTAACCCTCTTGTAGATGAACTTAAAAAAGCTGCAGATTTAATGAATCAATTAATTGCTGATCAGGGAAATACTGATAAAAACCAAAAATTAATTGATCAAATTAAAGAAGCAATTAAAAATAACGGAATTAACCTTGCTGATTCACCAAGCGAAATTAAGGCTAAAACAGATGCTCTTAAAGATTTCCTTGTTAAAGAAGAAGCTAAAAAAGAACTTAATAATTCAGTTAAAGAAGATGTTCAAGCTGTTCTTGATCAAATTAAAGATAAAGCAATTCAAGTGCAACTTGTAAATGACCTTGAACAACTTAAACACGAAGCTGAGCTTTTATTAGAATCTCGCATTGCTACAGCTGAAGAAATTAAAGCTAAAAATGATGAAATTCTTGCTAAATTAAGCGATATCCAAAACGAAATTAGAAAAAACGAAGAATCATATCAACAAAAAGTTGACAAAATCGAAGCTCTTAAGAAAAAAATCGATCCTAAATATGCAGATAAACAAAATCTTCCAGAAAGTGAAAAACCATATTATCTTAAAGCAATTGATGAATACAATGCTTTAAAAGATGATCCAATAACCACTTTACAAGATCTTGATGATATGCATGACAAAATTCAGTTTGAATTTGATCGTGATGAAGCAATTAAATCTACTCAAAGATTAAAATCAGATGTAGCGCCAAATGCTGATGATTCAAATAACCCTTATAATGAACTTACAAGTGATTCTAAATCAGGATATGCATCAGTTAAAAAAGCTGTCGATCTTTTCACAGATAATGTTCTTACTGAATTAAATGATCCAAAAAATACTTTCAGTAACTATGATCCAGTTGCGACTAAAGAAAAAGTAGATTCAGCAACTCAGTTATTTGATGTTCAAAGATTAGTTGCTAAAAAAATTCTGCTTTTAAAAGAGGAACTTGCTAAAGAACAAACTAGAGGTAGTGATAGAGATAAACTTGAAAGCGACATTAACCTCCTTAATGATATGCTTTCAAATTCTCTTGTTAACTTTACTGATTCAAAACAAGATATTGAAAACAAAAAATCTGTTTTAGATGAACAATTCGAAGAATATAAAACATTCGAAATTAAAAGAGATGAATCGTTAGGATTTATTCAAAGATTGAGAGAAAAAACAGAAGATGCTATTGGTGCTTATGATCCAAATGGACTTACAAACTTAAATGGTGTTTATGATACTTTCCTTGATCAAGTAAATAAAGCTTCTACTTTAGATACTTTTGAATCAGTTAACGAAAAAGTTAAACTTTTTGAAAATAAATTACCTGCAATTACAGAATTTGCTAAGGCTGTCAAAGTGGCAAATGATGATTTCCTTTCAAAAAATAGTGATTCAGCATTCTCGAAATCGTTAAATACTGAACTTACTCGTTTAATTAATGAAGGTGAAGCACTTGTTGTTGAGCAAAGTGATAATTCAGAAGCAATTAATGCTAAAACAGTTGAAATTAATAAATACTTAGAAAGATTAGCTGTTATAAAAGAAATTCATGAAATAATCGAAAAAACACGTAAAGCTAATGAAGATATTAATTATTACGTATACAACGGTCAAGATAGTGAAATCAAGAAAACTGAAGTTGATAATTGATTAGACAAAATTCAACAAGATGCTTTCAATGAAAAATCAAAAGATGAACTTGATAAGATAAAAATTAGAGCAGAAAAAGCTCAAGAAGTTGTTACAAAATACAAAGAGATTTCAGAACAAATTCAAACATACAAAAACTTAACAAATACTTTTGAAGGTAATGAAGTAGACGCTAAACTTCTTATTCAAGCATTATGACAAAATACAGCTAAAAAGCCTTACTCACAAGATAAAGACAACGTTGAAATTACAAATGTAATTAACAATTTAGATGATAAAAATGCTCAAATTCAAAACTTAAATGATGAAAGAAAAGCGCTTAATAATTTAATTGAAGAGTACAAAAATGATTCTACAAATGGTCTTGAAAATATAGATCTTAAAAACAATCATTTAGATCTTTACAATGCTCTTAAAAAGAGAGTGGATGATTTATACAAAAATAAAGTATTAAAATCAACATCTTTATCTGATTTAACATCTGCAACTATAACAGTAGATGATTATAAAAAAATAATTGAACAAACACTTCAAAACAAATTTATTGATCTTTCAACTATTGTTAAAAAAGCTGAAGAAAAAATTTCATCAAATGTTTCAACTGATACTGAAGTTAACAAAGAAATTGAATCTTTAAGTGCTGAAATTAAAAAAGCAAAAGCAGGATTTTTAACATTTACAACTAATGATCAAATTTCTAAGCTTATCGATTCAATTAAAATCAAGATGCTTAAAATTGAAATTTTAGTTGATTACCAAAAAATCAAAGAAACAATTCAAACATCAAGTCTTTCACAAACAGATAAAGCACCTATTAACGCGCTTTTAAATCAATTCCTTACTGAATTTAAAGCACAAACAGGTGATGATTCTGAAAAATTAAAAGCTATTAAGGATAAATACCTTAGCAGAGCTCTTAATGATTCATACATCAGCGTAACTGGCGAAAGTGATTCAATTGATGCAAGCAAAAACAACATCGTTCTTCAAGCTTTTGAAGATTCAAAAGAATTAAGAAGAAGAATTGATCTTGCAAATTACTATTACAATGAAAGACAACAAGGTGATAATTCAAATATCATCGATACGCCAAGATCTAAAGAGCTTTATGCTGAATTAAAAGTAATTATTGATTCAGCAGAACAAGTAATTGCGGCTAATCCAAATGATGAAAACGCAAAAGCTCATAAAGCTTATGAACTTGAAGAAAAAATTGATGAAATTCGCACAGAAAAATTAAATCAAGTTAAAGCTCTTTTAGTACAAACTGAAAAATTAAGCAGCGAAATTACTACTCAAAGTTGAAGTGCTACCTCAAGTTATCAAACTAAAGCAATCAATGATTTAAAAACTATTACTGAAAATAATGGAACAGCAAATACTAAATTACCTGAAAATATAACAATTAAAGATGTTAACTTGAAAATTTATTACGCAAATAAAGAATTTGAAAACCAAAAAGAAAAAAATTGAAACGAACAGCAAGCAACTTTAGCTGAAGAAATTAAAAAACTTGATAAATTAATCGATGCTTTTTCAAGTTCAAACATCAGAAGCAGTATTGATATTAAAGATGAAGAATACAACGCCTTAATTTCTGTAAAAAATAAACTTGTAAGCAGAAGCGCACTTACATATTCAGAATTATCAAAATTAACTACAGAAGCATTTAAAGAACAATATCCAAGTAATTCAGTTGATGCTTCAGAATCATTATTTACCCAAGAAGTTAAAGTAATTTTAGGTGAATCAAAAACACAAATTAAAGCTGCAATTAATAAATTTAACCAAATTTACTCAGATAATATGAAGAAATACATTGGTAAAGAAGATTCTTCTAAAGGAATTATTAGAGACTTTAGAGATACAATTTCACCATTTATTGCTTCAGAAGATGAGCAACAAGCAAGTTTATTTAAACAACTCGGAATGACCGAAATTATCAATATTTTCAATAACAAATTTAATGTGGCTTACAATGCGTTTTTAGGTATAGAAGGTGCTTCAACTGAGGAAACTAATTACAATACATTAGTTTCAACTACAGATCCATTAGTAATGATGAATAAAGCTGGTTCTTTATATGACTTAAAAGGTTTAATGAAAGAACTTGTTGAGCAAATTCAAAAGGACTTTAAAGGTCTTTATTCATCTAGAGCTAACTTAAATGAAATTATTACCGATCTTAGTTCATCAAACAAAATTGATACAGCTTACTGAGCTATTAACACGTTATACAGTGATGCATATAACTCATACAAACAAAATGTTGATGATATTAAGCCAGATTTTGTTAACTTAAGCTCTAAACTTGAAGCAAATCCAGATGAAACTTTAGATCAGTTAAAATCAAGACAAAATGAATATGCTAAAACTGAAGCTAAAAAAATTGTTGATACAATTAATCAAAGTAAAAAATTCTTTACATGATTAGAAGATAACCTTACTGATGCAGAATTAAATAAATTAAAAGAAGAAACAGACACTACTAAATTTAACAGAGATAAATCAGATGTTTTTGTTAATAAACCACGTAAATTGCTTCTTTTAAATGACGTAGTTAATAAATTTACTGAAATTACACCTGAAGATTCAATTAGATATAATGACTTTACAACTAGAATTGATTCATTAGGTAACGATTCTTCTGTAACAGAAATTGACATTACAAATTCAAGAGAATTAATGAATTTATTTAGTCAGTTTAAATTCACATCTAAAGATTTACAAAACCAATTTAACTCGGATAATTTAAGAGTAATTATTAAAAGAAGAAGCGATGCTTCATGATACAAATTAGAAGATCAAAGCACAGATTATTCAAGTACTAAAGTTCTTTTTGATGTTGTGTATAGATTTACACCAAGAAATGTTCAAAACTTCGATAACTTTACAATTACAGAATTTAAAAGTGATAAATTACTTATTAAATTTAAAACAACATCAACATTCGAAATTCAATCAGGAAGAAGCGTTTTTGTTTCAAATCAAAATGGAACAGATAAATTTGGTTCAGAAAACAAACAAACAGTTATTAAAATTAAAGATACCGGTTGATATAATGCTCAAACAAGTGATGAAGAATTATTGAATAAATTCTGAAGCGGTTTAAAAGAGCAAGTGTTTTATCCAGGATCTACCCAAGGTGTTTTATCAATTTCTAATTTAGATTATGAAAAAGCAGCTAAAGCTTCAAGCCCAGATCAATTAACAGGTGATGATAATAAAGTTGCAAAGCTTATTAAAGAGGGAAAATTAGGGCTAAAAATTTCTGCACCAGTATCAAATGCATTTTCAGGAAGCTGAACTAATATTATTAGTTCTAATAATGGATGATATAAAGTTTATTTAAATGATTCTACACATGAAATGATTGTTTTTGGTATTTACCCAAGTAAGCCTATATCATTGGAAACAAATACAACTTTAACTTCGAAATATGGTGATGTTTTTAATAATAATGACATCACTCGTTCAATGCCACAAGTAGAGGTGTTTAAATGATCATTTAAATTTGAAATAGATAATTCTACAAAAGAAGTTAAATCATATATTAATGGTCTTGAATCTAGAAATTACACAAAGGTTAGAAATTTCCAAGATTCTTCATATAATTCAATTGGTAATAGCCCAGAAATATGAACAGCAGATAATTTTGCTAAATTTGTATATGATAATGATTTAATTTTTGATAAAAATGTTTCAAACGATTCAAATGGTATATATACTGTTCAAAAATTTGATTTTAAATTACCAAGCAATTTTAGTATGAATTCTATTAATAGTTTCTATATAACACATAATGGTCAAAATGCTATTAAATACATAGTTAATGGTCAAGATCCAATTTTTACAAGTTCATTTAGAAATAGTGATGACAAATCATATTTCTTCTTCGGTTTAGATCGTTTAGGTGGAAAATTAATAGTTAACGGAGTGGCTAGAAGTGTTCAAGATTTAAAATCAATCAGTTGAGTTTACAATGAACAAATACAAGTTACAAGACCTGACAATCGAATAGTAGCATTAGGTACAGATACTATTTATAACATCTTATCTATCCCATACCAAAGTACTATTCGAGAATTCAAATTCAAAATTAAAGATTAATAATTACAATTATTAAAATATATAAGTGCCAAGTTATCTTGGTACTTTTTATTACTCTCCTGAGTGCTTCAAGTAGCCTAATTAAGTTTTATTAAGGGCTCCATTAGGGATTTTAAAAACCCAAAAGACCAATATAAAGGGGCGAAAAACTCAAAATATAGTCTAACCACACTTTGAGTAATGTTTCAATTACTATTTAAATTATTTAGCTTCAGCTGATGCGAGGTCATTTTTTAAATCAGTTGAATTTTGCTCTTAGTGCATTATTGTAATAAAACAAGAATTTATAATTCTTGCACTGGAGATTACACTCAAGCAGTCACATGCATTGAATTTGCGTGTGACTTTTCTAATTTATAGCTTAATTTATATTTTTTGAACCCAAAAGTGTATAATTTTGGGTGCATAGAAAGGTTAAAATGAATGAAATAAAAACTAAAGAAATAGAAAAAATTTTAGAAGAAAATAGAGGAACTATTTATTCATTAAATGATTTTTATCACTTGGGTAATAAAAACACTATAAAATCAATATTTTATAGGTTAGAAAAACAAAATAAAATTTTTAGAGTTATGGACGGTTTATACACTAAGCCACATTTTAGTCAACTTTTACAAGAAAACATATATCCTCATGTTGAAGAAGTTGCGGATAAAATAGCGGAAAAATTTTCTTGAAAAACTGCACCAACAGAAGAAGCGGCATTAAATTATACTGGTCTATCTACGCAAGTTCCGGGTGTTTTAATTTATGTATCTAGTGGTCCGTATAGAGAATATAATTATAATGGGATAAAAATTATATTTAAACACGCAAAAAGTATTGAATTGATTTTTTCTGAAGATGTTTTATTAATAATTCAAGCAATAAAAGCACTTGGCGAAAACAGGATAACTAAAAAAGATATTAACAAACTAGCCTTCTTTGTAAAAAAGATAAAACTAAATTTGAATGAACCACATTTGAATAAATTACCTTATTGAATATTCAATACTATAAATCAGATAAAAGAGAAGATATGCGAAAATTAATAGAAATATTTGATTTCAGTAAAAATGAAATACCTTTTCTTTTTGCTAATAGATAATTATTTATTTCAAAAAACACTTTAACAAAATTTATAAAATCAAAAATACCATTCCACTTAACTTGGAAAGGTATTTTCTTTAATTAATTTGTTATTGATCTAAGCTTACATTTTTGATAATATCATTTAAAAAGCTGCTAAGAGAATCATATTGATCAATTTTATCATTAATTGCTTTAATTGTCGACATTCCATTAAATTCATCTCCCTCAGGTTTAAAGACAACTAATGTAAAAGAATCTTTGATAAGTTTTAATTCTTTTTCGTATAAGAATTGTTTATACCCCTCGATTATCTTTTCTGTTTTCTTAATGTCATAATCATCGTTAGCACCTTTTACTTCAATTGCAACAAAATGGTCTTTGATTTTGAGAATATAATCCGGGAATGATTTTCTGATATCTTTTGTTGAGCCATCGATATATTCAAAGTAGATTCCAGTATGCACTGGGTTGATAGCTCATGTTACAATTGACTCTGATTCAATCACTCTTTTATCTAAAAACTTTTTAAATTTATTTAAGAAGTTTTTTTCATTATCTGAAGTATAAATAAGAAACTTATCTTCTTTATTCACATTTCCATTATGCTTTTCATTTTTTGATAAATGTGAACTTTCATATGCGGATTTAAGGTTTAAAGCTTCTTGAAGTTGAAGTTTAAATATACCTTTATTTGATTTATAATCATCTTTTTCTATTGAGAAAAAATCAGGTAGTTTTGATTTGATGATTTTATAATCAACTCCAATATTAGCTTTATATTTATCTTCTTGGAAACTTCAGTATACTTTTCTAATTTCGCTGCTTTTTAGAGTGAAAAATGCATAAGCAACTAATTCGTAACTAAAGTTAAGTTCTTTTGAGATCTGTTTTAATTTATCTAAAACTGCAGCTTTAACTTTTTCGTTTCAGTAATTTTTTTGCTTGTCAATTAAATCTTCATTAGCTAAAGCAAGATCGATTATATTGAAAATAGCTTTATCAATAATTTTTTTATTGGTATTTAAAAGCTTTTCACTTTCATAAATAATTTTGCCTTTTGTTTCATATTCTTGCATAAGTAAGTCGCATTTTTCTTCAAGTTGGGTTTTACTTACAAGTTCTAATATTTTGTTTTGAAATTCCACTGATCTTTTAAAATCATAATATTGATTTTTATCAATAATACCTGATATAAATTCAGTATTTTTATACTCTTTTTTAAGTGAAAAAGAAGCATAAAGCTCAATTGAAGGAACTTTAGAATAAGAATAAATATAGTAAGAAAAAACAGGGTTTTTCAAGTCCCAATTTTCAATGTTAGTATCTTTTACCGCGGGATTTCTTTTGATTCTTCCAACAGTTTGAATGCTTAATGTTTCCGAAGAAACATTTCTAAGTTGCACAAGCATACAAGCTCTAGGGATATCTCAACCCACTGAAGGACCAACTTTAAAAATAATTACATCAACATCAGAACTATTTCTTGAGATTTTTTCAAGTGAAACTTCTTCTCTACCACTGGAATCTTTTTTATCATCAGAAAAATATGTAACTCAGTTTAAGTGATATTTATTAAGAATTGTTTTAATTTCTTGAATTCTTTTTTCAAACTCTTCCTGGTTTTCTTTGGTTTTATTTTCGACTTGAATTAGCATTGCTGGATTAATACCTTTAAGCCCATATTTGTTATCTTTATCTACATAAGCTTTCTTGATTTCTTTGAATTTTTCACAAGCTTTTTCAAGTAATTGATTATTTTCAATTTCCTCTTCTTCTAATTCGTCTATTCCTTTGTTGTAAATAAGATTTTCTTTTAATAATTTTGTGGTATCTTGCTTCAATTCATCTTCCGTAATTTCTACAATAATTGAATTGTCAATATTTTTAGGAGTAGCAGTCATTTCAATGTAAAAACGAGCTGCTTCTTTTAATTTATCATTAGCTTTTTCAATATCATTAATTAATGATTTAGTTTCATTAGCTCGATGTGCTTCATCACGAATGTAAATAAGTTCAGTATCTATTGAGTTTTTAATATTATCTAAAAAAGTATCTAAAATTCCTTCTTCGGTAAAAATTCTACCTTTCCCAAAAGAAGCAAGCCCAAAAATCAAAAGACCACCATTATGCATAACTGGGATATTTGCTGAATAATCTTTTACTTTTATTCCTATTTTTGAGGATGAAGGAGAAACAACGTGCTTGATTTCAAAATTGTTATTTAAGTAAGGTAAATACTTGGTTATATGTGTTTCTAATTGTTGTGGAAGCGAAGCGTCAGAAATAGTTGCTAGCACAAAAATTAACTTTTTACCATTGCTTTCACTAATTATTCTGTCAATTACATTAGAAATCATAAAAGTTTTACCAGCACCAGTTGGTGCTTTAAATATTACTTTGTTTTTGGATGAAAGATCAAAAGAATTAGCAATTTCATTTACAGCTCTTTCTTGAACATTAGTTAGTTTCATTTTGATCCTCATCATTTTTTAATGAATAAAGTTGTTTTAAATAATAAAGAATTCTTTCATTATCATCTTTTTCATCTAAATTAACATTAGCTAACTCTTGCATTTCTTTAATAAATAATTCAGTTTTTTCCTCTAAGTTATTGTTTATATCAATTGAGAATTGTTTAGTTTCATAAACTTTTAAAGGCACTTGATAAGGCTCGTTTTTATCTAATCATTTGAAGTTTACGTTTCCATCAGTGCTTTTTCCTAATGAAATTCTATGTAATCTTTCATAAGTAACATTTTTGCCAATACCATTTTCATTATTAGTAACTAGTGTCACACTTCTATTCCCGCCATCTTCTCTATTTAAATCTCAAACAGCATGAGCAGTTGTTCCAGAACCTGCAAAAAAATCAAGAACACGAGCATTTTTGTTATTAACTAATTTAATTAAGAATTTTATTAAAGAAGTAGGTTTTGGTGTTGAAAAAGTATCATTATTTAATATTTGTTCTAATTGTTTTCTTGCTTTAGAAAAACTATCTACATAGTTAAAATAATCTATAAAAGATGAAGATTTTTCAAAATCGTTTATACTAGGTTTTTCAAAAGACATTGCTAAATTTGAAAATACTTTATTTTTATCATATTCATTTTCATACACTTTTATTCTTGGAACGTTATTTCCACTAAAAAATAAAGGGACTTCACCTTTTAAAAATTCTTCTTTTGAAAATCTTCAAGTTCTTCTTATTGTGTTTCCATTTGGTAATTGTAAATCGAATGTATTTTCATTATTTTCATTCAATTTATAAGTAGCATTAGTGCTAATTCAAGGGCCTTTTGGATCATTGTCGATGTTTTCAAAAGTAATAATTTCATTTTCTTTTTTTGAAAATTCTTTTAATTTTTCCTTGTTTTTAGCATAACATAAAATGTACTCTAAATCATTTCTTACATACTTAAAACGCTTCATAGCACTATTATTTGTTTGTCATAAAAATATAGTTACAAAATTCTCTTCTCCGAAAATTTCATCCATTAGAACTTTTAAGTATGCTTGTTCTGCATCATCAATTGATACAAAAATTACACCATCCTCTTTGAGAATAGTTCTAGATTTCACAAATCTTTCTCTAATCATATTAAGTCAACCGTTGCGAGAAAATTTGTCACGGTAAATAAATTTTGAAGCAGACATATCATCTTTGTCATTAGCTAGGTTGTTACCATCTTTTTGTGTAGCTTCAGTATTGTAAGGAGGATCAAGGTAGATTACATCGTAGTTAAATTCAAGGCCCGCTCTCTCTCTCTCTCTCTCTCTCTCTATTGCTCTTAAATTATTTAAAACATCGAAGTTTTCACCGATGATTAAAATGTCTTTTTCTTTTGAACTGTTAAGCTCAAGTTTTTCAGTTCCAAAAGAAAGTTCTTTGTTTTCTTTAAGTAAAGTAATGAATTTGTTTGTAGTTGTTGGTGTTGGGGCAACATCAAAAGCAAATCCAATTTTAATTCTTTGAATTAATAATTGATAAATGTTTTGAACATCATCTTCTTTTGCGTTTTCAATAATTGTTTTACAAAGTTCTTTTTGATCTTCGTTAAATATACTTGTAGATAGACTATCTATCTTTTCTAAATATTGTTCTTTAAGTGATTTTTCTATGTTTTCATTAAACATTGAAGTGTTTAAATCTTTTTGCATTTTAATCCTCCTTTAATATGCTTCTTAAATTATATTAGATTTAAAAAGAATTAGCTTTTATATCTGTTTTTTTGGAGTGTAAAAACATTCAATAAATACTTGTTTTTTACTAAAAACAAGTAGTATAAGTGAAAAAATATTATTAAAAAGACAAATATTATTTGACAATAAATCGATGCTGATAAAATTAAATAAAGAGATAAAAATAACTTTTTTAAATCTTGATTCCTAAAAAGTAAGAGGTAAAAAATGAGTAGTAAGAAAGAAATAATCCAAATTAATAAAATAAAAGATTATTTATCTCAAAAATCGAAAATAGAAGAAGATGCAATTCGTAAAATAACTGAAATAGATTGAGAAAATGTGAAATCATTTTATGAAAAAATTCAATCTAATTTTAAACCACACAAATTAGAGAAAATGTCAAGTGAAGAGTTATTGTATAAACTCTTTCATGAAACCAAGGGAAGAAAAGAAAATTTAATGTACTTTCTAGAGTATTATGGTGAAATATATAAAAAACCCATTAATAAAAAACCTATAGATTATATGAATGAATTTTTTGGCAGTATAAAAGGAAGCTTTGCTGACAAAGCACAGCCTTTACAAATAATCAAAAGTAAAGATAAAAAAGAAATTATTTTCACTCGTTTTAAAAAAGAAATTACTAAAGAAGAAGCTATACAAATAACAAATGATGTTCATTTGTTTCTTAAGAAAGTTTATGAGAAAAGTAGCAACTATAATAATTACAATTTAAACAACATTGATGAATGCATTGAATTTACAAAGCAAATTTACAATTCTATAAAAGAACATAAAACTTGAAAATTTAATGAAAATGGATGACCATTTAGTCTATTCGAAAGAGTTTGATTTAGAAAATATATCCACGTTATGTTTCCTAATATATTTTCTCCATATTACAATGATAACTGGTCAAAATACATTTTAGATATTCTCTTTGGTGATGAAGCAAATAAATGACAAGAGCAAGAGAAATTTAGTAAAGAAGAGAAAGAAGAAATCAGTTTTATGGTTAATTCAATACTAATAACCAATAAAATCAAAAGTGAATTTAATTTAAAAAATTATGAATTTATTTATTGCATATCTAATATGGATAATGAAAAAGAGAAAAATTATGTATATGTAAATAAAAAGGGTAAAGAAAATATGGCACAAACCAAAGAAAATAAAAATAACACAAATAAAACAGGTGTAAATATCATCTACTATGGTGCACCTGGTGTTGGTAAATCGTACAAAGTTCAAAAAGAATATGATTTAGATAACAAAGATAAGCAAGTTAGTTTTGAAAGAGTTGTTTTTCACCCGGAATATAGCTATGGAGATTTTGTAGGTCAAATCAAACCTGATATTAAAGAAGAAAATGGAAATCACTTAATTACATATAAATTTGAATCTGGTCCTTTTACTAAAATTCTAAAAAAAGCAATTGAAGATCAAGAAAATCACCACTACTTAATTATTGAAGAAATTAATCGCGGGAATGCACATTCTATTTTTGGTGATCTTTTCCAACTTTTAGATAGAGATGAAAGTGGAGAAAGTGAATATGAAATAACAAATACAGATATTGCTAAGGAAGTGTATCAAGACAAAAATCAGAAGATTAAAATACCTTCTAATCTTACTATTATTGCCACAATGAATACTTCTGATCAAAATGTTTATACTTTAGATACTGCCTTTCAAAGACGTTGGGAAATGAAGCATATTTCTAATGAATTTACAAAAGAGGAAAAGGAAGAAGAGCTTAAAAATTCTCAAATATTTGATACAGATGTTTCTTGAGGTGATTTTCTAGAAGTGATTAATGGTTACATTTTAGATAATTCAAGCCATATGAGTTCTTTAGAAGATAAAAGAATTGGTAAATACTTCATAAACAAAAACGATTTAAATAAGAAAAGAATTCATTACTTTGCTCATAAAGTTCTTAAATATTTATGAGATGATGCTTTTAAATTAAGTAGAGAAAGTGTGTTTAAAGATGAATTTAAGAGCTTAGATTCAGTTATAAAGACATTTGTAGACGATAAGAACTCAGGTAAAGAAAGATTTAAGAGTATTTTCAATGTCGAAGTTCAAAATAAATTAAGTTCTAAATAAGATAATAAATAATGAGTCAAGATACAACAAGTCAAAAAGAGCTTGAAATTCAAGTGGTAAATAGTAATGAATTAAATGGTTTTGTAGGTCTATGAAAAAAAGATAACACTCTCACAGTTTCATTTCCTATTGGTTACAATCTTAAAGACATAAATTTAAAAGGTGAAGAATCTAAAATAATAGAAATTAAAAAGTTGTTAAAATGTCTTAAATTTTTAAACAGAGCGCAAGAACAAACGCTTTCCAAAGATCAAGAAAATTCATCTAAAAATTTATTTTTCCCATTAAGTTCTTTTTTATATGTTTTAGAACAATTTTTGATAAGCAACAAGAAATATCTACATGAAGAAGATATTATCATTACACATTATAATGGCGGAAAAATTGATTTTAAAAAGACAATTCAAATTGAAAGACCAGTTATTTCTGGTAACAATTTAATCTATTTAAATCTTTTGCATCGAAAAAACGTGAAAAATCATAAAGAATTAATTACAAAGATTCATAAATATTGTGTTTATGAAGCAATTAGAAACCTTGGTTGATTTTACAATGTTTCTTTATCAGTTATAGAAAAACCCAATGTGAAATTTCACAAATCTTTATTCAAATCTTGCTTACAACAAAAGCTTTCGAAAACACAAAAAGATAATGAAATTGTTTTATTAAAATGCATGCTTAATATAATCGAAAACTATGATGAAGAAAACAAATCTCATTGAGTTTACGGAACAAAAGAATTTGAATACATTTGAGAAAGAATGATTCAAAGTGCTTTTGATAATTATGAAGAATCCACAAAAGAAGAATTAAAACCCAAATCACTTTGAACAATAGAAAAACCTGAGGAAAAACGAGAATTAGCAAGCTCTTTAATACCTGATTCGATAATGTCTTCTGAAGGTAAATGATATATTTTAGATGCAAAGTACTACAAATATGGAATTGATCCAAGTAAAAGGTCAAATGCTCTTCCGCAAACAAGTGATATTGTCAAGCAAATAGCTTATGGGGAATATATTTGTCACAAAAAGAAATTAGATGCCAAAAATGTTTTTAATGCTTTTTTAATTCCTTTTGATTCACGAAATGAATGTTTTAATTCAAACGATAATTTCTTTTATATAGGAAAATCAGGTATAAAAGATTTCGAAAGTTCTAAACCTTATGAGCAAGTTCATGCAATTTTAATTGATATAAAATGATTAATTGAAAATTATGATAAAACAGATGATTCCACAAGAAATGACTTAGCTAATTTAATTAAATCAAACACAATAATTAAATAACAAAAAGAGCAAGATGTATTGTATCTTGCTTTTATTTTATGGTGTTAAATTAAGTGAATTATTAAGGCCTAATTTAGACTTATTAACCTATTTTATAGGTATTAACGGTATGAGGAAAGTTCAAGATTTTCTTGGTTTTTTTGGTTCTTTTGAAGTTCGATAAAAATTTTGTAATAAATTTCGACAGCAAAAATTTTAGATTGCATTGTAAATACCCTAAGAGCATCTTGTCTTTCATTAGTTTTAATATGGAAAAAGAATTTTACCTTATCTTTTACTTCGGGAGGCATTCATGAAGAAACCACAATAACTGCGGCTTTAGTATGCTTTACAATATCGATCATTCATTTGTGTTGAAACGATACAGAATTAACAATAATAACATCTTTTTCAGTAAGTAGTTTTGAAAGACCGATTTGCTCATATTTATTTCAAACAACTATAGCGTTTTTGTCCATTCTTAGCAACTTAAGTTGAAAGTCGATATTAGTGCTTAAAGCCCCAGAAACACCGATAAATAGAATTTTACGACTATTATCAATAATTCTAGCTGCTAGTTTAATTTTGTTATCACTATCTTTTTTAGATAGCTTTTTCTTTTTGTAGTTTTCTAAAATTTGCTCATGCATAAAAATGAGCTCTTTAACATTTGAAAACCCCATTTTTTTACAAAAAGCCGTAAAAGTAGAAGGGCTAATTCCGTTTTTATCGCAAAAATCAATTGCTTTTTCAATTGGTTTTAAATCTTTAATGTATTTTAAGATCTTACATGCAATGTGTTTGTTAATTGTTTCCTTTTGATTACTTTGATCAATAAGTTTGTCATAAAAGATCTCAAAATTTGTAGTTTTACTTCGCTTTACCATATCAAAATTATAAAATATTTCACAAAATATTAAATATAACACAAATTTTTTTGAAATTTTTGATAACCAAAAAATAAAATTAAAGTAGGGAAATAATAAAAATCCCGGATATTTTAATTAAGGAGAAAAGATGAAAATCGGTAAATTCTTGCTTTTAGGAGCTAGTGTCATTCCTGCTTTATCCATAATTAGTTGTAATAGTAAAACTAATGAAAAAGCTCTAATTGAAAAACTAGAAACTGAAAATTTAAATCTTAAGGATATCTCTGCTGAAAAAACTAAAGTAGAAAAAGTAAATGAAGATTTAAATAAACAGATTAAATCAAAAGATTCAACTCTTGCATATTTTAGTGGCTTTTTAAAAACTGAAAATCCACTTTTAACTAATGCAGCAACCATTTCAAAAGTTAATAAAATCATTGCTGCTAGAAATACTTTCAATCAAGCTAGCGATAAATCAGTTAATGAACTTGTTTCATTTATTAGTGACAAGTTCTTAAATGATCCATATGTAGCTGATCGGCTAATTGGAAATAACGAGAATAAAGAAGTATTAGTAGCTGATTTTACAGGTCTAGATTGCTTTACATATTTAGATTATGTTAATGCACTTTTATATGCTACTGATTATAGTAGTTTCTTAGATGCTTTAGTAAGCACTAGATACAATAATTCAGAAGTAACTTATGCAAATAGAAAACACTTTTTCACTGATTGGGAACATGGAAATCCAATTGTGAAAAACTTAGTTACTGAACAAGTTTTAGGTACTGAAAATGCAGACAAAATTATCACTATTGATTTTGTTAAAAATGGTAAGCCAAATAAAGAAAATCCTGCTCAAAGAGATTCAGTACTTGTTGGAGTTGAACAAGAAAATAGAACAGTTAAATATTTAGATGTTAAAGCTGTTAGTGATGAATTTTTAGCTAAATACTTTAAAGATGGTGATTTAATTATGCTTGCAGCGCCTGCTAACTTAAATAGCTGATTAGACGTAACTCACTGTGGATATTTAATCTTTAAAGAAGAAAATGGAGTTAAAAAAGCATACTACAGAAACGCTTCAAGTGCAAAAGTTAATATGAAAGTTGTTGATACTCCACTTGTTGAATATCTTACAGATCGAAACTTTGATACAAAAAATAATAAACCATACGATGTACCAAAAGTGCCAGGTATCTTACTTTATAGAACCTTAGAAAGAAACAATTAGTTATGAAAATGAACAAAATTGCAAGCTTAAAAACTGAGCAGCGCAACAAACGAACTTTCAATTTTTCCAAGTTAGATACTATCTCAATGGTTGAAACAATTGCATTAGAAGATTCAATCATTCTAACTGAAGTGCAAAAAAATAAGGTAAAAATTGCTAAATTAATTAATTCTGCTTACAAAGCTTTAAAAAATGGTGGAAGAATCGTTTATATTGGAGCTGGAACTAGCGGAAGAATTGGGATGCTTGATGCATCAGAAATTTATCCAACTTACGGAGTAAAAGGTAAAATTATTGCATTAATTGCTGGAGGAAAACAAGCTTTTTATGAACCAATTGAAGGTGCTGAAGATAATAAAGAGCAAGCTAGAGAAGATCTAAAAGCAGTTAATTTAAACAAAAATGACATTTTAGTAGGGCTAACAGCTTCTGGTAGAACCCCTTATGTAATTGCAGCTCTTGATTATGCTAAGCAAATTGGATGCAAAAATGCTTTAATTTGTAATTCGCTTTCAAAAGAAAATAAATTAGATGTTGATCATTTAATTTTCCTAAATACTGGAGCTGAAGTTATTACAGGTTCAACACGAATGAAAGCCGGAACATCACAAAAAATGATTTGCAATATTTTATCAACTGCAGTAATGACTAAGCTTGGATATGTGCGTGGCAATTATATGATTAATGTAATTCCTTCAAATCAAAAGCTAGAGCAAAGATGTAAAAATATGATTCAAGAAATTACAAATGCTTCTAACGAAGAAATTGAAGAGGTATTTAGTCAAACCAAAAATGTTCAAATGGCACTTTATATGTTAGAAGATAGTCTTTCATTATCTGATGCAAGAAAAAAATACGAGGAAAAATATGGAAAATAATATTGAACAGTTATGCTTTGAACTTATTTCTTTTAGCGGTGAAGCTAAAAATTGTTTCTTAGAAGCTATTGATTTAGCTTTCGATGAAAAACTTGAGCAAGCTAAAGAAAAAGTCAAGGAAGGAAAAAAGTTTCTCAAAAATACTCACAATGCTCATTCAAATTTACTTACAGCTAGTTTAAATGGGCAAATTCAAAACGAGTCAGTTTTAATTATGCACTCTGAAGATCAATTTATGTCAGCTGAAAATGCTTTAGTAATGGCTGAAAAAATGATCAAATTAGTTGAAAAATTAACTGACAAATACAAAGAAGGTAAAAATGAAAAAAACTAGAGTTAGCTCTGTTATAGGTCTAAGTATTCTAGTTGCAATTCTTTCAATTATTGAAACACTTGCATTTATACCAAAGATAATGCAAAAAAGCAAATCTGAAATTGCAACAGTTAGCCTTAACTATTCTGACATTAATTTTATAATGACAGTTTTATTAATGTCAATTCTTATTTTTGTTTCCATTGTTTTATTGGCAAAAGATTTTTACCAAAAACGTAAAAATGGACAAAAATTACTTGGTGATAACCCAATTAAATATATTTTCACCTTAACAACATTTATTATCTCATTTGCTTTACTTTTACATACATCAATTGCTTATTCAGTATTTAATGATGACCTTATGCAATTATCAGCAAATAATACTGTTTTTAGAGGTGAAGCTTATGATGTAGCAATGGCTCAAAATAATGCCATTAAATATACTCTTCTTAGTCTTGTTTTTGTACAAGCTGCCAACATTTTAGTATATTTAGTTTATGTATTTGCTAAAAAAGCAATAGCAAGCAAAAAATTAAAAGAGGTGTAAGATGAAAGTATTACTTATTTGTTCAGGAGGAATGTCAACTCAAATTTTAATTTCTTCACTCGAAAGAGAAGCAAGTAAATTAAATTTGGACAATTTTAGTGCCAAAGCCATTGGGACTAATGAAATTGAAGAATTTGAAGGTGATTTTGACATTGTTTTAGTCGCTCCGCAAATTAAACACAAATATAGCCAAATCGAAGAATTTGCAGCTGCAAAAAACAAAAAGATTTACCAAATTCAAATCACTGAATATTCACCAATTGGTGCATCCAAATTAATTCAAAATATTTTAAAAACAATGGAGTCATAAAATGGAAAAAACCAAAAAAAGTTATGGTCTTTCATTTATGAAATGAGTCGAAAGAACATTTATGCCTATTATTTCCAAATTAGGTGAAAATCGTTATATCGATGCAATTCGCAATGGAATGATCTCAATTATTCCTATTTTATTAATAGGTTCATTATTCTTAATCCTTTTCTTTTTCCCAATTGGTAAAGAAAGTGGACAAACTTTCGGGCAAGCTGTTTTAATGAAAACCGAAGCTGGAAAAAAATGAGCATCATTTTTAATGCTTCCATATAGATTAACATACCCAATGTTAGGATTTTTTGCAGTTCTTGGAATTGCTCGTTCTCTTAGCAAAAGCTACAAATTAGATGATCAACAAGGTGTTTTAATTGCACTTATTGGTTATTTAATTTCAATTATCGGACCAACATATACTGGAATTGGTAACCCAACTATTTCAACTGCTTCTTTTGGATCAGCCACAATTTTTGGTGGAATTGTAGTTTCAATTCTTTCAATTGAAATCTTTAGATTATGTGTTAAATACAACATCATAATTAAAATGCCTAAATCAGTTCCACAATCAGTAGCAAAACCTTTTAATGCATTAATCCCTATGATTTTTGTTATTTTACCCGCTACTTTCTTATTCTACTTTTTAAAATTCAATATTCACTCATATGTTAACTTCATCCTTTCTCCACTTCAAACTTTATTTGGAAAAAGTAATTACTTTGGATTCTTAATTGTAGTGTTATTTGTTATGATTCTTTGAATCGCAGGTATTCATGGAATGTCAATTATCGGAGCTCTTGCTCGTCCATTTTGATTGATTGCAATCGATCAAAACAGTGAACTTTTAACTAACTTAAAAGTAAGTATGCTTTATGCAAAAGATGGTGCTAACATTTTAGTTGAACCATTTTTCCAATGATTCGTATGAATCGGGGGAGCTGGAGCTACCTTAGGACTTATTATTGTAATGCTCCTTTTTGCTAAATCAAAATACATTCGTTCAGTTACTTATCCATCAGTACTTCCGGGGATTTTCAATATCAATGAACCAATTATCTTTGGATACCCACTTGTTCTTAACCCATTTTTAGCTCTTCCTGCTATTCTTTCACCAATTGTAATGGGAACTGTTACATTTATCTTAATGAAACTTAATTTAATTGCAATTCCAGTGCAAACTGTTGGTTGAACTCTTCCTACTTTCTTTGGAGCACTTCTTTCAACAGGTCTTGATTGAAAAGCTGGTGTGCTTACCTTTGTTTTAATTTTTATTTCATGCCTTATTTGATACCCATTTGCAATTGCTTATGATAAAAAACTTCTTAAAGAAGAAATTGAAATGGAAATTGAAACTAGAGTCGCTGAAGCTAAAAAACAAAACATTACCTTAGATGTAGATAAACTTAGAGAAGAAATTTCTAAAGAATTTCATTCTAGAACTATTTTCAAAAGAAAATTTTGAAAAAGAAAACAATAAATTTTAATTAAAAAGGATTTTTATGCAATGATGAGTTTTCCTGATTTTGATTGCTTGTGCCGCCTTTGCATATTTAATAACTAATAAAATCAACACGAGCTATCAAGTTCTTAAAAAACTTAAAATGTGATATGTTCTCCCTTTTCCCTTTATTGTATTTATTCTAGTTGGTGTGCCGCTTATAATTGCAAATGTTGATTTTAATATCACTTTTTATGCAGCAGGAATTCCATTTGTGCTTTGCCTTGGATTTTCTACAGCACTATTTTTAGAAAGATATAACATTTGAAGAGAGCAAAAACTTGCTAAAGCTAATCAGTACCAAAACAAACGCAAATAGAAAGGTTAATATGTTAGGAGTTTCAATTTACCCAGAAAAGCAGGATAAAAAAGAGATTTTAGATTATCTTGAAAAAGCTGCCAATTATGGCTTTAAACGTGTCTTTTCGTGTCTTTTATCGGTTAATGCCACCAAAGAAGAAGTTGTTAAAAGCTTTAAGGAAATTAATGATTTTGCAACAAGCAAAGGAATGGAAGTTATTTTAGATGTTAATCCTAGGGTCTTTGATAAATTAGGTGTATCTTATGATAATTTAGCTTTATTTAAGCAGATGGGAGCTACCGGAATTAGGTTAGATCTTGGGTTTGATGGCAAAAAAGAAGCTGCTATGACTTACAATAAAGAAAATTTAAAAATCGAAATTAATATCTCAAATGATAATAGTTATTTAGAAAACATTTTAGCTTACTTACCTAATTTAGATAATTTAATTGCTTCACATAATTTCTACCCACAAAAATACACTGGTCTTTCATTTGAATTTTTTGAACGCATTACTAAAAAATTCAAAGCACATAACATTAGAACAGCTGCTTTTGTTTCTTCACAAAATGCAACTGTTGGTCCTTGAGAATTAAGTCACGGACTTTGTTCACTTGAACTTTTAAGAGGTAAAAATGTAGCTAGTCAAGCTAAGTTTCTAATGAACCTAGGTTATATTGATGATATTATCATTGGTGATTCATTTGCAAGTGAAAAAGAGCTGAAAGAACTTTCAGAGCTTCAAAAAGGAATTGTGAATTTTAAGGTTCATTTAAATGAAAATAACTTAGAAATCGAAAATATAATCTTGCTTGAAAATGAACACTTTAGAAGAGGTGATACTAATGATTATAGTATTAGATCAACTCAAAGTAGAGTTAAATATAAAAAGGAACAAATTAAGCAAAATACCGAGCAAAAAGCGCTTAGAAAAGGTGATGTTGTTATTTGTAATGAAAACTATAAACAATATAAAGGTGAGCTTCAAATCATCTTAAAAGACCAAGAAAATGTGCTTTTAGGTAAAAATGTAGTAGCTAGAATTGATGAAGATGATTTATTTTTAATTGATCATATCAAACCATTTGGAAGGTTTACTTTTGGCAAGAAAAATTAATGCAATTGGTTTAATGTGCGGAACTAGTGTTGATGCTCTGGATGTAGCTTATGTAAGTATTTGAAGCTTTGATGGGCAAATCAAAATAGAGCTTAATAACTTTGAAATGTTCCCAATTGAAACGAGTTTAAGGGAGAAAATTTTCAAATCATTTAAAGATGATATTTCATCCAGATTTTTATGTTCGCTGAATTTTGAAATAGCTAATTTTTATGCTAAATGCATTAACCAGTTTATTAAAAAACACAAAATAGATAAAAAAGATGTTAATTTCATAGCTTCTCACGGACAAACGATTTACCATTTAATTGACCCAAGTGAAAGCGAAACTAAATCAACAATGCAACTTGGTGATATCAGCGTAATTGCTCAAAAAACACAAATTACTACAATTGGTGATTTTAGACCCGCTGATATGGCTAATGGCGGTCAAGGTGCTCCGCTTGTAACTATTTTTGATTGAGAAATTTGCAAAGATCTTAATAAAGTTAACTTACTTCAAAACATTGGTGGAATTTCTAATGTTACTGTTTTAAATCACAATTTTGAAGATGTTTTTGCTTTTGATCCTGAGTTTCCAAGTTGAGCCTATTTTTTAGGCTTATTTTTTATACATATATCAAAGATATATGACCTAAAGAAAAAAATGTTTTTTTACTTACATTACACACATAAAATGATATAATAAGAGCATGAGTTACAGTTTATGCAAGAAAAAACAAAATGGAAAATATTATTTAGTTTTAGCTATTTCTAAAGGTTTTAAAAAAGGTTATGGAAATCAGGTTGGTCTAGGATACTGAGAAGATATCAAAGAAAAGTATGGATTATCTTCAATTGAAGATATGAAAGAAATAGCAAAAAAAGTAGATACATCTTTAGATAAAGCTATTGCAAAAGAAGAATTTTTTAAATTATTAAAACCCACTTCTGTAAAAACAAGTATCCAAAATATTGGAGTTGATTTAATTTATAAAGTTATTAAAGAATTAGATTTATTTTCAGTATTGCCAAAAAGTAAACATAAATCGTTAGAAGAGGTTTTGGAATTTTTCATAGCAACTAGAATTATCCTTCCAAGAAGCTATATGTCACAATATAAAAATAAAAGCGATTTTATAAATGATATTAATGTTAAAAAATCATCAATATATAACTATCTTGATGTTATTTTTGAAAATAAGAACTCTGTTTTAGTCAATTTATTTCAAAAAATAAATGAATTTACAAATCGCAATAATAAAGTTATTCACTTCGATAACACAACAGTTTATTTTGAAAGCTTTACAAGAGAAGGGATGAGAAAAAACGGTTTTTCAAAAGACGGAAAACACAATGAAGATCAAGTAGTCATAGCAATGGCTGTAGACGAAAACGGAATACCAATACACTATAAAGTTTTCCCAGGTAACACGGCTGATGGTAAAACAATGTTATCCTTCGTTTTAGAACTTCAATCAATCTATAAAATAAAGGATATTACAATAGTTGCAGATCGTGGAATAAATAACAACGCAAACTTACGTTTCCTAGAACAAAAAGGAATTAAATATATATTCCAAAAAAGATTAGATACATTAAGTATTGGGATGAAAAAATTCATTCTTGAAGACAAACATTATGTTTTTAGAGATGAAATGTTTTGAAAAGAACAAATTGTTGAATCTGTTTGAAATAAAAATAGATTTAATGGTAAATACAGAAAATGATGTGTGTTTTTCAGTCCTGGGAAAAAGACTTTAGATAAATTAAAAAGAAATAATTTTATTGATAAATTGAATAAGAAAACTGTAAATGGAGAACTGCCACTTAGTTCTTTAGTTCCAGAATATAAAAAGAAATATATGGACATTGATGGCAAAACAGTGGGTAAATTAAATTGAGAGAAAATTAAGAAAAAAGAATCTGAAGATGGTTTTTACATTATTGAAACCAATATTCTAGATTTAACACCAGAAAAAGCTAATGAAATTTACAGAAAACAATGAAAAGTAGAAGAAAATTTCAGAACATTAAAATCTTCTTTACAAGTTAGACCTGTTTTTGTTCATAATGAACAGCATATACTTGCACATCTTTTATTATGTTTCATTGCTCTTGTTGTTTTAAAATACTGTCTTTATAAATTAAAGAAATATTATGAAATCAATGGAGAAATACAAAAAGTGACGTTAGATTTATTTGTGGATTCATTAAGAATGATGACTATAACAAAAAAAGAAGTAAATGGAAAAGTGGTACAAGAAATAATTAATGATTTGGATGAAAACCACAAAGAAAATATAAAAATTTATAAAGATTTCATCGCATGTATGAGTTAATTCTATGTGTGTAATTTTAAATGTAAAAAAACGAATACACCTTATTTATAGCTGTATTCGTTTTTTATAGTGTCTCAACTTGGAAACTCAGGATGTTTTTGCTTTTGATAATGGTCCAGGAAATGTTTTAATTGATTATACTGCTCAAATTTTATTTAACAAACCATATGATGCTGGTGGTGAATTTGCCTCTAGTGGAACAGTGCAAAACGAGATAATAAATTACCTCCTTAATGATCCATATTATAAAATTAAGCCTCCTAAAAGCACTGGAAGAGAAAAGTATACTAAAGCATTTATCAAAAAATTAATTGCAGATTTTCCTAATTATAATAAGTATGATCTAATTCGTTCTTTAACTTACTTTACTGCTTTAGCAATTGCTAATTCATACAAAGATTTTGTGTTTAAGAAAGACAAAAAATACCAAGTATTTATCTCGGGAGGTGGAGGTCATAACAAAGTATTAATGAAACATTTACAAGACCTTATTCCTGATGTAAAAGTTAATTTAATTGATGAACTTGGAATTAATTCTGATGCTAAAGAAGCAATGGCATTTGCTATTCTTGGATATCTTACATATAGCAAGAAGTCTTCAAATGTACCAAGTGCAACAGGTGCTAAAAGACCGGCAATTTTAGGAAAGATTGCTCCTTATTAAGTTACAAAATCCTTAAATAAAACGAATAACCCTAAAAGTAAAGGTTATTCGTTTTTATAAGCTATTTTTTATGAAATATTTGATCAAACTGAGAATCAATTTCTTTTTGTAGGTTTTTGTGATATATTTTGATAATTTGATCTTTTGTATTGTTGTATGAGATTTTTTCAATAGGCATTTTTTGAGTTTCTCTGTGATTGTTGCTAATTATCATTCTTCCAGTAAATATTTATTAAATTTTATTAAATAAAAGAAAAATTATTACGAAATAGAAATAACAAATAATTACTTTTATTTCATAATAATTTCTTAAAAATATAAGTCAAAATTTCTTAATTTATTAATTATTCACCATCTACAAGACCATAATATTTTCTGAAAATTTCAGAAAGTCTAAGGTATGCTTTTTCTTTTTTATGTCAACGATTTTCTTTAGCAGAATCATTAACTTGAAGTCATCCAGTACTTTGAATTACTCTTCCAAGGCCTGGACCTTCATATTTCATTTCACCATTGAGGAATGAATCTTTCATATATTCTTCAGTTTCATATTTTTTAAGATTTAATTCCTCAATAGCAATGTTTAATTCTTTTTCATATTCAGTTTTAGCGTGATCCCCTCACTTGTTGTTGATTTGATCTAAAATTTCTTCTAAATCTAACTGATCAACATCTTTAAGTAAACTAATTTTGTCAATGAATTTTAAAATAAGTTCTTTTTTATTTCTAAGAGTAGGGCTAGCCTCAACTTTAGATGCGATATCATTTTTAATTTGATCATCAATTTTTCTTTTTAATTCAATGTCTTTAGAAATAACTGCCAAAATGTAATCGATGTTAATTTCGTCTTGTTTAATAAGTTCGACAACAAACTCCACTTCATCTAAAATGCTTTCTTTTTGAGCTTCTCTATTTTTACGAGCTTCTTGCTCGATTCCAAGATAAAGCGATTCATAATCTTGAATCAAACGTTCGTCTAAAAAGGTATTTGCTTCCTTAGAAAATTCATCAAATGTTTTAAGAACATTTCTCATTTTAAGTATTTCATTAAAAGTTTGAACAAATTCTTTTTTGCTCTGATCTGATGAACTAACAAGGTGTAATAACTCAATTTTGCTTTGGTGATCATTAGAAAGAGGGAAATCTTTTTTGAGCTTATCAGTTAATTCACGATAACCTTTAACTATTTCATCTTTATTTGGATCGTGATAACCATCAATGTAATCTTTATAATCTTTTAATAAGATAATGTTTTTATTGCTTTCATCTCCGAAAAGGCGAATTGCTTCTTCAGTTTCAGCTGCAATGTTTCTAAATGTAACAATATTTCCGAAGGTTTTAATTGAGTTTAAAATCCTGTTAGTTCTTGAAAATGCTTGAATAAGTCCGTGTTGTCTTAAATTTTTATCAAGTCATAAAGTATTTAAAGTAGTTGAATCAAACCCAGTTAAAAACATATTAACAACAATTAAAAGATCGATTTGCTTGTTTTTCATTCTAAGTGAAACGTCTTTGTAATAGTTCATAAATCCTTCTTGCGAATCGATGTTAAATGAAGAAGCAAATTGCTTATTATAATCATTAATCGCTTCGCTTAAAAACTCTTTATCATTAGCTGAAAGGGTTTGGAAATGTGAAAAATCTTCATCATCAATGCTTCCGAATGTTCCATCATTTTCTTGGTTAGGATCATAGGTAAAAATAGTTGCTATTTTAAATTTTTCATTATTAGCTTCTTGGAGCTGTTTTCTGAATTCTAAGTAGTATTTACGGGCAAACTCAATGCTTTCAACTGCAAAAATTGAGTTAAATCCTTTGATTCTTTCAAGTTGCTTTACCACTTTGCTTTTTCTATTTTTAGCAATTTGCTCAGTGTTAGTGACAACATTAAATTCATAAGCTTTATCATTTTCACCACTCATTGTTTTTTGGTCAAAGTGATTTAAAATATATCCTACAATCTTAGATATTCTTTTTGGAGCAAGCCTAACTGCTTTTGTATCAATTTCGCGAACTAATTTGGATTCAATTTCATTTTCATTTTTAGCAACAACAGTTTTAACATAATCAATTTTAAATGGTAAAACAGTACCATCATCAATAGCATTAACAATAGTGTAAGTATGCAATCTGTCACCAAAAAGGGTATCAGTAGTAATTAAGTTTTTCTTTAAGTCCTTAAAGGTTGAATTGTTTTCAAAAATAGGAGTTCCGGTAAATCCAAAAAGGTGGTATTTTTTAAATTTATTTGTAATGATTTTGTGCATTTTTCCAAATTGAGAACGGTGGCATTCATCAAAAATAAATACCACATTTTCTTTATATGCAATTGAATTTGAATTATTTTTAACAAAGTTAGTAAGTTTTTGAATAGTTACAACAATAACTGCATTTTTATCTGATTCAAGAAGTTGTTTTAAATCATTTGATTTATTAACTCCGGTAGCAAATTCACCATCAAAACGTTGATATTCACGAATTGTTTGGTAATCTAAATCTCTTCTATCAACAACAAAAACAACTTTTTTAATGTCAGTAAGTTCTTCTTTTACGCGTTCTGCGGTTTTAAATGAAGTTAAAGTTTTCCCACTCCCTGTGGTGTGTCAAATATAACCACCAGCTCTATTAGTTCCTTGGGTTCCTTCAAAAGTTGAAGTTTTAATTTTTTGAATGATTTTTTCAACAGCTGTAATTTGATATGGACGCATAACTAAAAGAATTTTGTTTTCGTCAAATACACAATATTTAACAAGTAAGTTTAAAATAGTAATTTTGCTAAAAAATGAACGACCAAAAGCCATTAAATCAGAAATTTTATTGTTTTTCTCATCAGTTCAATATGAAGTGTATTCAAAAGATTTAATGTCTTTTCTAACAGTTTCATTGTCTTTAGCTTTACGGTGATTTGAGCCTTTTATAGCTAATTTTCTAGTAGTATTTGAATAATATTTAGTTTCAAAACCATTTGAAATAACGAAAATTTGAATAAAGTCAAAAAATCCATCTTCACTATCAAAGCTTTCTTTTTGGTATCTTTGAATTTGACCAAAAGCTTCCTTAATTGAAACACCCCTTCTTTTAAGTTCTAAATGCACAAGCGGAAGACCGTTAACTAAAATAGTTACGTCATAACGATTTTTGACATTCACAGCATTAGCTTGATATTGATGAATTACTTGAAGGTGATTTTTGTGAATGTGTTTTGTATCTAAAATTCAGATGTTTTTCTTTTCTCCATTATCTAAATCAACTGAAAAAACTCTATCTTTTTGAATCATTTGAGTTTTTTCTTCAACACCAGCTTTTGAATTAATTACTTGGTCATAAAAGTTTCTTCATTCTTTTTCACTTTTGAACTGATAATCATTTAATTTTTCAATGCATTTTCTAAAGTTAGCTTTTAAATCATCATTGTTTTTGATTTCTTTATATTCATAACCTTGATTAATTAAAAGTTGAATAAATTCTTTTTCAAGATCAGCTTCTGTTTGATATTTAGTTTCTCTTTTTGGGAGTTGCAATTCTAAAACATCAGCAACAACTGTTTTTTCGCTATCTTGCATAATTTTTTTATACTGTTGCATATTTGACCTCTCTTATTATGAAATTACATTAATAAAATTATACTAATAATTATTTTATAGCCCTAATTTGTTTGTTAAAAAGTCTCATAATTACTAAATTAATTTTCTAGTTTTTCAATTTTTGTATTTTCCACTTTAAATAGTGCACATAGTTAGATTCTGTTTGCTGCTTAATAAGATTTTACATCTTAGTTTTAAGCAAAATAAAGCAAATAAGTTATAATTTAATTAACATTTTTTAAAGGAGTTTATTATGAAAAAAGTTGTTGCTTTAGCAAGTGATCATGCTGGATTTTTACTTAAAGATGAACTTGCTAAATATGTTCAAAAATTAGGATATGAAGTTGTTGACTTAGGTCCTGAAACTGATCAAAAATCAGTAAGTTACGCTGAAAAAGGGAAAGAACTTGCAGAATATGTTTATCAAAACAAACCTGCTTTTGGAATTGGTGTTTGTGGAACAGGTCTTGGAATTTCTTATGCTTTAAATAGACATAAAGGAATTAGAGCCGCAAGAGTTACTTCGCTTGAAGATGCTCATTTAGCAAAACAACACAATGATGCTAATGTTCTTGTTTTTGGTGGAAGACAAATTGCTCCAGAACTTGCAGAGCAAATTGTTGATGAATACATCAAAACAGAATTTGAAGGTGGAAGACACATTCAAAGAATTGAAGAACTTGATAAATAAAGATGAAGAAAATCAATATCAGTAGGATTTTAATTTTTATCCTACAATCAATTATTTTTGCACTTGTTGTCTTTGGGATAAGTGTTTTAATTACAGTTGTAAACGAAAGTTATATTTCAGTTTTAATTTTCGTTTTATATATTTTAAATTGTGCTTTCGCTTTAATTATCATTAAGCAAAATCGCCAAATTGAAGCTAAAATGAGCTGAATTTACTTGATTTTATTCATTCCTGTCATTGGACATTTTCTATTTTTAGCATTCGGTTTTATGACAAGAAACAAAATTGAATTAAAACTTGAAAATGATCCAAAATATAAATTAAGATATTACGAATCTAAAGGTATTATTGAAAATGCTAACCGTCATAATGAAATAATTCACCCTTATGAAAGAATTCGTGAAAAAAGTTCGCTTCCAGGTGCAATTGATATTTATTCTGATGGTTATCGTTTTTATGAAGTGTTGCTTGATCAAATCAAAAAAGCTAAAAAGTCAATTTTCATTATTACTTACATTATCAAAAAAAGTGAAATAGCTACTGAATTTATTGAACTTTTAAAAGAAAAAGCCCTTGAGGGGGTTGAAATTAAGTGGCTCATTGATGATTTTGGAGCTATGTTTTCACAAAAACATAAAATTCGGAAATTAAAAAAATTAGGAGTGCAAATTGGTTATATTGGTAAAATTTACTACCCTTTTATCAATAGCTCAAGCTTTTCAAGAAACCACCAAAAATTCATTTTAATTGATTCTTCAATAGTATTTTCAGGTGGAAATAACATCTCTGATGAATATGCATCTCTTTCAAAAAAATATGGACATTGAATTGATATTAACTACCGAATTGTAGGCCCATACGTCAATAATTACAATCTTCATTTTGTTAAGATGTGAAAGTCAATTACGCACAAAGATATGGAGCTGGAAAATTATTTATATTACAAACATGGTTATAACTTAAATAATTTCAAAAATGATCTTTTATTTGTTTCAGATTCACCTTCATTTGAAGAATCTGAAGCTGAATTTTATTGACTTAAAATGTTTGCAATGGCTAAAAAATCAATCAAGATTGCTACTCCTTATTTTTCAATTACAAGTGCACTTACCAAACAAATCATTTTAGCTTTAAAAAGTGGAGTTGATGTGGAAATTTTCATTCCAGGCCTTCCGGATAAAAAAATGGTTTATAAAATTACTCTAAATCAACTCAATGAACTTCGAAAATATGGTCTTAAAATTTGAATTTATAAAGATCATTTTCTCCATTCCAAAATGGGGTTAGTGGATAACGAAATTGCCTGAATGGGTACAAATAATATGGATAGCCGAAGCATGTTTTCTCAATATGAAACAATGGATATTATCGCTGGTGAAGCTACTAGGCAAATTAATCAAATTTTTGAAATATACCGTAAGAATTGCGTTGAGATTTCAAACCTCGGAAACCTTACTGGAGAATATAACGTTATCGAAAAATTCATCTTTGATTTAACTAAACCGTTGATATAATATTAATTACACACGAAATATGGTATAATGTTATTACATTGTTGATTAATCTAAAATAAATACTAAAGTTAGGTATTAAAATAGAAAGGATAAAATATGAAAGAATTTACATGTAAAATTATTGATCCAATTGGATTACACGCACGTCCTGCTACTTTAATTGTTAGCACAGCATCAAAATTCAAATCAGATGCTAAATTATCATCAGGTGGAAAAGAAGGAAACTTAAAATCAATTATGAACATCATGGCTCTTGGTGTTAAAAGCGGTGCTGAAGTTACAATCAAAATTAGTGGTGAAGATGAAGAAGCTGCTATGGCTGCTCTTCAAGAAGCATTAAAATCAAACAATTTAATCGATTAAAACCTAAGTTGCTTTTTTAAGCAACTTTTTATTATTTTAGGCTGTTATGATTAGGTACTTCTATCAATTATTTTTAAAAGACCTACTTTTAGGTGTTTTAAGCATTATAACAATCACTTTATTAGCATTTTTATTAATTAACATCAATAGTTTAAATCTTTCTTATAATTTCGCTATATTTACCTTCAAATTATTCTCTTTCAAAATCTTTTTAGCTAGCGAAACGAGCATCTTTGGGCTTTATTTTAATAATTCAATGAAAGTTATTCTACCTTCCTTTGGAATGTCTTTAATTTTAGGTTTTATCATCGGAACTATTTCAGGATATTTTTATAAATCAAAAATTACGCAATATTCTAACTTAATTATTTATATTTTTAGTGCATTGCCAGTTTTTGTAATTGCACCAATTTTAGTAGTTTTTGCCGAGCAAATTGATCTTCCTTCCATTTATGTTGAAACACAAATAGCTAATAGCTACGTTTCTTTTTTATCTTTAATTATTCCGAATTTACTTATTATTGTCATTTGTGCAAGCGTATTTGCTATTTTTGTGCGTAATTCTGTAATTGTTGAACTAAGTAATGAATATAATAAGTTTTTAAAAGCTCAAGGGTTTGGTAAGGTTGAAATTTACTTTAAATCCGTTTTTAAAAATACTTTTATTAGCTTTTTACCAGCAACACTTATTATTTTTACTACCATTTTATCTTTTGATTTAATCGTCGAAAGAATTTTTCAAATCCCAGGAACTAGTGTTATTTTAATGAGCGCTTTAAAAAATAATGGAAACTTATTTTTTATTTATTTAATCGCTATGTCGCTTTTAATTTTGCTTTTACAACTTATAATTGAAGTGATTTTAAAAATTATCAATCCTTTTGAAAGAGTGTTTTTGGTTAAAGCAAGCAAAGCACGCCTTGATTTTGAAAGCTATTTAAGTAAAGGAGTAAGCAATGCAAGCTAATCAATTTAATTTTGCAAGCAAAAGTCAAACTTTTGCAAGCGCAAAAGTGCTAATTTCGCAGCAAAAACTTTATTGAAAACGCTTTTTTAAAAGCAAAAGCGTGATTGTTGCTCTTTTTGCCTTGCTTATACTTTTACTTTTACTAGTCCTTAATCACTTTCTTTCTCCATATCAAAGTGATAAAGCTATTTATGATTCTTCTTTGGTATATAACCTTCCACCACTTAATAATCCGATTATTAGCCGAACTTTTGAAAATGGACCTGATACAGATTATTTAATGAATTTAAATAAGAAAGGAATTGTTGATTTTGAGTCAATTACAAACTACAAATCTTTTTATATAATCAAATATAATCCTTATCAAGTTTTAAGTTTTTTAAGCCCTAAAGATGAACTTAAAACTTACTTTGGAACTAATTCAGTTGGGATTGATAATTTCACCTTAATGACCGATTCAATTTTAATTACTCTCTTAATTACCTTTGTTTCTGGTTTAATTCAGCTCTTTTTTGGAAGTTTAATTGGTAGCTTAGTTGGGTTTTATTCTAATAAAGCGCTCTATAAAAGTAGTTACTTTATTTTAAGTGCAGTAATTGTGGTTCCTTATTTATTTTTAACAATTAGCTTGTTCTTGCTTTTTGGTTATTCGTTAGCTAAAGCAATTTGCTTTTTAATTATTGTTGGGTTTTTTAGCATTTTTTATACTAGCTATCACAAATGTCAAGAAATTAAGATTCTTTCATATATTGACGGTTATAAAACAATTGGTTATTCAGATTCTAGAATTATTTTAAGAGTTATTTTTAAGCAAATTGTTTTTTACAATCTTTCATTTTTTAGCGACCAACTTTCATTAAGTTTTCTTTCTCTAGCAGCATTAAGTTTTTTTAATGTTGAAAATATTAATTCACACATTAATATTGGGAATTTATACAAACAAATTATTGAAGATTTTAGCAATTATTACTTAAGCATTAGCACAATTGTTATTTCGATTGCTTTAATTGTTATTTTTAAAATTATTGGTGCAAGTTTAAATATGGCACTTTATCCAAAAATCTAAGGTAGAATATGAAAAAAACATTAACTTTTTTAAGTTTAATAGCTGCTTCTAGCACTCCTTTTGTGGCTAATTCTTGTGTTGATTTTGATAATATTCATGCTAATAATGTCTTTATTAAAAATGAAAATCAAGCCAATATGCTTTATCAAAATCAAACTCTAAAGCCTAGTGATAGCTACATTAATAACGAAATAGTTCGCACTATTTTTGCACCACTTATCACATATTCTTACCAAGGAAAAGTGCACGAAGATAAAATTAACAATAATTTTGATAGCATTACCAAAAAGATTTTAAATTTTTATTTAGCAGATAGCATTGTCATTTATTTACCTGATAATAACGGAAACTTAACTCAATTTAGCTTTATTGATAGTGATTATAGTCTTAATTTAACAAAACCAGATAAAGGAAGCGGGTATAGCAAACCTATTTTAACGGTTAGCTCGCCTAACCAAACTTCCATTAATAATCCTGATTTTTGAAATAAGCTTAAACAAGCAAACAAGGTGGAATTTAATTTAAAAGATAATCTTTTTTACGTGGATAAACAAGTAAATCAAACTAAAATTAATTTTAAAGCAAACGACATCGCTGATAATTTATTAAATAATCAAGCTTACTTGGAAAAAATTAAGAATTTATATAATGTAACTTTTATGATGCAAAATAATAAATTGATTTTTAGCGCTGCTAATGCGGAAAAAGAAGCAAAACTTGATTTATTTGTGCAAAATGAAGTAATGAACAATTTTATTTTTCAACCTCAGGCACAGGGACAAAAAGACTTATTTTTAGGTACATATGTTGTTAGTGAAAATGAAATTAACAAGTTAATTCTTTTAAAAAATGACCATTCAGCTAATGAAAGTTTTAATAATGCAAGTGATTCGCTTGAAAAAATAATTTTTAATTATAACCCAGTGTCACTTGATGAAGAAACATTTAGAATCCAGTCACTTAGAGCCTACCGTCAAAATTTAATTTCAATGCTTAATTACAGCACTTTAAATTCAAAACAGCAAGAAAATGTACTCAAATATTCAGATATTTACGGATACAATGAAGTTGTTTCATATAACAGCAAAGATGCAATTTTTAAATGAACTTATAACCACAATATTAAGGCTAATAAGTCTAATAATGCTTTTAATAATGATTTTGCAAACTTCATACACTCTTTATCTAAAAAGGAATTATTTTCCTTTGAAAAAGCCCTTGCAATGCTTTTAAATCCATACACAATCGCTAAGTTAAGCGATAGTAATTACTACTGAAATGTTGCGCCACTTGCAAGTGTGCAACTTCAAGGAATTGATCAAGAAAACAATAATTTTGATTCACTTTCAGCAGCTTATTATTTATCAACTTTAACTAGTTTTGAAAACCTTCAAAGCAATTATTTTATTGAAAAAGAAGTATATTATCAAAAAGAAAACATTCTTGATTTAAATAAACAGCTTAAAAGCGCTAATTTTAAGGCTTTAAAAGAGATTATCGCTTCAATGATAAGTAAATTTAAACAAGTTCATACTAATGCTAATATTAGTTTTATTATTCCGGTTTTAGATACCTTTTCAGAAAAGGAAAAACTGCTTCTTGAAAGGTACAAAAATCTTTTAAATGACAATTTTGACTTAAATGTTCAAATCGAAGAATATGATTCAAATAAAACATACTTTTTCAAAAAAACCCATATTTCTTATTTAAACAATTCACTTGAGAGCTTTTTCAAAGTCCTTTGAGATGATTTTCGCTCAGTGCAAAGCTTTAGTTATTTTTTAGATTTATCAAATGATGAAGCGATTCAAAAATTTATCAACTTGAAAACTTTAGATGAATTTTTGAATTACCTAAATACCAAAACTACCTATGAGCAAATTAAAATAATTAATACCTTTAATAATTACTTCAATATTCCAGTTATTTTAAACAACGCTCTTAGCGAGAAAACATTCGAAAAAATCTTGATTCAAAACTACTTAGAGCTTCCTTCTTTTGAAGATGGTATTATAAATTATGCAGATGTTAGAATCACTTACTAATTAGCTTGCATTAAAACAGCACAATAAAAAAACGAATAGCCTAAATTTTCTAGGGTTATTCGCATGCGTTTCCAAGTTGTAATGATGAAAAAAACGAATACACCTATAAATAAGGCGTATTCGTTTTTTGTGCTTTTAAATTACAATGATAGACCATTAACCGCATATTGAAAATCACTATATATTTTGTTTAATTCCTTATGTTCTGGGTCTAAATTATTCTTGATTTCACTTACAACTTTACCATTCACAGTCTTTGTTGTGATTGTTATAAGCTTCAATGCATCTATAAACATATTCATTGTGAGCCTTTGAATCTCTCCATTATCTTTATAAAATTTCTTTAATTTATAAATGCAATATTTCAAAACAATTAGAGACAAAAAGCATAAAAACACATGAGATTGAATATGTTCGTCTTTATAGACGTACATCGGTCTAACTTCGATTGCTGATTTTAAAGTTCTAAAACCTTCTTCCACTTTTCATTGTCCCTTATATATTTCATTCGCTTCTTTTGAATCTATGTTTGTTATGTTGGTTTCAATCATATAAAAACCATCTTCATTAGCCACTTTTTTAATTTTTTCGATATTTAATCTTCCGACTGTTTTACCATCTACATCCATATACTTTTTCTTATATTCAGGAACCAAAGCACTTAATGGCAATTCACCGTTAATAGACTTTTTCTCCAATTTATTAATAAGATTTTGTCTTTTTATTTTGTCTAAAGTTTGTTTTGAAGGGCTAAAATAGACAAATTGTTTTCTAAAGGTATCGCTATATCTTTTTTTATTTTTATTTTTAGCTCAAACAGATTGGACGAATCTAGATTTAGTAAAATAATCATTTTCTTGAACAAACCCTTGATCATTTACTATAAATGCTTTATCTTCTTTTCCAAGAATATCAATACGTTTCTGAACTATATATTTATATCCTTTTTGTTCTAAATATCTTAAATTTGCATTTTGACTAATACCCTTATCAGCAACTATTACTGTGTCTTTTGTTTTGTAAATTTTTTGCATTTCGACTAAAAATTTCACAAGAGTTTTAGAATCTGCAGTATTTCCTTCGAAAACTTTATAGTGAAAAGGAATACCATTATTATCAACTGCCATAGCCACAACAATTTGATCTTCATCATGCTTTCCATCTTTAGAAAAACCTCTTTGTCTCAAACCATCTCTTGAAAAACTTTGAAAATAAACAGTTGTATTATCAAAATGCATTAATTTTGTGTTTCTAGTTGTCAATTCTTGCATTTTGTTATAAATATTGACTAAAATTGCATTTTTATATTCTAAAAAAGTATCAAAATAGTTATAAATCGAAGATTTTTTTATATCTATCTCATGTAAAAAGTCATTTTTGTTTTTGTATTGACAAATATAACTTCTTGGTTGAATTATTCTTGTTGCAACAATAAATTCCAATACTTCTTCTAAAGATTTGTATTTAGTTTTTGGTAATCCTTTAAATAAATCTAGTTCTTTAATTACTTTATAAATCAATTCAATACCAACGTTTTTTACATTTGTTTCGACAGATGTTGGGTTAAGCAATTGAAAAAATTTGGTTTTAACTTCAATTTTATCTTCTCCAACAGGAACCAATCTAGCAATTGGTTTTAAATCATCGATGTTTTGCAGAGAATATTTTTCTTTAATTTCTTCTCAATAACCTAATCCAACTAAATTACCAATCCCTTTACCATATCCTTTTGATATTCCTAATGCAATGTAAATCCCTTTTGGGTTTTTTCTTTTATACAGAATGTAGTTACTCATATTTATATTATACATTATTATCATTGTAATCATTGTAAAAAATTAAAATAATTAAAAATTGTACTTATATACTATGTATATAAGTAATAAGGTAAAAGGTATAAAAAAGAGTTTCCAACTTGGAAACTCAGGATTAGCTTGCATTAAAACAGCACAATAAAAAAACGAATAGCCTAAATTTTCTAGGGTTATTCGTTTTTAATATCTATTTCAGATAGCTTTAAGCCTATTGCTTTTCTTTTTGAATTATTTCAATAATGCTGTTTAAATTTTTATCAAGTAATGATAAAGTTTCAGAATCTTCATTTTCAAGATAGATGTTATCAAGCATTTTCTCAATAGCTTCAATTGTTTCCTCTTTATCAATTGGAGTTCGGTGATAAATATTGTTATCGCTATGTTCTTTTAAACAAACAAACATTGAAGGTTTAATACCTAAATTTAAAAGGAAACCAGAAAAATGTTGTGGGTGCCCAATTCCGATTAATTGTTCTTCAGAATAAATTGCTTCAAAATCATCAGCACATGTTGGGTAACAAAAGTGCTCTTCTGAATAATGTAAACATTCAAGATTTTTAATTATATTTTCATCAATTTGAATTGGTTCTTTACTTTCAAATCTTAATTTATAAATTCCTTGTGATTCATGCTTATGTTTTTTTGAATTTCATCTATTTGTCATTTCTTGGAATTGATCTGTTGAAAGTAAAACATCTGTGTAATAGCGAATTTGTGGATCAATACCTAAAGTTCTATCGATTTTAAATCCGTTAGGAATAAGGAAAGGTAATCTATTACTTTCTCGTTCTTCATGAGATAAACCTTCAAATCTATCTACTCATTCAGCATTTTTATTTAATAAAACAAAGCTGTTAAATGGATGAGTTAACCTTACTTTTTTCATATTTTTAAAATCTTCAACATATACTTCTTTATTGTGTGCGTGATCATTTTCTGTATGATTTTCAGTAAATTCAAAAATATTACTTAAATTTTCAAAAATATCATAAATTTGTTCCATTGAAAGGTAGTTTAATTTTTTTGAAAAACTATGAACAATTTGCTTTTTATCTTTCATTTTGACCCCTATATTTCTAATTTTCTCTTATACATTAATTTTATAAGAATTTAGGAACTTGTTTAATTTTTATTTTTAATTTTCATACTATTTTTTGTTTATTTTTCTTTTTTATGTTTTCTTTTAATTTTAGAGTTTAACTTAGAATCTTTTGCGCAAATTAGTTGACTAAGATATTTACTAATTTTTATTTCTTGAGCGTTTAATCCAAATTCTATGGTTCTAAACTCATTTATAGAGTTATAAAGAGACATAAATGATGATGCATTTAGGTAGTTTTGTCAATTTCACCTTTGAAATTTGTTTGTTTTAATAAAACATGAAGCAAGTTTTCAATATCTTTTTCTTCAATAAAATAACAATGTAGATTTGAATTTATAAACGAAGAATCATTTAAAGAAGAATTTTTATTTTTGATATCTATATTTTCTATTAAGTGACATTTTGATAACTTTTTATTAGGTATAAGGTGATGAAAAAAATAAAAACCACTTATCTAAAGGGCTAAAAATGTAAAAATTGACTTAAATAATTTCTAATTAAAAAACCTTATTTTTCTTATTCTCTTCGTATCTAAAAAAGTAAATCTGGTGTTGAATATGTTAAAATATAAACAATTAATTTATAAATAAACTAAAATAGGAGAATTTATGAACTCGAAACAAAAAGTATGAGTGTATTCACTAGCAGCTTTTTCTTGTTTTGTGACGCTTTTACTCCTTCTTTTTGTATTTATTTTTAACACAGAAATCATTTGAGTAAGAATTTTAGTTGCAATTGGAATTCTTCTATTTTTCTTCCTAACTGGTGTGATGCTTTATTTCCTTATCTATAATTTTGCTCGTACAAGAGAACTAGTTAAAAAAAGTTTTAATGGTTTCATTGAAGAAATCATGACAAATAACAATATCGGAATTATTATTTATGATATTGAGTACCGGATTATTTGAGTTTCTAACTTTATTAAAAATAAATTTGGAGATAACTACATTGGATTTTTCATTAGTGACTTTTTCCAAAAAATTGATCCAAGTAAAAATGATAAGTTTAATTTAAATTTAACTAAGTTGCAATTTAAGTATAAGAAAAACTTATATGAAGCTCAGTTCTGGCCTTTAAGTAGTACTATTGTTATTCATGACATTACTACAGAGCAAACTTTTAAAAACGAAGCTTGAGAACAAAAAGCAGTCATTGGAGAAATTGAAATTGATAACTTACAACTTTATCAATCAATTTTATCTGAAGAGCAACTTTTTAACATTAACAAAATCGTTATTGATGTTTTTAAAGAATGTTCAAATAAATACAACTTCATTTATCGTCAATATACTAACGGTAAATTTATTATTTTTACAAACGAAGTCACGCTAAAAGATTTTGAAAAAACTAATTTTGAAATCTTTACCAGAATTAGTGAAAGAGTTGATAATTTAGATATTAGCAAATTATCGCTTAGTTTAGGTTTTGCTCGTGGATGGAGCTCATTAAAAGAAAAACTTGAACAAGCTAAAAAAGCTTTGGTGCAATCACAAAGTCGTGGTGGAGATCAAGTAACGATTTATTCAAATAATTCACAACCAATTTATTATGGTTCAAATACTGAGATTTTAACTGATAGTAGTAGAACTAAGATTAAAAATATTGCTTTAGAGCTTGAGAAAAAATTATTATCTACTTCAATAAGCAAAGTAATGATTTATGGACATGCTAATGCTGACCTTGACTCAATTGGTGCAAGTTATGGAATTTATGAAATAGCTAAAGCTTATGGTAAAAATGCTTATATTTGCAACAACACCTTTGATGATACAGTTAAAAAACTTTTTGAAGAAAAAAATAATAAGCTTCCAAAAGATATTTTCATTCGAAATGTAAATCAAGCTAATAAAATGACGGATTCATCTACCTTAGTTGTGCTTGTAGATAATTCGGATCCATTTAGAACTGATAATAAAGAAGCTTTAACAAATGTGCATCCAAATAATGTTTTTGTTTTTGATCATCACCGTCTTGGTAAAAGCATTGACTTTGCTTCATATAGCAATATTTACGTTGATACATCAGCATCTAGTGCAGCTGAAATTGTTACTGAAATTGCAATGTTCCTTGATTATAGAGTAAATCTTAGTCATGAAATTGCGCAGGTGCTTCTTAATGGAATTTATTTAGATACCAATCAATTTTCTAAATCAGTTACCACAAGAGCTTTTGAAGCTGCTGCTTTTTTAGAAAAACATGGAGCTAAAGGTTCGATTAGTGGTGAGATGCTTAAAATTGATGAAGAAACCCAAGCATTAATTGATCAAATTCTTAAAAACGTAGTTGAAGTGAAAAAAGGTTACTTTTTAACTTATACTGAACAAGAAGCAAGTAATGATGTTATTTCCATTGCTGCTAATGAAATTTTAAAAATTAGAGGTAGAGTTGCTAGTTTCGTGGTTGCAAAACTTAAAGGAACTAAAACCTACAAATTAAGTGCTCGTGGTGTTAATACCAACGTTCAAATTATTTGTGAAGCTGTTGGTGGTGGTGGTCACTTTGGAACTGCTGCTGCTACTAGTGATGAAGAACTTGAGCAATTTGTAGATAACATACGAACAGCAATTATCGATATAGGGAGAAAACAAAATGAAAGTAATTTTAATTAAAGATTGTAAAGATGGAAAAGCTAACACAATTATTGATGTAGCTGCAGGATATGGAACAAACTTTTTAATCAAAAAAGGTTTTGCAGTTGCTTACAACCCAACTAACTTAAAACTTTTAGAAAAAAGATTAGATGAACTTAGTGCTAATGAGCACGAACACAGAAGTGAAGCTAGAGAATTAAAAGAAAGACTTGAGCAAGAAAGATTAAGCTTTACTTTAGAAGCTACTATTGATAAAAACGGACACTTAAATGTGCATGGATCAGTTTCAAGAAAAGATATTGAAAAAACTCTTGTAGAAAAAGGGTACAAATTACCTAAACATGCAATTCAAAAAGTGGATTTTGTAGCTGAAGGACTTCACGAAGTTAAAGCAGAACTTTACAAAGATATCGTGGCTAAAATTTTTGTAGATATTAAAATTCACCAAATTAAAAAATAAAGATCCAAATTAATCATAATTTTAAAGAAAGGAGGTTTATTATGAAAGCAAATTCGCCAAAAAATGTTCCTATTAATGAGCTAGATTATGACAATTTAGTTACTAATCCTAGCAGTATTTATGTTGATGAAAAACTTGAAAGAAAAGTGCTTAACATTATGATCACTAACGATGATCGTCAACTTTTAGGAATTGATTATTTTAATGAAGATACTTTCTTTAACATTAAAAACCGCCAGCTTTTTAGTTTAATTAAAAGCGAACACCAAAAAACTAAAAACAAAAACGTTACTTTTAACTATGAAGATATTTCACACTTTGTCAATCGTGAAGAAACAATTAATGAATATCCTGAGCTTAGCCAGTATTATTTAAACGTTGTTTTATCAAGCGGGCTTGCTAATGATAATAACTTCCTAACTTATGCAGATCGCTTACTTGATTTGCAAAAAATGAGAAAAGCAGAAGCATTTATCTTAGCTTATTCAAAAAAATTACACTCAGAAAAAGATTTATTACCCGAGCAATTAACAACCGATTTTGAAAACTTTTTCATCAAAAACAATACTAATAGTTTAAACCGTAATAACTTTTTAACCCTTGAAGAAGCTTCAACGGAATTTATTGAAAAAATTATTGAAATTAAAAATAACACAAACATTGTTGAAGATAGTGTTCTTTCAGGATTTAGGGGCATTGATAATTATGTTAATGGCTTCAAACCAGGACAATTAATCATTTTAGCTGCTCGTCCAGGGATTGGAAAAACAGCTTTAGCTTTAAATATTGCAAGAAATATTTCACTTAATTCATCACTTGAAAGAAAAAGAAACGTCATTTTTATTTCTTTAGAGATGCCTACTAGTGAGCTTGTAGCTAGAATTAGTTCAACTGAAACAATGGTAGATCTTAAGAAAATTCAAAACCCAAAATATATGCAAGAAGTTGAACTTTCTACGCTTCAAAAAGCTAAAGTTGAATATTTAGACAATATGAACATTTATATCGATGATGCTGCTACATCAAAAATCAACGATATTGTGTGAAAAATTAAGCACCTATATAAAAACTTAAAAGGTGAGCTTGATTTTATTGTAATTGACTATCTTCAACTTATTTCAGCGCCAGATGCATCTGGAAATAGACAAAACGAAATTGCAACTATTTCAAGAACCTTAAAAACCTTAGCTTTAGAATTAAAAGTTCCAATTATGGCACTTAGTCAGCTTTCACGGAACGTTGAAAGCCGTGATGATAATCGTCCGCAGCTTCATGACTTGCGTGAATCTGGAGCTATTGAGCAAGATGCTGACATTGTTATTTTCTTAAGTAGACCAAAAATGAAAAAAGATGCAAATAAAAACAATGAAAATGACAATAGTCAAAATGTTATTAAAACTAATTTAACTGTTGCTAAAAACAGAAATGGGCAACCTGGAATTGCTAGCCTTTATTATTTTGGTAATTATGTTAAATTCCAAGACCCAGAACCTGAAAACTAATTAAATAAAAGGAGTTTATAATGGATTGTTATCCCAGTTATACTTTCACAATAAATATCAAACTGAGAGGTAAAAAATAATGTCCCTGACTATTCAAATTATTCTCTTAGTAGCACTTTTAATTTTATTTGTTTTAAGTAGTATTTATAGTGGAAGCGAAACAGCGTATACCTCAGTTTCAAAAGCACATGTTCGTGAAATGGTTCAAAACAAAGAACGTGGAGCTAAACTTATTTATAAACAACTTGAAAGATACAACCAACTTTTAAGTGCTATTTTAATTGGAAATAATATTGTTAATGTGGCTTCAGCTACCTTAACTAGTGCACTTCTTGGAAGCATTTTATCTCAAAATGAAGTGTTAATTGTTATTATTTCTACTGCAGTAGTAACTCCTATTTTAGTGATCTTTGGTGAAATTGCACCAAAATTACTTGCAAAAAATAATCCAATTCGTTTCTTAAAAATCTTTTGTTATTTTATTGAAGGGACATTTTGACTTTTTTATGTTCTAACTTACCCAATTAGTAAGCTTGGTAAAAAAGTTTATGTAACTCACTCTGAAGATCAACTTAAAAGTATTTTAGATTTAGCTCAAAGTGAAGGGGTGCTTCAAACTGGAGAGAGCATTTTAGCTCAAAAAGCACTTGATCTTGATTCAACTAAAGTCTCACAACACTACATCCGTTTAAAAGATGTTGTGTATTTAGATTATAAAGATAATATATCAAAAGCCTTAGAAGTATTTAAAGAAACCAATTATTCTCGTCTTCCGGTGATGAAAAATGGACAATTAATTGGGATTGTTCTTATTAAAGATATTTTCCATCTTCAAAAAGGAAAAGTAATTAATTACTTAAAAACAGTACCTTTAATTTCAGCTAACTCAATTCCTTCTTCAGCTTTAGAAAAAATGCGTTTAGCTCGAGCTCAAATGGCTTTTGTTACGCAAAGTAATAACAAAGTTGATACCATTGGAATTATCACAATGGAAGATATTATTGAAGAAATCATTGGTGAAATTTACGATGAATATGATGATGAAGAAGAAATTTACGAAATTTCACTTCAAAAATCAAGAGTAGTTGTTAGTGCCTATATTTATGATGTATTCAAACAACTGGAAATCGATTTAGAACTTCTTAGTGAAGATGAAGAAGAAATGACGGTTCGTCAATACCTTCTTAAAAAGACTAATTCAAAAAGAATTTATAAAAACACTCGTTTTAACTTAAATGATATTGTTTCATTTAAAGTTGTTGAGACTTTCCAAGGTAAACCAAATGATACCATTGTTGAGATCAACAAAATTTAAAATAAAATCGCTAGCTAAATGCTCGCTTTTTTATTGCTAAGCCCAGAAAGGATCTATGAAGAAGAAATTTAACTCCATATCTCTTGCGGCGTTATTAGTTAACTACATGGTCGGTTTTGGTTTTATAGCCACAATTATGAAAATTGTTAATTTAGGACCATGAGGAATTTTAGTTATTTCATTAACATTATTTGTAGCTATAGCTACAGCTTTAGTTTTTACTAGGTTATCTAATAATTTCCACGAAGAAGATGGTGGTTCAATGTATTTTGCCAAGCAGACTGGCAAGGAAAGCTTCGCTTTTTACATTGGATTTAACCAATATGCGCAATATCCCCTTTTTTCAGCATCAGGACCACTTTTTTTAGTGACCGCTGCTGAAACATTAACATCTAATAATATTGTTTTATGAATCGTTCGGATTTTTTCAATTATGTTTTTCATTTTCCTTGCTTTTGTTTCTACATCGAAACTTAAACAAGTAAATTCATAATTTTTGGAGCAGCAATTGTTAAATGAATTATTCTTTTTATCGGTTTTGCAATTCTGCTTTATTTAGCAACTAAATTTAATTATTACAGCTATAACTTTACTCATTATCAAGATGTAAATACCTACTTAATTCTTTCTAATTCACTTAGCTTTATGTTTGCTTTTTCTGGAATTGAAATTATGCCAAGCTTTGCTAAAGAATCTAAAGTTAGAAACTACAAGAAAGTATTTATCATCTTATTTGGTACAGTTCTATTTATCTACTTTATCGGATATGTGCTCTTTTTAGGTACAAAAATTTCAATTTTTGATGGTAAGTTTGTCAATATTTACACTCAAGTTCATCACTATGGTTCAATTTTATTTATCATCTTCTTAGTTTTTTACAATGTTTCAGACACATTAACTAGCCAACTTGCTTACTCAAGAACTTTATCTTACTTTGCCAAGCAAGGATATCTTCCAAAGAAAATAGCTTTAGAAAACGAAAATGGCGAGCATAAAAATGCTATTTGACTTAATACCGTTATTATCTTGACTTTTATGACTTTCTTTGTGCTGCTTCCTGAAATTTTAAAAGCACTCGGAGTTAAAATTGAAAAAGATTATTTCAATAGCTTCCTTGATTTAGGAACAATGACTTATTTAACCCAGTACATTGGAGCTTTTATAACCCTTTTAATTTTAGAACAGCAAAAGAAAGTGCGCAAAATTGCTTTAATTGAAAAAATGTTTTATTTTGTAGCAATTTTTGTCCTTGTATCAATGATTTTAGTCCGTCTATTCCCATTTTTAGCAGATGGACCTTGAAAAGTATCTAACTGAATTTCGCTTTTTACCTTTGTAATTATTCACATTATTATTTTCACTTTGATTTATCTTAAAAAGCAAAGAAATAAGAAAGAAATTTTAGCTAAAGCAAATAATTAAACCAAAAAATAATATTTTTCGAATAATCTCTATTTTTGGCAAAAAGTGCTTAAATTTTGAAAAAATTGAAAAATTAAACGCAAAAAGTATTAAAATTAAATTGGAGGTAAAAACCTCCAGATTTCAAATAAATTCAAAACTATTCTTAATCTTTTCTTTTCAAAAAAATTTTTCAATCTATTTATATAATATTTATATTTATAACTTATTTTCATTTACATTTACAAAATTTAAAATCTATTTATGTTCTCAAACATTCATTAAATATTGATAAAATCACTTTATTTAATTTCTCTTATTATTTTTATTTTATATATTAATATCATATAAACTTTTAATTTGTACATCTATGTAATCATACTCCTTGATTTGTTTTATCAAATAATAATCTCTTAGTTATCTACAAATCAAATATTATAGTCATTGTTACTTTTATCCTTTTATTTATTTACATTTTTACACTCATGCAAAGCAGTTTCTATAATTTATCAATGACATAATTTTTACAAAAAGTCCAATGCTTATTTACTTTGTGATCTATTATGATCTTCTTCTAGATGTATTTACTCCTTTTTGTTTTTATAAAATATTTATTATTTTATTTACCTTTCTTTGCTTTGCAAAAAAACCACCTTTAAAGGTGGTTTTTTTCTTATCTTTATTTAGATATGATATCTAATTTACCGTCTTGGTAGATGTATTCGAAATTTTCACTTTCAATTTGATATTCGAATTTATCAATTTCAGGAGCCGCGCTGCGAATTAGCATCATTAAAAATTCATATACCATAATCATAGCTCTAACGTCATTTTCACAGTATCTTTTAAGCTCAGGTTCTTTTTCCATTTTTCAAACATTATCACCAGTGATTTGAGCATGTCTTAAAATAGCTTCTTCCATTGCCATAGTACCTTTTTGAATAACAAGTTCCGAATAAGGAGTAATTAATGTTTTTAAAGGAAACTGATTTTTAGTAATATATTTTTCAATCTTTTTAATTGAGAAAAAGTGCTTTAAAAAGTTTATATGAATTAAAGTTGTCTTTAAAAAATCAGTTTTTTCGATCATTGCATAGTATGATTCTGAAAGTAATTCAATTTGATGATTTTCGTTGGTTTTAAAGAAAAAGTACCCCTCTTCATTTCCAATATGAAATTCGTGGAAGATTGCTTTTTTTTCAAGTTTATTATGGCTAAAGCAATCAGCTAAGTCAATTGTGTTATTGTTAATGTAATCCACGTGAGAAGCAAATTCACTAACATCTATATATTGTGAGTTAAATCAATTAATAAACTCAAGGTCTTTATTATCTTTAAAGGCACGCCTTACAAGCTCTTTAATTTCTTTATTCCGCGTATTTTCGTATGTTTTGTTAAATACTACATAATAATCAGCTTTATTACTGTAAATAGTTTGAATAAGCATTACTAAATCTTTTAATGTAATGTTTTTGGTATCAACTACCACATTTTCAATTTTTTTCTCTATTCCGTTAACGGTTTCAATAACTGATACTTGGTTAACAATTTGACCATATGAAGCACTTTGGTCTAAAATTGGAAAAACATTTGAAAACCCTTCATAATCGTATCAAATCACTCTTTTATCTTTAATGTGTAAATTACGGATGTAATTTAAAAAGTGGATATTAAAGTAATTAGGAACACTTTCAAAAAACTCTTTATTGTTTTTATACAATTCAAGGTTTTGTAAAGATTTAGCTTTGAAGAATTTAGAGCTTATTTGCTCAAAATCAGGTCCTCAAATGTATTTTCTAATTGCGTTAACTTCAAGTTGATTATCAAGGAAAAGTTTTTTAGGAAGCACAATGTTATTTGGGGCACTAATTTGCTTTTGATAGCTTAAATCTGCAATTGCATAAGGAAGATGTTCAACACTTTCTTTTACTGAGAAAAAGTAAGCAATAGCATCATAATTAAAATTATCACCAAATTCAAAATATGAATTAATAATGCAATCTAAATATTTATCAAAAGTATCTAAATATATATTTTCATCTTTATCTATATTTGTAGAATTTGGATCCTTAAATTTAATTTTAACTTCTTCACCAAGCTGATTAATAATTGTTTCTTGATAATTAGTGTAATCAATTTTATTATAATCTGTCTTAATAACGGTTGGTTCTTTAGGGTTTGGAGAAATTTTTCCAAAGCGTGCACTTTGGAAAAATGAACCTTGAGCTTTATTACCTTCATAATATGATCCAGTTTCAGTAAAAAGTCTTAATTCACCAGTGTTTTTAAGTGCATAAAAAAGTTCTTCATCTTCTAAAGTAGTAGCAGCGGTGGCTTTTTTTCTTGGTTTAGCCTTAGCTACTTTAGCAGCTGAATTTCAAGTTGAAAATGATTCATAAAAAGTACATGTATCTTTAGTAGTATTTTTAGTGATATTGTTATCAAAGAAATTGATGTTAATTACACTAATTTGTTTTACATTGTAATTTAATTTTCTAAGTACATTATAGGTAAAAAATCCTTTGTAAAAGAATTTAGGTTTAGCAAAAGAAGTGTAGTTTAAAAAGACAATTTTTTGCTCCTGTTTATCATAAAAAAATGCATCTGCATTAGTGTCGAAAATCTCTCCATTAACTGCTTTTTGATAAGTAAAAAGTGGGTTAGAAATTAACTTAATTGCATCATTTTCCATAGCAGCTTTAGTTTGAGCTCATTTAGCTTCAGCATTATTTTTAGATGAAATATCAGTAATTTCATTTATTTTATATCCGTATTTTTTAATGTAGAATTCTCTAGCTAAAGCAACATATTTTTGGAACGAATCGCTTTCAACTTTGTTGACTATTGAAAGGTTTTCACCTTCATCATTATCCATAAAGTCACCAAGGAAAATATCTTCATCATCTTCATCTTCCCCTTCTTCCTCAAGATGCTCTTTATAATTTGCAAAGTATTTAACACCACTTTTATCAAGTGGTCATTTTTTTGAATATTCGCCATTTTCAAGGCGCTCTGCAAAGTTTCCTTTAATTCAAATTAAAGCAGGGTTATCTGTAAAAACCCTAAAAAAAGTCTTAAAATTGATTTTAATATTTTTGTTATTCATAATTATTATTATAATTTATTAGCTATGAATACAATATTAAAAATGATTAATAAAAAGCTTAAAAAAGACCAAACCAAATTACGAATTTACAAGCTTCTTGATCGCTTAATTTCACTTATTATCACGATTTTAAATCTCTCAGTACTTTTCATAGCTATTTATGCTTTAATCAAACTTGTGAGAATTAATACAACTGAAGCTGATAATATGAAAGATATTAAGTTTTCATTTTATTTAATTTTAGTTTTTGTAATTTTCATCATTTGTTCTTTTATTTTAACTATTGCCCTTGAAGTTTATAAAAATAATTCACGTTATCAAGAATACAAAAAAATCTATAACACAATGGAACATTTACTTGTTAAAGAAGCTCAAGGGCTTATTAGCGAAGAAGAACTGATCATAACTATTGATGCTCTTTGAGAAAAAGCAAGCACCAAAAGAAAAATTATTATTAAGCAAATTGTGCAAAATCAACTTGAAAAAGGACCAATTAAATAATGAAAGAATTTAATGCTTTTCGCCAATATAAAAAACTTTATTTAAAAGTTTGACGCAGGGTTTACATTTATGGATTTTTTTATTATTTATTAAACTTAATAACAATTGTTTCAGCACTTGCAATCGCAATTATTGCTACTGTTTTTATTGCCGGAACTGTAAAGTATCCTAATAATATGGTAAATCCATACAGAAGTTGATTTAATGATGGAACTAACTATGTAATTTCCACAACCATTATCAACTCAGTTGTAGCTTTAATTTCAGGGATGCTTTCATTTTTCTTAATTAACAAAAGATTTAATGATGCTAAAAATAGAATTCAAAAAATTCACATTGAATATACCTTATATAAAGGTAAAGAAATTTATTATTCTGACGTTGATAAAAAAACTCGTGATTACATTTTATACAAAAGAGTCACAAATATAGTTTCTTATGACCGCTTTAGCACCGATTATTTAAATGAATTAAGGGTAGAATATGACACAACAAAACAAGGATAGAATTTTCACAATACTTAAGAAAATTAAGCGCAAAAGAAACCGAAGCCGTTTTTTATTTATAAGCATGAGTCTCTTTTCAATAATCATTTCGGCTTCATCAATTATCTTAAACCTTTATGCAATTAGATACAACGTTTTACCTGCTCAAACAATGAGTTTATTTGTGGCTATTGCAGTTATTTCTTCAGTTATCACTTTTTTAGTAACCATCCAATCATTCTTTAACATCACTGAAAGTAAAAATAAAATTGAGCAAATTGTTGAAAAAACAACTGAACTTAAAAACAAAATTGAAGAAAGTAAAGAAGTTAATGAAACTTTGGTCAATGAACTTCTTGATACTTATGTTTAAATAAAAATCCTCTTAATACCAAGAGGATTTTTATTTAAATGGATCAATGTCTTGCTGAATGCAATATAAGATTTTGCATCAGTAAAGCAGACCAAAAAACTCACCTAAATTAACTTCATCATTAATATCAATTTCAAGTTCAATTGTTTGGACTAAATCATTAAAAGAAGTTAGGTAATTGTTAAAAACATTGAAAGATTGTTCATTAATTTCTTCAATTGTGAATCTTTCGTATTTAATTGGGAATTCAAAATCATTAACAATTGAAGAGAGCTGATAGTTGTATTTTTTCTCTTTAAACCTAAAATAAATAATGCTTTTGTTATTTTCACCAGCGATGATACTTTGTCCTAAAATCGGAAGTTGCTCTGAAAGAGTAACTGCATCATTATATAAGTTTTTAGAAAGAGTGCTTTTATTAAATAAATGAGCTGCTAATTTAACGCTTTTGGTTAGATTTGAATCATAACCGATAAACAAGTTTAAATCCGGGCAATATGACTTGGAACTTAAATCGGTAATAACGCTATAGTAAATTGACATATCAATAGCTATTTTGTCATAAATTTGATCTTTAAATAAATTATCAGTAATGTTTTTATAACCTTGAATTAGTTTAGCTACATTAACTCCTTGAGTGGCTAGTAGTACTAATGAAACTTCAGAAAAAAGCGGATAATTATTATTTGTATCTTCAGAAGCAATTAATACATTCTGAATCGGAAGGTTGTAGTTTTCAAAAATCTTATAAGAACTTTTTTTACCAATATAGTAAATATACTTTTTAACAAGGAAATCACTAGCAATAGTAGCTAAACGATTCAAAATAAAGGAACTAATTTGTCTAAGTTTTTGGTTTTTATTGAAATTATCAATGAATAAAAGCCGAATTTTTCTTTTTGAAATATTATTAAAGAAATGGTTAATTTTTTCATTAACTGATTCATAAGATTCAAATTCATTAATAAAAATTAACTTGATTTTATGTTCTTTATTAATATCATTTTTAGAATAAAGAAATTCTAAAGCAGCTTCCACTGAAAGACGAATTTCGTAAGTGGTTAAAATGATTAATTGTTCTATTTTTTGGTCATATAAGTAATTACAGAAATTAATAATTTTATCAATTCCAGTAACTGCGAAATTTAAAGCAATGTCGTTGAAAGCTAAATATTCAGACCCTTTAAAATCAAGCGATTGCAATTTTTCAATTAAAGAATTAGATTGCTTGAATTTATCTTCTTTGAAAAATTCATTTTCAAAAGAAAGATTTTTCGATTTAATTTTTATCATTTTTTACCTTTTTAAATGTAGCTTTATTGAAAGCTTCTAAATTTTTAAACCCATTTTTTGTGGCTTTTAACATAAAGTTATTATTATTTTTTCCAAAATTAGGATGATTTTTCTTAAAGCTACCATATCTCATATTTTTTTCTTTATTGTAAAAAAGAAACACGAAATTGATAACTTCACCCACTTTAAAAGTGCTTTTGACATTAATTTGCTTTTTATCAGAAATTTCTTTTTTAACGATGTTGTATTCTAATTCATTTTTATCCACCACAATTATATTGTTAGGAAAAACTTTTTTCACTTTGCCTGTAATTATTTCATTTTTACTATATTTCATAATTTTAATTATAATGTTTTTACATTTTTTTAAAAAAGAATTCAAATGCAGAAGCTATGCTTCGCTTCATTTTCAAAACTTTTAAGCCTTGAAAATAGAACTATTTGTTTTTGTTTCAAAAAAACACTCTAAAAATGTAAAAAAATAACTTTTTTGCTTGTATTATGGGAATTTTAGTAAAAATAATCTATAATTCTTTTTATATAGAACAAGAATAAAAAATATATAAAATTTTATGATTTAAATCTTTATTTTAATTGTAAATTTCAAAGGAGCCAAAATGAAACGTTTACAATGTTTATACAAACCAACCAAGGATAAAAATTATCCTTGAGCATTGAAACATCCAAAAGTTGATTCACCACTTGCACTTTTTAAAACTCGTCAAGATGCAATGAACTGATTTTTAGCACTTGGATATGATTGTGTTACATGATTCCATACAGAAGAAGGGATTTGAGGTGGAAGCGTTCTTGCTGAAAAATTAGAAAATCAACAAGAGCAAGTTTTTGAAATTAACGTTGACAAATACGATGGTGGTGTTAAATTAAATGATGCTGCTCAAGAATTATTTGTAAACCTTGAAACAGAAAAAAGAAATCAAAATGAAGCTGAAAAATACTTATCAACTTTAAATGATTTTAAAATCATTAAAAATCACGAAACATACTTCCCAAAAGATGATGTTGTTAAAGTAAGAAGAACTAAAAAAGTTGAACCTGAAACAATCGTTAAGGTAGAAAAAGAAGTTGTTGTTGAAAGAGTTGAAGTTCCAGTTGTTAAAGTTGTCGAAGCTAAAGAACCAACTGTTGAAGAAGTTAAATATACATATTCAGCTGAATTATGTAAAGTGGGACAATTAAAAGCTTTTGCTTTATACTCTAAAAAATTAGAATCAGTAGCTCAAAAATACTCATCACCAGTTAAAACTTCATCAGAAGATTTTAAAGACATTGAAGCTAACTTAGAAGCTGCTGCAAAAGAATTTGACAAACTTGAAAGTGAATTTGAAAACACAGAACACAAACACGTTTATGAACTTGTTCAAAAATCACTTAAAAAATCAATGCAAACAATTTTAAGCAATGTTCAAGAAGATGATTCTATTACTTATTCACCTGCTACATCACTTTACTTTGAAGAAAAATGTTGCTCAAAAACAAATTTAAAACTTTCACAATCAACATCATACGTTCTTTACGGAAAACACCATGTTGGATTTGTTGAAGAAAAAGATTATCCATACGCAGTGTTTGTTAAAGAAGCACCTAAATACTCAACAAACTTAGTAATTTTTGAAAATAATGCACCTGCAAAAGTTGTAGAAAAAATCGTTGAAGTTGAAAAAGTTGTAGAAGTAGAAAAACCAGTTGTTGTAGAGAAAGTTGTGGAAAAAGAAGGTGAAAAAGTAGTTGTAAAATCAGGATCATGAATTTGAGATTGATTCGCATTTATGCTTTTAGGTATTGGTTACTTAATTTTAATAGTTGTTATCTTAATCTTACTTTTCACAGGAAACACAATTTAATAAGCAAATTCATTTAATAACTCGCAAAAAGCTGGTTATTTTGCTTTTTATTTAATAAAATAAATTTTATTAAAAGTGGTAAAATTAGATAACTATGAATAAATTTAATATGCAAGACCTTGTTAACCACCTAAAAACTACTGGATTTGTCTTCCAAGGAAGCGAAATTTATGGTGGTCTTTCTAATACATGAGATTATGGGCCTGTTGGAACTTTACTTAAAGACAACATCTTAGCTCAATGAAAAAGTGAATTTATAACAAAAGAAGCTGCTAATTATTTAATTGATTCAAAAATCTTAATGAATCCAAATGTTTGAGTAACTAGTGGACACGTTTCAAATTTTAGTGATCCGCTTATTGAAAACAAAGTTAATGGAAAACGTTATAGAGCAGATAAATTAATTCAAGAAGTTGATCCAAGTTTAATTCCTGAAAAAATGACTTTTGAGCAAATGAGAGATTTTTTAGTTACAAATGTGCATGAATACGAAGGTGCTAAAACTAATTGAACAGATATTAAGAAATTTAATTTAATGTTTGAAACTTTCCAAGGAGTAACTGAAGATAGTAAATCTAGAATTTTTCTTCGTCCTGAAACTGCACAAGGAATCTTTGTTAATTTTAAAAATGTACAAAGAACAATGCGTGCTAAATTACCATTTGGAGTTGGTCAAGTCGGAAAAAGTTTTAGAAATGAAGTAACTCCAGGAAACTTTATTTTTAGAACTAGAGAATTTGAGCAAATGGAATTAGAATTTTTCACTAAACCCGAAGAAGCATCTTACTGATTTGATTATTATGTTCAAAAAGCTTACAACTTTGTGCAAAAATTAGGGATTTCAAAAGAAAACATTGCAATTAGACCACACGAAGCTGAAGAACTTTCTCACTATTCAGCAGGAACTACTGATATCGAATTTAAGTTCCCATTTGGTCAAGGAGAACTTTTAGGAGTTGCTAACCGTACTAATTACGATTTAAAATCACATATGGAAGCAACTGGAGAATCACTTGATTATTTAGATCCTCAAAGTAATGAAAAAATCATTCCATACGTTATTGAACCAAGTATTGGACTTGATCGTTTAATGCTTGCAGTTATTTGTGATGTAACATATATCGAAACTCTTTCAGAAAATGATACTCGTGTTGTAATGAAATTCCCAAAACAAATTGCTCCATATAAATTTGCAGTTTTACCACTTGTTAAAAAATTAAATGAAAAAGCTAAAGAAATTTTTAATCAATTAGTTGAAGCAGGAATTTCAGTAACTTATGATGAAGCTGGTTCAATTGGTAAAAGATACCGTCGTCAAGATGCTATTGGTACATTTTACTGTCTAACAATTGATTATGATACTTTAGAAGATAACCAAATCACAATTCGTGATCGTGATTCAATGGAACAAATTAGAATCAACATTAGTGATTTAAAAAACTATTTTTAATTTTTAAAAGGAAAATATAGTGCAAAACGTAAATAAAGAAATCATTGATTCTGTTATTAAAAATGCAAGAATCGTCGACGTAGTCGGCGAATTTCTTAGTTTAACCAAAAAAGGAAATAACTACCTTGGACTTTGTCCATTCCACAGCGATTCAAGTCCAAGTTTTACCGTCAATGAACAAAAAGGAATTTACAAATGTTTTGCCTGCAATGAAGGTGGAAATAGCGCCACCTTCTTGATGAAAAAGTTAGGAATAACTTTTTATGAAGCATTAGAAAAACTTGCAAATATGCAAGGAATTGAGCTTAATTTAAAACAATTTAACAAACAAGGTTATTCATACAATCCTGGAGATGCCGAAATTATTGAACTTTTAAATTCAATTAATACTTTTTATAAATTTGAGCTTATTAAAAGCGTCGATCCAAACATTAAAAACTTTTTAAAAAATAGACATTTAGATAATCAAATTATTTTAAATAAATTTGACATTGGATATGCACCAGAAAATCAGCTTATCAATAAAGCTAAAGAATTTAACTACTCTGAAGAAGATCTTGTTAAAGCTGGGCTTATTAACCCACAGTTATATGAAATTTTCAAAAACCGGATTACCTTTGGAATTAGAAATAATAATGGTGATTTAGTTGGTTTTAGCGCTCGTGCGCTTGCTAAAAGCGAAAATGCCAAATACATTAATTCACCTGAGACTAGATTATTTAACAAATCACAAATTCTTTATAACTACCATAATGCTAAAAACAAAATCCAGCAACTTAAAGAAGTAATTATTGTTGAAGGATTTATGGATGCTATTGCTTGTTATAAATCCGGAATTGAAAATGTTGTAGCTGTTATGGGAACTGCTTTAACTAAGCAACATCTTAACGTGCTTAAAAATAACAAAATTGTTCTTTTCTTTGATAATGACACAGCTGGTTTAAAAGCTACCATTCGCTCAGTTGAATTAATTCTTCAAGAAGGAATGGAAGTTTTTGTTATTGAAAACAACTTTGAAAAAGATGCAGATGAAATTCTTCATCATCATCAAAATGGAAGAGATGATTTGATTAACTTAATTTTCAATAACCGCTGCTCTGCAATTGATTTTGTGTATCGTAAGTTGCAAATCTTGCACAATTTAGATGTTTCACCCGAATATTCAAACATTAAATTATTTGCCAGCGGGCTTATGCGAATTTTTGCTAATGCTCAAAGCGATCAAATTAAATACTTAATTAACTTAGTTAAAAAAGATTTTAATTATGATATTGAATTTGACTTTGAAAAGAAAAATCAAATCCAAGCTTCAAATAACTTTTCAGATTATAAAGAAAAAGATCTTTACATTGATGATCCAATTAGTTATGATCAAGATCAACATCTTGGGTATATTCCTGAATATGTCCCTGGTGAATTTGAGCCCCAATTTCATGGAAGAATAAATGATAATTGAGATACTGAAAAAGTCATTAATGAGCTTGAAGATTTTATCGTTATGGACAATCGCCTTACTTTATTAATTAGATGTTTAAGTAATGATGCATACTTGCAACTTTTTATAAATGAGCTTCAATCTAAAGAAATTTATGAGGAAGCTTTTATGTGAGATGATCAACTTGCAACTGATGAACTGCTTAAGCAAACATATAAAAACTTATTAATGTTTTGTAAGTTCAAATTAGATGCTAATTTTTCACCTGAATATGAAAATATAATTCATCAACTTTTTCAAAGCGTGGAGCAACTTTTAGAAAGAAAAATTAGTGAATTTAAGCTTAATAATCCTAACTTTGAAAGAATTTATGAAAACATTGATTTCTTTGAGCAAACTTCTAATTTAAAAATCAAAATCAAGAACTCACTTAGTGAAGAAGTTAAAACCGTTACTGATTTAAATGTGCTTAGAAATCACATCAAAAATAAATTAAACTTAATTTTAAAAGATAGCATTAAAGCTTTTGAAATCAAAAATGAGAAATTGACTCAAATTAATATGAACACTAAATTCATAGGTAAAAGATTGTACCAAGCAATTTCCGTAATGAAAAGCGATGAGAAAAAAGGAGAATAAAATGGATAAAAATTATGATTTAGTTGTTGATTTATTAAAAGATCAACTTAAGAAAAAGAAGAAGAAACACCTTTCGCAAGAAGAAGTGTTTGATTTTCTTTTAAAAAACCAAATGGAAATTACTGAAGATAATGATGATTTTTTAGAAAGATTAATTTCTGAAGACATTGTTAAAAACGAATTTGATGAAGGTGATTTCGATGATACAGATCTTGATGATTTTAAGAAAAATGCTGGAATTTTTAGTGATTCAGATGATAAAGACAAGTTAGACGAATTAGATGATAAAGATTTTAGCGAAGATTTTGATGATGAAGATTTTGAAGACGATTTTAGTGATGAAGATGACAACATAGATTATTCTCCTGAAGATTACAATGAAGAAGAATCTTCTGAAGATGAAGATGAGGAAGAAAAAGAAGAAGATGAGGAAGACATTTTAGATTTTCACGGTGATGATTCAGATTTAGACTTAGATCTTAGTTCGCTTACTTTTGATACTCACGAAGGTGGGGTGCATCTTGAAGAAGAAACTCAACAAAAGAAAAACCTTTCAAATAAACTTACCGAAACAAATGACATTGTTAAATGATACATGCGTTTAATTGGTAAATATGGGGAACTTTTAACAATTGATGAAGAGCGTCAATTAGCCGAACAAATGGAAAAAGGTGGATTTAGAGGTAAAAGAGCTAGAGATAAGCTTATCCAAAGAAACTTACGTTTAGTTATTAATAATGCTAAAAAGTACAAAAACCGTGGACTTAGTTTTATCGACCTTATTTCAGAAGGAAACGCCGGAATTATGAAAGCTGTTTCTAAATATAATGTTCAAAAAGGGTTTAAATTTTCAACATATGCTACTTGATGAATTCGTCAAGCAATTACTAGAGCTGTGGCTGACCAAGCTAGAACAATTCGTGTGCCAGTACATATGGTAGAAACAATTAACAAAATTTCTAAAATTGAACGTGAGCTTCAACAAGAGCTTGGACATGAACCAACTGATGAGCAAATTGCAGAAAGATACGACAAAAACTTTACTGCTGAAAAAGTTCGTTACATTAGAAAAATCAACATTGACCCAATTTCTCTTGATAAACAAGTAGGTAAAGAAAACGATTCATCATTTAGCGATTTTGTTAAAGATGATAACGTAATTTCTCCAACCGATCACGCTGCTCAAGAAGAGCTTCAAAGCGCTTTAGAACGTATTTTAGAAGCTGATTTAGAAAAAGATGAACGTGAGCTTATTTGTAAGCGTTATGGGGTTGGATTTGATGAAAATGGTGAAAAATACCGTGTGCATTCACTTGAAGAACTTGCTAAAGAAAGAAATGGTGTTTCAAAAGAACGTATTCGTCAAATCGAAAACAAAATTTTAAGAAAGCTTAAAAATGGAAAACACAGTAAAGAACTTAAAGATCTTTACCGTCCATAATTATGCGTGTTAGAGAATTTTTAGCTTTCTTAAATAAGCTTTATCCACTTGAAAGAAAAGAGGTTTGAGACCCCTCTGGCCTTAGTGTTAAAGCCAACCAAAACAAAAAATTTACTGGAGCTGTTCTTGCAATTGACATCACTAATGAAGTGGTGGATTTTGCTATTGAAAATAAGTGCAATGTAATTTTAACTCACCATCCTTTTTTCTTTGAAAAAACAAGGGAATTAGAATGAATTAAAGCGCCATATAAAAAAGAACTAGCAAGCAAAATGCTGCAAAATTGAATTAGTGGATTTGCAATGCATACTAATTACGATATTGACATTTATGGAACTTCGTATCAAATATTAAGATATCTTGGTTGAGAGCATTTTTATAACTATGGATCACCATCATATAGCGCTTTAGCAACTGTTAAAACAAGCTTCAATGATGTGGTTGCTAGGCTTCAAAACAACCTTAATTTAAGCGAGTTTGGAACCAATGTTGAAGCCCAAAACTTTGATAAACCAATTGAAAAAATTGCTTTTTTAAGTGGAAGTGGATACATTGGAGAAATTACTCAAATAGCTAAAAAAGGGATTGATTTAATTGTTAGTAGCGATTTTAAATGAAGCGATTGAATTGTCTTCAATCAAAACAAAATTCCTATTTTAGAAATTCCTCATCTTGATGAGGAAGTGTTTGCTTATCACCTTTTAGAGCTTCTTCAAGCTAAATTACCAGAGTTTAAATTTTTACTCAAAAAGATAAAAGTACCATATAAAAACCTTTAACTTTTTACTTACCTGCACACCTTAGTGGTGTGCTTTTTATACTTTTATGCGTTGCTTATAGGTATAAAAGTATTTTTTTAAATAATTTTCAAAAAGGGTTGCAAAGTTTCTTTTGCTCAATATTACTATATAATAGTAATATTATTTTTAAGTCCTATATATTTTTATAAAAATATATAGAGGAGGAAATTATGGCAAAAAAAGCAAAAAGAAAGTACATCTTTTCGACACTTATAGCTTTACTAGGGACTACTTCGTTTTTAGTTTCATGTAATGCTCCAGGTTCTTCTAAACCAATTCCAAAAGGTGGTGAAGATACAAAGATTCCTGGAATTACTTGAGGAGAAACACACAAAGCATATGATGCTCCTAGTGATGAACCAGTTTTCAAAAAAGAAAATAACGCAAATTCTGTACCAGATCCAGTAATTTCTTTTGAAAATGAAAACATTGAAAAAGAAAAGTCTAATTTATTTATTTCAAAGAATCAAAAAATTAGATATGTGGCTCTTGGTGATTCAATTGCTGCAGGATTTGATGGTTCATTACCAAAAGATTACCAAGGAGAACTTGTTAATGGCGAAATTACAGGTGTATCTTATTCATCTTTTTTAGCTCGTTTACTTAACCAAAATTCAAGAGTGGAATTTTATAAAAACTATTCTTTTTCTGGAGCTACTGCAATAGATTGAATCAATATTCTTGGAATGGATTATGAAGATCATTTAGCAAATAATTCAAGAGTGATTGGAAAATTTGGAGAAAATGGATTAGAAAAAGTTAATGAAATGAAAAAGCAACTAAAAAATGCAAACTTAGTTACTCTTTCAATTGGTGCTAACGATTTATTCTATTTAATTTTTAAGGCTGCATCAAAAAGCAACCTTAAAGAAGTGTTTGCAAATTTAACATCAAAAAACCCTTCTTATGGAAGTGTTTTAGAGTTTGTTAACTCTATCTTTAAAACAAGCTTACCTGAAGCTAAAAAGCGTCTTTCAACACTTATTGCAAACCTTAAAGCACTTGCTCCTAAAGCAAATATCAACATCATTGGTTATCCAATGCCATTCCTTGGTTTAAAACAAATGATTGATGACCTTGTTGCTGATCTTCTTGGTGGAATGATTGAATTTAGTCCTTTAGATTTCTTTTTAGAATTTTTAAATAGCGGACTTAAAAACATTGCGCGGAATGCAGGTGTAAATTACATTGATTCATACAACCAAGAATATTGAAACCCAAGATCACTTGATTTTTCAAACATTTATTTTGATATCCACACCAACACACGTGGGTACAAAAAAATGGCAATGGATATTTATTTAAAAATTACTAACCCAAGTTTTAAAATAGCAGATTATGAAAGTGGAGGCTTTGGATTTACTCAAGCTTTTTTAAGTGATGATGCTCAATATGCTCGTTATCAAATTGAACCTAGCGATACTCCAACTAATATTATCGGAGCAAGCTCCCAAGCATACTTAGATAATGAAAGTAAATACGAAAGATACGTCGATTCATTTAGAGATAATCACAACTATGGTGATAGAATTGCTCGTCTTTCAAATCTTTTTAGACAATTATCTCAAGAAGTTATTGAATTTATTACAAGTTCAGATTACTACCGTCAACTTGATCCAAATGGATTATTTAAAAACATTCTTAAAAAGCAATATCCAAACGGAATTAGCGGAGTAGAGCACTTTGTCCAAGCTATTAAAGAAAGCGGGTTTTTAAAAAATACTTTATTTAACTTCCAAAGTGGACTTGAAAAATTCATCAGAGAAGATGGGAAAATTCAAGTTTCTAAGCTCCCTGGACTTCTTATAAGCTCTGCAATTAATGAGGAAAATATTATTGGACTTGTAGCTGCAATTGCAGGTAGTCCACTTGTATCTGAAAATAAAACTGATGTAATTCAAGCAATTAATGAAATTTTCCAAAATGGATTAAGAATTTATAAAAACCAACTTACCAGTTACATTAGTGATAAACTTGAACCAATTGTTTCAAAATATGGAATTGAGCGTGAATTTATTACAAAATTCATTACTGAAGTATTAAGTAATGAAAATCTTCCAAAAATTGTTAATAATTTAATTTCTAACTTTGTTAATAACAACGAAAGATTTGCTCAAGCAAGAACATATAACGAACTTTTAACTGCCTTTACTCAAGATCCTGAAGCTAATAAAGAATTATCAAGTTTAATTTCTTCTTTTGCTATCACTGTTCTTTCAAATCCAAAAATTAATTCATTATTAATTGATTTTATTTATGAATGATTAGTCACAAATCAGTTACATACAAATATTAGTAAAGCGCAAATTACAAATTTATATAACCCACTAAAAGATTTTGTTCTTCAAGATATTAAAAACTTAAATGTAATTCCAAATATCCTTGAAAGCCTTCTTAATAATGTTCAATACTATGGTATTGAAAGGGTAAATCAACTTTTTAGCGATTCAGCCATTGAAGGGCTTATGAAATCATTTGGTCTCAAAGGTGAAATTGATCAAGAAAAACTTTGAGATATGCTTCGTAGATTTGCTGCAAGTAATATTATTCAAAATAATAAAACTACACTAAAACAACTTGTAACTAACTTAATGAACAAAACTGATGCTCTTCCAATTGGTAATTTAGCTTTATCAATTCTGCCTGAAAACATTAAATCAGTTATTGGGCGTTTTGTATCTCCTGAATCACTTGCTAGTTTTGTAGATTTTATCTTTACTAAAAATGAAGCTCGTGATATTGTTAAAAACTTAGCTCACACTTTAATTGATAATTTTGACGTATTTAAAAACTTCACAGACACCAAAGATTTAGCTAACAAATTAATTAAGGCAGTAGATATTAACTTTGTTACAAGTAAATTAAAACCATTAATTCATTCAATTTTAAACGATAATAATGCTAATGAAATTTACCGCCAAATCATTCTTTCATCAATAACTTCGATTGGACTTGATGCAGAACTTCCAATTTATCAAAAGCTTGCATTTGAGCTTAGCAGTCAAATTAACCCAATTGTTAAGGAAATAGGCATTCTTGATCCAGTAATTGACAAATTAGTACAAAACCTTAAACAAGTGCATGCACAAAATAGTCCAGTTGATCATCTTAGTGAATTAACAAACGGAATTGCTGAGATTGTGCAAAGTAAACTTTCAAATAATCCAATTGATCTTTTTGTTAAATTCATTAAGCGTCCAGTGTTTGCTAATAATAAAGAAGCATTTGCTAACATTGCAATTTCAGTTTATGAACGTTTAATCGATACAGGAACTATTTCTAATTTCTTAAGAGATAAACTTCCAAGCCTTATTGATACCCCATCAATAAACAAATATGTTGATAGATACGAATTACTTCTTTTAGTTGGTGATGCTGTTTTTGACCCAGATTTCCACGCTTTAATTAAAGATATCATCCGTCCACTTATTTTAAATACTAATTGAGCTAGCTCAATTAATAACACAAACGAATTAATTGTTGCAATATTAAGAACCGAAGGTGTTTTAGATGCTGTTGTTGCACATGGACAACCACTTGTAGCTAAGATTTTAAATAACGGAACCTTTAACCGTAGCTTTGTTAAATTACTTAAAACAATTGCAAGCGATTATGGATACAACTTTGAAGATCAAAAATATGATGATGGTTTATTAAAACTTTCTGCTTCATTAATTAGAATTGCTAATGAAAAAGGAATTATTAATTCAGCTATTGATATTTTCTTTAACAAATTACAAGAAAGTAGTGATTTAACTGCTTCATTAAATGAAGTTAAAAATCAACTTGGAACAATTATTAATTTTGGTGATTATTCACTAATGAAAAGCATTTTAAGTTCAGAATTTTTCAGCGCAAATAAAGAAGATGCTAAGTTACTTTTAAGTGCTTTAGTAAATCAAACTATTGCTCATCCAAAACTTGAATCCTGAATTAATAACGGTCTTTTAAATGGCACTGCAAGCAGCTTAAATGTAGATGTTTCTGAACTTAATCAATTTGTACTTAATTTAATTAAGGATCCTAAAACTAAAACAGTTCTTTTAAAAGTAGTTGAATTTGCAACTGATAATGCCGCTGATCTTGCAAGCGCAAATAGCTACCAGGAACTTCTTTTAAAAGTTGTTAAAAATGCAGACTTAATTAACTTACTTAAAGCTAACTTAAAACCATTAATTAAGGAAAAATTAAAAGATCCATTTACAACAAAATTAATTAAAGGAATCGCTATAAATACCTTAAATAATGGCTACTCATGAGTATTTGAAAATACAACTAACAAAGAGCAAGTTATTTCAGATTTAATTAGCTTAATTATTCAATCTGAAGAAGAATTTGACATTGTTAACCGTGTTTTTAGCTCCCTTGTTACATTTGCAAATGATAGTAGAGCAAATACTTTAGATGATTTAGTTGCCAAAATTAAACTTGCCTTTAATGATTTATTTGACAATAACCAAACCGAAGCTACAATGCTTAAAATGTTTAAATTGCTTAACAATAGCTTTGTTTCAAGAAACAAAAATGATTTAATTCAAATTGTTAAAAATATTTACAACCACTTTTTAGATACAACTGAAGAAGTTGAGAAAATTTATGATCTTCTCCCAGTTTCTCTTAAAGAAGAAATTAGCAAGTATGCAACTAAAGAAGAAGCTGTAATTTTAAGTCAATTTGTGCTTAATAATGCTTCATTTAAAGATATTGTTTTTGATGTAGTTACTAAAACTATCAATAACTTTGACTCAATAGCAAATGCTACAAGTTTTGAAGAAATTATTAAAGCATTAGTTAATAATGCCGCCCCTTTAGAATACAAACAAAAAGCCAAAGCTATTGTTGAAAGTGTTTTTGGGGATAGCAAAATTAAAAACATTATCAAAAATGTTGCTAATAAGGTCTTCCAATCACAATTATTTGAAGTTTATGAAAATGGAAGTTCATATAACTTAGTTTCTTCAGTAGTTGATAACATCATTCCACTTGCTAAGCAGTTAGGAATTTATGATGCTTTATTTGACACTCTCTTTAACGTCCTTGAAAAAGCAAAAGCAAGCAGCACCCCTTCAGAAGAATTCAAAAAACTTCCTGGTGTAATTAAAGAAAAGCTTCTTGAAAAATTCAATGCAAACCCTGCAAGTTTTATTGAAAAAATCTTCAATTCACAAATTGTTACTTCAAACCGCGAATACCTTAAGAAAATTCTTAAATTCTACTTAAATAAAGCAATTAAAAACGGAAGCTTAGCTCAAATTTTAAATGATGCAATTGTTAGTGATAATTCTCAAATTTGAAGCTACCTTGATAAAACTAATGCTAAATCATTAGTGAATCAAGCTCTTTCAAATGAAAATACAAATGTAATTATTGAATCAATTATTAACTTTGGATTTAGAAATAATTCATGAATTCCGTTAATTAATGAGCCAAAAGAATTAATTGCAACCATTTTACGTGATAGTGATTTACTTAATTTATCAAGTGAAGTTGATAAATTAGTTAAAGCAATCTTAACAAGCGATAACCTAAGTGCAACAATTCTTAAAACAGCCAATAAACTTCTTAGTGACAATGGATTTAACTTCACAATTTCATCTTCTTTAGGTAATGGCCTTGTGGATGTTGTTAAAAACATTATTTATGTAGATAAATCTAACTCACTTATTAAAAAATTCATGGCTGCTTTAAATGCTAGAAAGAGTGAGATTCGAAACTTTGGTGCCTTAATTCACTTATCAAAAGAAATCTTTGGTCAAATTATCGACTTTAAAGATTACTCAATTGTGCGTGCTATTTTAAATTCAAATATCTGAAGCGAAATTAACAAAACTGAACTTAGCAATATTGCAAATAAGTTAATTGATAAATACTACATTAACGAAAATATTGAGAAAATTCTTGAAGCAATTAATTTTGCTTCAATAGCTGAGCAACTTTCAACTGATGGAAACAAGCTTAAAAATGTAGTTAGAGAACTTCTTCAAAGCTCTCAAGTTAAATTGCTTCTTAAAAAAGCTGCTACTAGAATCATTAACAATGTTGATAATTACAAAAACACTTATTCATACGGTGAATTAGCTAAAGCAATTGTTTCTGATAATGATTTTATAGCTTTAATTAAAACTGATATTAAGCAAATTTTCAACTTACTTCTCCAAAAATCAGATGTAAAAGAAATTATTAAGAACATTATCAAAAACTTCCTTAATAATTCAAACGTGCGTCCATACCTTGCTGGAGTATCGAATATTGATGGTCTAATTACTAACTTAATTGGTTTATATGACATTTTAGATAAACACATTGGTATTTCAGATCTTGCTTTTGAAACAATTGTTGCTTCAATTCGTTCAAATGGACTTAGCTTTAATGCTTCTTCATTAGTATCTGGTTTATTAAATGGACTTCAAAACATCTTTGTGCAAGCTGGACAAACTGAATCTAAAGTAGTTGCTCTTGTAAAAGATTTAGCTACAAGTAGATTAATTAGTGAAAATAAAAATGATTTAGTTAAAATTGTTGAAAATATCTTCATTAATAACAGCAATAAAGAAGAACTTGTTGAAAAAATCTTTAACTCACTTGGGCAAGATACTAAAGATACAATCGCTAAATATCTTCCTGAAAATGAAACAAAAGAATTACTTGTTTACATTTTAAATAACGCTAATGTTAAAAATATCATTAATAAAACTATTAAATCAGTGCTTTTAAAAGCTGATCAATTTGCCAATGTAACTTCATATAATGACATTTCAAATAAATTATTTGAAATTATTAATATTAATTCAATAGCAGAAGATTTAAAGAAATTAATCAATGACTTAACTACACAAACTCAAGTTACTTCAAAAATTTACAGTTTCTTAAAAACCACACTTACTACATATCACGTTGATGTAACTAATGCTAATGTTGATCGCTTGCTTAGAGATATTTCAAATAACTTGCATACTGTTTTAAATCAAATCGACTTAATTAACCCAATTTTAGATAAAATTGTGCAAATCACTAATGAGGCAAAAGCTAATAAAACAAATGCCTTTTCAATCATTACTCAAATTCCAAGTGCAATTAAAGATATTTTTGTAGATAAAGTAACCAAAAATCCAAGAGCTTTAGTTGATAAACTACTTGAACTTAGTTTTATTAAAAATAATAAAGCTGCCTTTATCAAAATCCTTCAAGACTTATTTGTAGGTCTAAATAAAGAAGGGGTCATCGCAAATCTTGTTACTGGAGCAATCCAAAGAATCGATTCTTCATCACCAATTTTAGCTTACACAAATAGAGTTAACCTTGCTAATGCAGCAAGAGAATTATTAGTTCAAGATTCACTTAATAACATTGTTAAAAAAGCAATTGCTTTAATTATTGATGATACAAGATGAATTGATTACATTAAAAGTCCAAATGATTTAATTAACTGAATTTTAAGTAAAAAAGATGTTTTAAGATCACTTAAAGCTGACGTTAAAAACCTTCTTGAAAGCTTTGTTCAAAATGAACAAGTAGGTATTATTGGAAGCGATATTCTTACTAAATTTGCAACTGATTATGGAATTGAGCTTGAAAATGTTGATGTTCCACGTCTTGGTAAAGCAATTGTAAGTGAAATTATTCCAATTCTTAAACAAGCTAATCTTTGAGATAGTTTATTCAATACAATTTACGATAAGATTTTAGCTTCAAATAACCTTAGTGAATTTACTGGTGGCTTAGCTCCTGCAATTCTTGGTTTATTTGACTTTAACAACTACCAAATCGTTAAATCAATTGTTAATTCAAAACTTGGAACTGAACATCGCGAAGTGTTCTTTGAAGCAATTAAGGCACTTTTTGCAAAACTTGGAAATGATGCTGAATTTACTTTCAATTTAATTAACAATTTCCCAATCTTAAAAACTCTTTTAGATAAATATTCAATTACAAATGACCAAATTAAAAACCTAATTACCACAATTTTAGGTAGCGAAAATGCTAGAGGTCTTTTAAATGAATTATTTAAATCAGTGCACCTTAATTTTGAAACTATTAAAAATGCAAATAGTTATGAAGAACTTCTTAAAGCTCTTTTTGCAAATACAAACCAAAACAATAACTTAGCTTTAGCAACTAAAAAAGTTATTTTAGATATTGCAAATAATGAAACATTTAAAAATGTAGTAGCTAAAATAGCAACTACTGAAATTATCAAAACTCCATATTCAAGAATTTTAAATAACGTAACTGACAAAGAAAGTTTAATTAAAAACTTATTTGAAATTTACACTTCAACTGAAAATAAAGTTCAATTTACTCAAGATTTAATGAAAAATCTTTTTGATAAATTAGGTCAAAATGGAACAAACCTTAACATAAATGATTTATTAACTCCATTAATTGAGAAATTTAAAGCCTTTGCAAGTGGTGAAAAATGAGAAGCAAGAGCTATTGATCTGCTTAAAGATTTAACAAGAACTAATTTATATAGCTCAAATAAAAATGATTTAATTACTTTCATTAAAAACTTAATTGACTATGGATTTGAAGAGCTTAACTTTGGTCAAATTCTTTGAGATGTCTTAGGAAATGAAACTAGAGAGTTTTTAAGTAGTAAAATTTTGCCAAGTAGTGACTTTATTTCAGTTGTAAATGCAACAATTCGAAACAACAACTTAAAAGAAATCATTTCAAATGTAGTTAAATTTATTATCAATAACCCTGAAGTAATTAACCAATCAAGTTCAATTATGGAAATGCTTCAAAACTACCTTAAAGTTTCAAATAATGAAGCAACATTTAAAGTGAACTTAAAAGCATTTGTTAAAGATGCTTTAACAAATGCTACAACTAAAGAAGTTGTTAAGAAAATGGTTAATAAGTTCTTTGCCTTCTTAGAAATTAATAATAATGCTAATGCAAACGCAATGATTAATAGCATTGTTGAAGATTTTGGTAATTTTGCCGAAAGAATTGGTGTGTTAGATCGATTTGCAAATTCAGTAGCAATGACACTTAAAAATAATCAAAGCCTTGATGAGCTTGTAGAAAATATTAAGCGTGATATTTTTGAAGGAATGGATATTACTAATTATAGTTTCTTCAAACAAATTATTACTGACCCATTAATTCAAAACAATAAAACAAACATTAAAGCTCTTGCTGGTGATATAATAAACGCTCTTTTAAGCACTGAAGAAAAAATTGGTCAAGTTCTTAGAGACTTAAATATTGGTGCTCTCCTTGGAGCAAGCGATACTGAATCAGTTAATGATATGCTTACAATTGCACTTCAAAATAGAAATATTAGAGAAGTGCTTGTTATTTTAGTTGAAGATATAGTTGATAATGCAAATACTGTTTATAATAAGAAAACTAACTGAATTAGTGCCTTTTCAGCATTCTTAAATAGCTCAAGAAGCGATGAAGTTAAAGGTAAAGTTAAAAACTGAATTAAAGAAGTATTTAAACGTGAAGATAATCGCTTTATCAATGGAATTGTCGCAATTGTTGTGAAAATGCTTCGTGAAAACGGAATTGAATTTAATAATGGAGACGATTCTGATGTATTAAGAAGAGTGCTTAAATCAACCTTAAAAGAAATTGTTAGTGATAAATATAGTGAATTTAACATTATTTTCGATAATATCTTCAACAACATTAAAACTAATAACTTTGAAAATGAAGTTAATATTTTCAATGCTTTAATTAGAGAAGTGAAAAAAGGAATTATGTCTATTTTCTTAAATGATGCTAAAACAAACATATCGCTTAAGAAAATTATGGAGCGTAAAAAACTTATTTCCGGAATTATTGAAGCTATTGGATATAACGATTACGTTAAATTTATCAACCTTCTTTTTGAAAGAAGCAACAAAAGTAAAACAACTGGAATGTACTCAATTCTTAATGGTGTATTCCAATTTAAAACAATTGAATCTTCAAATACAGGTTCATCTTCAGGTGGATCAAATGCGCAACCTAAAGATCCTAAAGAGCCAAATTATGGTTTCGAATTAGGACTTAGTATTTTCAACCTTGTAGATGAAGTTAAAAACTTCCTTGGTATTTTATTTGAACCAATGTACAAACAACTTATGAGCGTAGCAATTGATCGAAATGCTAACCCACAATATTTCAAAACACTTCCAGGTTATAAGGCAATGTATCGTCTTTCAGCTGTAGCACTTTGATTCTTAAAAGAAAAAGCTGGTATTAGCGATTTCTTATTCTGAAATGCTACCAACTCAACTGCTGAAGGAACATTTAACTTCGGGCTTTATAATGCTTACGAAAGAGCGTGAGATAGCATGAAAATGAATCAATATGTAAGATATCTTAATTCAAACAAAAGAAAAATGCAAATTATGGGAGCTAAAAGCGCTTCTAGAGGTGGTTATGATTCAGAATTTGTTGTAGGAAATAGATCAAATGGAACAAATAATTCAAACTACTGAGCCGATCAACTTCTTGCATATGTTTACTATAGAATCAAAAACCCTATAGATAGACACAACCGTTCTAAATCAAAAACCGATGTAATTATAGATTCTCTTGAAAAAGGATACCTTGGTGCTCTTAAATAATTAAATCCTGCCACTAGGCAGGGTTTTTCTTGCAAAAATTCCATTTAAGGATGCTCTAAAAAACTTTCAAAAAAAACAAAAAGTGCATTTTTGTCTGTTTTTTAACTGAAAAATCCACTTTTTGTTATAATAATTACGAATGAAACAATAAGGAGGCAATATTTATGTCAAATAAAGATAAATTAGTTTGCATATGTGCAACTTGCTCATGCCAAACATGTAACTGCGCAACTTGTTCATGTTCAAGTCAAAAATAATAATTCCTGAGTTTCCAAGTTAAGAGCAACTTTGCAATCAGGAAAAATTTATACTCATATACTAAAGTATATGAGTATTTTTTAATAAAAAATATCTTTTTTACTAAAACTACTCAAACTATATGATATAATTTAATTATGAGTAATTACATCCTGAGTTTCCAAGTTGAGCCTATTTTTTAGGCTTATTTTTTATACATATATCAAAGATATATGACCTAAAGAAAAAAATGTTTTTTTACTTACATTACACACATAAAATGATATAATAAGAGCATGAGTTACAGTTTATGCAAGAAAAAACAAAATGGAAAATATTATTTAGTTTTAGCTATTTCTAAAGGTTTTAAAAAAGGTTATGGAAATCAGGTTGGTCTAGGATACTGAGAAGATATCAAAGAAAAGTATGGATTATCTTCAATTGAAGATATGAAAGAAATAGCAAAAAAAGTAGATACATCTTTAGATAAAGCTATTGCAAAAGAAGAATTTTTTAAATTATTAAAACCCACCCTGAGTTTCCAAGTTAAGAGCAACTTTGCAATCAGGAAAAATTTATACTCATATACTAAAGTATATGAGTATTTTTTAATAAAAAATATCTTTTTTACTAAAACTACTCAAACTATATGATATAATTTAATTATGAGTAATTACATTTTATGCAAAACAAAAAAGTCAAAAGGAACTTATCTTGGTTTAGCAGTTTCTAATGGTTATGGTAAAGGTATTAGTCAAATGGTTGGTGTAGGATACTGAGAAGAAATTAAAGAAAAATATTCTCTTTCTAGTTTGGAAGATATAAAACCACTAGCCAAACTTATAGAAGTGAGTTCAGATAAAAAAGCTGTAAAATCTAAATTTTTTGAACTATTGGAACCAATGTCAGTACGAACCAATGTTAAAAACATTGGTATCGATTTAATTTATAAAGTTATAAAAGAATTAGAATTGTTTAGTTTTTTACCAAATTCAAAACACAAATCTCTTCAAGAAGTGCTCGAATTTATAATAGGAACAAGAATAATTTTCCCTAGAAGTTATATTTGTCAATACAAAAATAAAAATGACTTTATCCAAGGTTTAAACATTAAAAAGTCATCTATTTATAATTACTTAGATATTTTTTTAGAAAACAAAAACACTATACTATTAAATCTTTATGATAAATTGAAAAAGTTAACTGATAGAAATGAAAAAGTTATACATTTTGATAATACAACAGTTTATTTTGAGAGCTTTTCAAGAAGCGGAATAAGAAATAAAGGTTTTTCAAAAGATGGAAAACACAATGAAGATCAAATCGTAATAGCAATGGCCACAGATAACAATGGAATTCCCTTTCACTACAAAGTTTTTCCAGGAAACACAGCTGATTCGCAAACTTTAATAACATTTTTAGTTGAAATGAAGAAAATTTATAACATAAAAGATGTTGTTGTAATTGCTGATAGAGGGTTAAGTCAAAGTGCAAACATTAGATTTTTAGAACAAAAAGGTTATAAATTTATATTTCAAAAACGAATTGATAATTTAAATGCTGAATCAAGAAACTTTATAGTTCAAGATAAAGATTATATGTGCATAAATAATATATTTTCTAAAGAAAGAATTATTGAATCTTCTTGAAATAAGAAAAGATTTAATGGTAATTACAGAAAACAAATTGTTTATTTTAGTCCTTCAAAAGAAACATTAGATAAAGTAAAAAGAAAAAACCTTATAGATAGAATTAATAAAAAATCAATTGGCGGAACAATATGCTTAAGCGATTTGGTTCCAGAATACAAAAGAAAATATATGGATGTAGATGGTGTCACAGTTGGAAGATTAAACTATGACAAAATAAAGAAAATAGCTGATCAAGATGGATTTTATATGATAGAAACAAATATCCTTGATTTATCAGCAGAAAAAGCAAATGAAATTTATAGACAACAATGAAAAATAGAAGAAGGTTTTCGTATTTTAAAATCATCACTTGAAATTAGACCTATTTTTGTTCATAAAGAAGAGCATATTCTAGCGCATGTATTTTTATGTTTCTTATCTCTTGTTGTTCTAAAATATTCAATCTTTAAACTGAAAAAATTCTATGAAACAAATGGAGAAATTCAGAAAATTACAATTAACAAATTTATAGATGCTTTAAAACTTATAACTATAACTCAAAAAATAGTAAATGATGAAGTAGTATCGGAAATTACAAATAATTTAGATCCATCACACAAAGAGTTAAACAAAATATATAGTGATTTTTACAACATACTAGATAAATAGTTCTAGTAATTTTTAAGACAAAAAAACGAATACGTCTATATAGTAGATGTATTCGTTTTTTTACAGGTTGTAACTTGGAAACTCAGGAACAAAAAGTGCATTTTTGTCTGTTTTTTAACTGAAAAATCCACTTTTTGTTATAATAATTACGAATGAAACAATAAGGAGGCAATATTTATGTCAAATAAAGATAAATTAGTTTGCATATGTGCAACTTGCTCATGCCAAACATGTAACTGCGCAACTTGTTCATGTTCAAGTCAAAAATAATAATTCCTGAGTTTCCAAGTTAAGAGCAACTTTGCAATCAGGAAAAATTTATACTCATATACTAAAGTATATGAGTATTTTTTAATAAAAAATATCTTTTTTACTAAAACTACTCAAACTATATGATATAATTTAATTATGAGTAATTACATCCTGAGTTTCCAAGTTGAGCCTATTTTTTAGGCTTATTTTTTATACATATATCAAAGATATATGACCTAAAGAAAAAAATGTTTTTTTACTTACATTACACACATAAAATGATATAATAAGAGCATGAGTTACAGTTTATGCAAGAAAAAACAAAATGGAAAATATTATTTAGTTTTAGCTATTTCTAAAGGTTTTAAAAAAGGTTATGGAAATCAGGTTGGTCTAGGATACTGAGAAGATATCAAAGAAAAGTATGGATTATCTTCAATTGAAGATATGAAAGAAATAGCAAAAAAAGTAGATACATCTTTAGATAAAGCTATTGCAAAAGAAGAATTTTTTAAATTATTAAAACCCACTTCTGTAAAAACAAGTATCCAAAATATTGGAGTTGATTTAATTTATAAAGTTATTAAAGAATTAGATTTATTTTCAGTATTGCCAAAAAGTAAACATAAATCGTTAGAAGAGGTTTTGGAATTTTTCATAGCAACTAGAATTATCCTTCCAAGAAGCTATATGTCACAATATAAAAATAAAAGCGATTTTATAAATGATATTAATGTTAAAAAATCATCAATATATAACTATCTTGATGTTATTTTTGAAAATAAGAACTCTGTTTTAGTCAATTTATTTCAAAAAATAAATGAATTTACAAATCGCAATAATAAAGTTATTCACTTCGATAACACAACAGTTTATTTTGAAAGCTTTACAAGAGAAGGGATGAGAAAAAACGGTTTTTCAAAAGACGGAAAACACAATGAAGATCAAGTAGTCATAGCAATGGCTGTAGACGAAAACGGAATACCAATACACTATAAAGTTTTCCCAGGTAACACGGCTGATGGTAAAACAATGTTATCCTTCGTTTTAGAACTTCAATCAATCTATAAAATAAAGGATATTACAATAGTTGCAGATCGTGGAATAAATAACAACGCAAACTTACGTTTCCTAGAACAAAAAGGAATTAAATATATATTCCAAAAAAGATTAGATACATTAAGTATTGGGATGAAAAAATTCATTCTTGAAGACAAACATTATGTTTTTAGAGATGAAATGTTTTGAAAAGAACAAATTGTTGAATCTGTTTGAAATAAAAATAGATTTAATGGTAAATACAGAAAATGATGTGTGTTTTTCAGTCCTGGGAAAAAGACTTTAGATAAATTAAAAAGAAATAATTTTATTGATAAATTGAATAAGAAAACTGTAAATGGAGAACTGCCACTTAGTTCTTTAGTTCCAGAATATAAAAAGAAATATATGGACATTGATGGCAAAACAGTGGGTAAATTAAATTGAGAGAAAATTAAGAAAAAAGAATCTGAAGATGGTTTTTACATTATTGAAACCAATATTCTAGATTTAACACCAGAAAAAGCTAATGAAATTTACAGAAAACAATGAAAAGTAGAAGAAAATTTCAGAACATTAAAATCTTCTTTACAAGTTAGACCTGTTTTTGTTCATAATGAACAGCATATACTTGCACATCTTTTATTATGTTTCATTGCTCTTGTTGTTTTAAAATACTGTCTTTATAAATTAAAGAAATATTATGAAATCAATGGAGAAATACAAAAAGTGACGTTAGATTTATTTGTGGATTCATTAAGAATGATGACTATAACAAAAAAAGAAGTAAATGGAAAAGTGGTACAAGAAATAATTAATGATTTGGATGAAAACCACAAAGAAAATATAAAAATTTATAAAGATTTCATCGCATGTATGAGTTAATTCTATGTGTGTAATTTTAAATGTAAAAAAACGAATACACCTTATTTATAGCTGTATTCGTTTTTTATAGTGTCTCAACTTGGAAACTCAGGGCAGGGTTTTTCTTGCAAAAATTCCATTTAAGGATGCTCTAAAAAACTTTCAAAAAAAACAAAAAGTGCATTTTTGTCTGTTTTTTAACTGAAAAATCCACTTTTTGTTATAATAATTACGAATGAAACAATAAGGAGGCAATATTTATGTCAAATAAAGATAAATTAGTTTGCATATGTGCAACTTGCTCATGCCAAACATGTAACTGCGCAACTTGTTCATGTTCAAGTCAAAAATAATAATTCCTGAGTTTCCAAGTTAAGAGCAACTTTGCAATCAGGAAAAATTTATACTCATATACTAAAGTATATGAGTATTTTTTAATAAAAAATATCTTTTTTACTAAAACTACTCAAACTATATGATATAATTTAATTATGAGTAATTACATTTTATGCAAAACAAAAAAGTCAAAAGGAACTTATCTTGGTTTAGCAGTTTCTAATGGTTATGGTAAAGGTATTAGTCAAATGGTTGGTGTAGGATACTGAGAAGAAATTAAAGAAAAATATTCTCTTTCTAGTTTGGAAGATATAAAACCACTAGCCAAACTTATAGAAGTGAGTTCAGATAAAAAAGCTGTAAAATCTAAATTTTTTGAACTATTGGAACCAATGTCAGTACGAACCAATGTTAAAAACATTGGTATCGATTTAATTTATAAAGTTATAAAAGAATTAGAATTGTTTAGTTTTTTACCAAATTCAAAACACAAATCTCTTCAAGAAGTGCTCGAATTTATAATAGGAACAAGAATAATTTTCCCTAGAAGTTATATTTGTCAATACAAAAATAAAAATGACTTTATCCAAGGTTTAAACATTAAAAAGTCATCTATTTATAATTACTTAGATATTTTTTTAGAAAACAAAAACACTATACTATTAAATCTTTATGATAAATTGAAAAAGTTAACTGATAGAAATGAAAAAGTTATACATTTTGATAATACAACAGTTTATTTTGAGAGCTTTTCAAGAAGCGGAATAAGAAATAAAGGTTTTTCAAAAGATGGAAAACACAATGAAGATCAAATCGTAATAGCAATGGCCACAGATAACAATGGAATTCCCTTTCACTACAAAGTTTTTCCAGGAAACACAGCTGATTCGCAAACTTTAATAACATTTTTAGTTGAAATGAAGAAAATTTATAACATAAAAGATGTTGTTGTAATTGCTGATAGAGGGTTAAGTCAAAGTGCAAACATTAGATTTTTAGAACAAAAAGGTTATAAATTTATATTTCAAAAACGAATTGATAATTTAAATGCTGAATCAAGAAACTTTATAGTTCAAGATAAAGATTATATGTGCATAAATAATATATTTTCTAAAGAAAGAATTATTGAATCTTCTTGAAATAAGAAAAGATTTAATGGTAATTACAGAAAACAAATTGTTTATTTTAGTCCTTCAAAAGAAACATTAGATAAAGTAAAAAGAAAAAACCTTATAGATAGAATTAATAAAAAATCAATTGGCGGAACAATATGCTTAAGCGATTTGGTTCCAGAATACAAAAGAAAATATATGGATGTAGATGGTGTCACAGTTGGAAGATTAAACTATGACAAAATAAAGAAAATAGCTGATCAAGATGGATTTTATATGATAGAAACAAATATCCTTGATTTATCAGCAGAAAAAGCAAATGAAATTTATAGACAACAATGAAAAATAGAAGAAGGTTTTCGTATTTTAAAATCATCACTTGAAATTAGACCTATTTTTGTTCATAAAGAAGAGCATATTCTAGCGCATGTATTTTTATGTTTCTTATCTCTTGTTGTTCTAAAATATTCAATCTTTAAACTGAAAAAATTCTATGAAACAAATGGAGAAATTCAGAAAATTACAATTAACAAATTTATAGATGCTTTAAAACTTATAACTATAACTCAAAAAATAGTAAATGATGAAGTAGTATCGGAAATTACAAATAATTTAGATCCATCACACAAAGAGTTAAACAAAATATATAGTGATTTTTACAACATACTAGATAAATAGTTCTAGTAATTTTTAAGACAAAAAAACGAATACGTCTATATAGTAGATGTATTCGTTTTTTTACAGGTTGTAACTTGGAAACTCAGGAATAATTACGAATGAAACAATAAGGAGGCAATATTTATGTCAAATAAAGATAAATTAGTTTGCATATGTGCAACTTGCTCATGCCAAACATGTAACTGCGCAACTTGTTCATGTTCAAGTCAAAAATAATAATTGCTAGATTTCATTTTAAAAGAGCTCACCCCCGAGCTCTTTTTTTGTTTTAAATTCCTTAATTTTGGTTAAAAATGCACAAAATAAAATGATTTTTTAGGGTGAATTTGCAGCTGAAAAAGCCCGCAAATTAGGTTAAAAATCAAAAAATGGTATAATAGATATAAATTATTACATAATTTATATAAAAAAGGGGGATTTGTTATGATTGGTGACAAAAAAGACAATTTAAATCCATTAGATGATTCAGATTTAGATTCTTTAAAAATTCAAGATGAAGAATATGAATATGAAGAAGATAAAAGAATGGTTTTTGGAAACAAAAACAAAACTAAGCAATTAGTCGAAGAAGAGGAAGAAGAAATCCCTCAAAATAAAGAAGAATATAGAGTAAGCTCACAAATTATCGAAAATCCACAGGATGGAATTTTCCCAATTTTAATTGATAAAGAAATGAGTGAATCATTTCTTGATTATTCAATGAGTGTTATTGTATCTCGTGCTCTTCCTGATGCTCGTGATGGTTTAAAACCAGTTCATAGAAGAATTTTATACGATATGTCAGAACTTGGGCTTAACCCAGGAACTCCACATCGTAAAAGTGCTCGTATTGTAGGGGATGTGCTTGGGAAATACCACCCACATGGTGATTCTTCAGTTTATGAAGCTATGGTGAGAATGGCACAAGATTTCTCAATGCGTTACCCACTTGTTGATGGACACGGTAACTTTGGATCAATTGATGGTGATGAAGCTGCTGCTATGCGTTATACTGAAGCTAGAATGTCTAAAGTAGCTGCAGAAATGCTTGAAAGTATCAAAAAAGAAACTGTTGATTTTGTTGATAACTATGATGGATCAGAGCAAGAGCCTTCAATTTTACCTTCAAGATTTCCTAACTTACTTGTTTCAGGATCATCAGGTATTGCTGTTGGAATGGCAACAGAAATTCCACCACATAATTTAGGTGAAGCAATTGATGCTACTATTGCACTTGCTTTAAATCCTGAAATTACAACTAAAGAGCTTATGCAACACCTTAAAGGGCCTGATTTTCCAACTGGTGGAATTATCTTAGGAACTAAAGGAATTTATGATGCATATGAAACTGGAAAAGGAAAAATTCCAGTTAGATCAAAAACTGAAATTATTGAACATACCAATGGTAAATCAAAAATTATTGTTAAGGAAATTCCTTATGCAATTAGAAAAACTACTATTGTTCAAAAAATTGCTGAGCTTCACAAAGATAAAGTAATTGAAGGTATTTCTGATTTAAGAGATGAATCAAACAGAGATGGAATTAGGATTGTTATTGATGTCAAAAAAGGTTACAACCCTCACATTTTATTAAACAAATTGTTCCAAAAATCATACTTACAAACTAATTTCAACGTTAATATGGTTGCTCTTGTAAATAAAGAACCTAAGTTAATTAACTTAAAAACAGCTCTTAGCGTTTATTGAGACCACCAAAAAGATGTTGTAACTAGAAGATTAAAATTTGACTTAAATAAAGCTGAAGAAAAAGCTCATATTTTAGATGGATTAAAAATTGCTGTTTCAAACATTGATGAAGTTGTGCAAATGATTAAAACATCTAAAACTGACCAAGAAGCTCAAGATAAACTTGCAAATAGATTTAACTTAAGTGAAAGACAAACTAAAGCTATTTTAGATATGAACCTTCGTCGTTTAACAGGTCTTAACATTGAAAAAATGGATCAAGAAATCCTTGAGCTTAAAAAAGAGATTGAATACTTACAATCAATTTTAGCTTCTGAAGAAAAATTAAGAGACTTAATTATTGATGAATTAAACCAAATTAAAGCTAAATTTAATGATGCAAGAAGAACTGTAATTGATGCTTCTGCAATTGGCCAAATTTCTGATGAAGATTTAATTGCTGAAAAAGATATTGTTATTACAAGCAGCACCAATGGTTATGTAAAAAGAATTAACCTTGAAGAATACAATACACAAAGACGTGGTGGTGTAGGTACAATCAGCATGAAAACTTACAATGATGATGATATTTCTAATATCATTAAAACTAACACTCACACTGATCTTTTATTGTTCTCAAATAAAGGTAAAGCATACTCAATTAGAGCTCACCAAATCCCTGAAGCATCTAAACAAAGTAAAGGAATTCCATTCATTAATATTATTGAGTCGCTAGATACTAATAATGGTGAAAAAATTGTTTCTATGTTAGATGTGCCAAGCTATGATGAAAATACTTATTTAGCTACTGTAACTAAAAAAGGTATTATGAAACGTACTCCATTGAGCGAATACCAAAACATTCGTAGAAATGGACTTAATGCATTTAAATTGCAAGAAGATGATGAACTTGTTAGAGCCTTTATTTTAGGTGATGATGACATTGTTTTAATTGCAAATAACGATAAAAACATTATTAACTTTAAAGGTGAAGAAGTGCGTGCAACTGGAAGAAATTCAGTTGGAACTAGAGGAATGAAACTTGATAATGGTCAAGAAGTTATTTCAGCTTCATCTAACCGTGATGGTGAATTTATTCTTTCAATTGGTTCAAAAGGATTTGGAAAATTAACAAAGAGTGAAGAATATAGAATTACTCACCGTGGTTCTAAAGGAGTTTCTGGAATTAACGCTGAAAAAGCAGGAAACCTTGTATTTGCTCGTTTTGTTGAATTAAGTGATGAAGTGTTAATTATTACAACAAACGGTATTACAATTAGAATTAACGTTAAAGACATTGCTCTTACATCAAGAAATACCAAAGGTGTTAAAATTATTTCACTTAAAGATAATGATGAAATTGTTGCAGCTGAAGTTATTAAAAACTCAGATCAATAATAGTAATATAAGCGTGCTTAGGCACGTTTTTTTGCAACCATTAGGCCTATAAGCAAGCTAAATTAATATTAAAAGTCGCTCTTATTAAGAGCGACAATCTAATTAAATAATTTTTCCTTTAGGTAAGCTTTGCTTGCGTTTGTAGCTTCAATCATTAATAAAAGTAAGGGTTATAAAATATAGAATAACATAGAATGTAAAAACAACAATAGTATCAAAAGGAAAAATATTTCAAATGATGTTTTTAGGACTTACTTGTAAGTAAGGGAGCATCATTACGGTTGAAACTATCCCAATTGTTAATACTGTATATGAAGGAAGTTTTGCATATGTTTCTGAATAAAAATAATTTAAGTAAACAGCAACTGAAAGAAAAATTGCAGGATAAATTACTAATGATAAAATCCGTCCATATAAAGGAAGTTCAAACCCTGTTATTTGAATCCAAGGAATAACTCTGCCGCTAAGGAGTGCAAATAATATTCCAAAAGAAAAAAGAAAAATATAAAAAGTATTTTTCTTTATTTTCCCGTATCTTTTTTCGCTTTTATTCATATCTTAATTTAAGGTCAAAAAGCATTTTAATAAATTCATCTTTTGAAACTGTTGTAGTTTTTTCTTCACCATATTTACGGTATGAAATTGTTCCGTTTTCAACTTCATTATCACCAAGAATAACTTGGAATTTAGATTTAGACATTTGTGCTTCACGCATTTTTTTAGATAAACGTTCATTACGAGCATCTAACTTAGATCTAAAGTCTAAATCAAAAAGCATATCATTAATTTCTTTAGCATACTCAAGGTGTTTTTCTTCATTAACCGGAATAACTGTAATTTGTTTTGGCGCAAGTCAAAATGGAAGCACACCTTTAGTTTGTTCGATTAAAATAGCAACAAATCTTTCGTATGTACCAATTAAACCACGGTGAATCATAACTGGGCGTTCTTCTTTTCCTTCGCTATTTGTGTAGCTAATGTCAAAACGTTTTGGAAGTAAGAAATCAAGTTGTAATGTTGAAACAGTTACTTCATGTCCAAGTGCTGTGTAAATTTGAATATCCATTTTTGGCCCATAGAAAGCAGCTTCACCAACTTTTTCTTCATATTCTACACCAAGTTCATTAAGCACTTTTCTAAGTTCGTTTTCAGCATCATTTCACATTTTATCATCATCAAAGAATTTATCTTTTTCTTCAGGATCTCTTAAACTTAAAGAAACATAACTAATTTTAATTTTGAAAATCTCAAGTGTTTCTTTAATTAGTTGATACATTCTTTTGAATTCATCAGCAATTTGATCAGGACGCACGAATAAGTGACCTTCAGTTAAAAGCATTCCTCTAACTCTTTCAAGTCCTGTTAAAGCTCCTGATTTTTCATAACGATAAAGCTGTGATTGTTCGCTATATCTAATAGGTAAATCACGATATGAACGTTTTTCTGTGTTGTAGCATAAAATGTGGTGTGGACATGTCATTGGACGAGGAATTAATCTTTCGTTTTCAACTACAATTGGTTTAAACATATCTTCTTGATACATTGGAAGGTGTCCAGATGTTCAATAAAGTTTTTCTTCCCCAAAATGTGGTGTTAAAACTTCTGTAAATCCATATTTACGATCCATTTTTAAGATTAATTTACGAATCTCGTTATGAATGTACATTCCATCTTCAAGTCAGAAAGGAAGTCCTTGTCCTCCAAGTGGATTGAAGGTAAAAAGTTTCATTTCCTTACCAATTTTACGATGGTCTCTTTCTTTACGGTCTTTTAAAATAGCTAAAAACTCTTCAAGTTCTTCTTTAGTATCTCAAGAAGTTCCATAAATTCTTGTAAGTTGAATGTTATCACTATTTCCTCTTCAATATGCACCAGCAAGCGAAAGAAGTTTAAAGTTTTTAATGTGTTTTGTTGATTCAACGTGTCCTCCTGCACAAAGATCAATAAAAACAGTTTCGTTGTTAAGAGGGTCTACCAATGCATAAAAAGTAACTTCTTTTCCTTGAGATACAAATTCATCATAAAGTTCTTTTTTGTATGGTTTATTAGTAAAATCATATTCACTAACAGGAACTTGTTTCATTACTAAATTACGTGAAGCAAGTTTTTTCATTAATTTTTCAACTTTAGGTAATTCTGTATCACTAAAAGGTGATTCAAATTCAAAATCATAATAGAATCCTTCTTCTGTAGCTGGACCAAAACCTAATTTAACGTTTGGATAAAGTTTTTCAATAGCAGCAGCAAGTAAGTGACTTGTTGTGTGGTTAAGTGGTTTATTTGCTTTCATTTTTTTCTCCGTATAATCCAATATTATTCATTAGTTTATTAAGGTGGACTTTAGCAATTGCTGATGCTCTTTTAGCACCTTCATCAGCGATTTTGTCAACAATTTCTAAAGCACTTTGATAATTTTTTTGAATGTTTTCAAGTAGCTTTTTAACTTCATTTGCTACTTCAATTTTGAAATCTTTGTAATTATGGTTTTCAAAATGTTTAGCAGCTTCTTCAAGTGAAATGTTTGTTAAAGAAGCGTAAATATTTAAAAGGTTTACAACTCCTTTTTTCTCTTCAGAAATATATACTTTTCCTTCAGAATCAGTAACTGCTTTAAGAATTTTTTTATAAGCTGATTCTGGATCTTCTAAAAGATAAATGGTTGATTTATCTCCTTTTTCACTTTTACTCATTTTTACACTAGGATCTGTAAGTGATTTGATTCTAGCCCCCACTTCAGGTACATAACCTTTAGGAATTTTGAAATTAGTTTTATATCTATTATTAAATCTTTCTGCAATATTACGCGTAAGTTCGAGGTGTTGCGTTTGGTCTTCACCGACAGGGACAATATCTGCATCGTATAAAAGAATATCTCCAGCCATTAATGTTGGGTACATTAAAAGACCTGATGGAACTTTACTTGTTCCGTTACTTTGGACTAATTTACTTGATTTATCTTTAAATTGTGTCATTCTTTGTAATTCACCAAGAGTAGTTTCACTAGTGCAAAGTCATTGCATCATTCCGTGTTCCATTACTTGTGATTGAAAGAAAATAGTTGCTTTTTCTGGATCCAGACCACAAGCTATGTATAAAGCAATAGTTGCTTTTCTAGCTTTCAAAAGTTCTTTTGGATCTACGCTTCCAGTTGTTAAAGCGTGTAAATCAGCAACAAAAAAATATGAATCATATTGATCTTGTAGTTTTAAAAAGTTTCTAATAGCTCCAATATAGTTACCTAATGTAAGATCGCCAGTAGGTTTTATTCCGCTAATAAGTCTTTGTTTCATAACACCTCCGATTAATTAATAATACTTAGTATTATTAATTTTTATATTATATATTTTTTAGTAATAATTTTTTGTGTTTTCTTTCTTTTTTGTTATAATAATAAAGCAACGTGGAACAGTACTCAAGAGGCTGAAGAGGCGGTCCTGCTAAGACTGTAGGGGAGGCAACTCCCGCGGAGGTTCAAATCCTCTCTGTTCCGCCATTTTTTTATACCTTTTTTGTAGGTATTTGGCGACTTTTAGCCCTATGCACCAAGGATATTGGTGCTTTTTTTATGCAAAAAGCAGGCACATAGCCTGCTTTTATTATTTATCTTTTTTCTCTTCAGTGATTAGAACTTCTGGTTTTTTGTGCATGAATAAAACATCATAAATTTGGTCATATTTTTTAACTGGAATGTATGTTAATTCAGCTTTGATTTCACCAGGGATATCTCTAAGGTTTTTAACGTTTGTTTCAGGAATAAAGATGTATTTGATTCCTTTTTGGATAGCACCAAATGATTTTTCTTTAAGTCCACCAATTTCTAATACTTTTCCTCTTAAAGTAATTTCACCAGTCATAGCATATTCAGCTGAAACAGCTCTTTGACTAAGTGCTGAAATAATAGCAGTTGTGAAAGTTACACCGGCACTAGGACCGTCTTTAGGCACTGCACCTTCAGGAACGTGAATATGAATTGTTGAATTTTCAAAATCAAAGTCTTTAATTCCGAATTTTTCAGCATTACTTCTTACGTATGTAAGGGCAATTTGAGCTGATTCTTGCATAACTTCTTTAAGTGAACCGGTAAGTTTAATTTCACCTTTTCCAGGATAAACATTTACCTCAATTTGAAGTGCTGAACCACCTACTGAAGTGTAAGCAAGTCCATTTGTTGTACCTGGTTCAAGTTCAGTTTCTTTTTCATCTTCTTTGTATTTAATTACACCAATTAAATCTTCTAATTTATCAATTGAAACAACAAATTCTTTAAGTTTTTTATCATCAATTACTTTTACCACTATTTTACGGGCAATTTTGTCTAAAATTCTTTTAAGTCCCCTTACACCAGCTTCTGATGTATAGTGTTTAATTATGTATTTTAAAGTCTCATCATCAATTTTGAATTGAGCTGGTTTTAAGTAACTTTGCTTAATAACTTTAGGGATTAAGTGATTTTTAGCAATATGAAGTTTTTCATTAAGTGTATATGGACTAAGTTCAATAATTTCAACACGGTCAATTAAGGCGTGAGGGATATTTTCGTAATAGTTTGCTGTAGCAATGAAAACAACTTTCGAAAGGTCATATTCATGCTCAACATAGTGATCTTGGAATTTTGTATTTTGTTCTGGATCAAGAACTTCAAGCATTGCTGAAGCTGGATCTCCTTTAATATCTGAAGCCATTTTGTCAATTTCATCAAGAAGCACAACTGGGTTAGATACACCTGCTTGCTTAATTCCTTTGATGATTTTTCCTGGCATAGCTCCAACATAAGTTCTTCTGTGCCCTCTAATTTCACTTTCATCATGAACTCCGCCAAGAGAAATTTTTACAAACTTACGGTTTAATGATTCAGCAATTGCTTTAGCAAGTGAAGTTTTACCTGTTCCTGGAGGACCAACAAGTGTAATAATTGGTACATTATTGAAGTCTGTTTTATCATCTGCATCTAAAAAATGAACTTTTTCATCACCTTTGAAAAGACTTCAATCTACTTGTTCATCGTTTTCATCTAAGTCAAATTTCAGATCTTTAGTTTTGCTTTTGCTATTAATCATAACAGCAATATATTCAACAATTCTTTCTTTAACTTCATCAAGACCATAGTGATAGTGATCAAGAACTTTTCTTACTCTATTGATGTCAAGAAGTTCTTTTTGAACCTTTCTTCAAGGTAATTTTTTAAGAAGTTCAACATATGTTTTTGAAATGTTTGCTTCTGGTGAAGTTTGCATCATTTCTGAAAATCTTTTAGTTTCATCTGCGATAATTTTTTGTACTGATGAAGGGTAAATAAGCGCACGAAGCGGATCTTTTAAATCTTTAGCATACTCATCATCTTCATTTGCTGAAGAACCCATACTTTCAAGAGTTTCTTGGATGCTTTTCATTTTTTCTCTAAGCATGAACTCTTTTTGTTGTTTTGAAAGCTTTTCGTTCATTTTTTCAGTAAGCTCGTTATCAAGCTCAAGATTAGTTTGAAGAAAATCTCCAATTGAAAAAATAGTTGCATTAATTGATTCAAGTGAAGGGTTAAAAGCAGCTTTACTTTTATCACGAATAACATTTGTATCAATGAAGTTTAAAATTGAAATAACTTGGTTAAGTTTATTTTGCTTACTTTCAACAAATATATCAATTTCTTGAATGTATTTTCTAATTAAGTTGTTAATTTCATGGTATGTATAAGGTTTTTTAGTTTCAAGGTTTTCTTGGAAAATATTTAAAATATCTTTTCCAACCCCTGAAAACTCAAAGTTTCGATTTGTAGTTGTTAAAACTTGAGTTACGATAGTTAAAAAGCTATCTAAATCAAATGATTCAAAAAGAGGTTTTGAATCTTCAATGATTAAATCAAGTCAAGTATCTTTGAAAGCAAGAGCTACATTGTTTTCTTCATCTTGGTCAATATCAAAAGCAAGAAGACGCTCCATATCTCATTTTTTAACTAAGTCTTTAAAAAGTTTTTTAGGTAATTCAAACACCATTTCGCTAAGATGAGTAATATTTACACTACTAATGATACGGTATACCATTTTGTATAAGTTACTATTTTTAACTTTTTTAATTTCGAGTGGTTTAATTAATAAAGCTTTGGTGTTAATATTAATATTTTCTAATTCATCTATTCTAAAATCTGATTCTTCTTCATAACCTAATAATAATCTATAGTTTTCTTTTTCTTTAAATGATTTAAGTATTAGCTCCATATCATTTACTTCATCATCTTCAACAAATACTTGGTGTATTCCTGAAGGAAACGCAACAAATTTACTTTTTACTGTAACAAAATCAGCTAAAATTCCTTCATTTAATATTTGTTCATTTTTCTTTGTCATAAAATTCCTTTCTTTTATTATTTAATAACAATATTTATCAATTTGTTTGGAACAAAAATTTCTTTGACAATTGTGCTATCTTGAAGTCATTTTGCAACTTCTTTTTTAGCAATTTCAAGAACTTGCTCTTTAGTAGCGTTTTTACTTACTGAAATTTCAGCTCTAAATTTACCATTAACACTAACTCCGTATTTAACTTCATCAAGCTCTAAGGCTTTTTGATCAATGCTAAAATCTGTTAAGTTTTCTAAGTTAAAGTATTTATTAGAAATTTCTCAAGCAAAATGCGGGATAAATGGTTCAAGGATGTTTAAAAGTACATAGAACATCTCGCTAATTAACACTGGATTATCAATATTTTCATAAGCATTTAAAGTTTCCATAGCTCATGAAATAATAGTGTTAAAAGCATATTCATTTCTTCGATCTTCAAAAGTATCGATTGATTTTTTCATTCCTAAATAAAGTTTATAACGTGCATTTTTTTCTTCAGAACTAAGATTTTCAAAGCTGTGTTCTTTGACTTTAAAGTCTTTTAAAATTAAATCTGTTTTACTGTAAAGTCTTGAAATGAATTTAAAGCAACCATTAACTCCTGAATCACTTCATTCAAGCTCTTTTTGAGGAGGGGCTGCAAAAAGGATAAATAATCTAGTTGTATCTGCTCCAAATTTAGCAATCATTTCACTTGGTTCTACTACATTTCCTTTTGATTTTGACATTTTAGCACCATCTTTAAGCACCATTCCTTGAGTAAGAAGGTTTTCAAATGGTTCGCTAATATCACAAAGACCTAAATCCCTAAGAGCTTTAGTAAAGAAACGAGAGTAAAGAAGGTGTAAAATAGCATGCTCAATTCCACCGATATATTCATCAACTCTACCTCAGTATTTAAGCGCTTTTTTATCAAAAAGAACATCATCACGCATTGAAGTTGGTGTAGTGTATCTTAAAAAGTATCAACTTGATTCAAAGAAGGTATCAAGTGTATCAGTTTCTCTTGTAGCTTCTTTTTTACATTTAGGACAAGCAACTTTTTTTCATTGCTCAGATTTATCAAGTGGATTTCCTTTTCCATCAAAAGTAACATCTTTAGGTAAAAGAACTGGAAGCGATTTAATTTCTTCAGGTACAATACCACAAGTATCACACTTAATAAGTGGAATTGGCGTTCCTCAATATCTTTGACGCGAAATACCTCAGTCTCTTAAATTATAATGTGTCTCATTGTTAAAATCTCTTGGTTCAACATAGTGAAAGAAATCTGTATTAACTTTGATTTGATTTTTTTCAACAAATGCAGCATGAGATTTGTTTTTAAGAGAAACAAGCATAGCTAATTTGTTAGGGTTATTACTTGCAAAATCAGTTATGTAAATTGGAAGGTTTTTTTCTAACTTAACATTAAAAGCTTCCAATTTAAGGTCTACGCATAATTTTTCTGAAAAATCTTTTGCATTAACATTGATATTAATTTTTTCAATTGTTTGAATTTGCTCTTCAGTTAAAAGATTTTTATCCCTAAGATGTTCTACAAGTGGGTGCTTAGTGCTAATAGCAATCATTGCAGCATTTTGAATGTTTTCAAAATTACTTTCAAGAACATTTAATTCAAATTTTATAGAATGACTGAGTTCTAAATTAAAATCAAGTACAAAATAATTTTTCATTCCAATTCAGTTTTTTTGCATTGTTAAAACTTGATTTGGTCAGTGATTTTTTAAAATTTCTAAATCTTGAACTAATTCATTAGCATAATCAGTGATTTTAAGGTAGTAAGTGTCCATTTCTTTTTGAACAATTTCATTATCACATCTTCAACATTTATTATCAATTACTTGTTCATTAGCTAAAACAGTATTATCAAATTCACAGAAATTTAAAGAGCTTTTTTTCTTGTAAATTAAGCCTTTTTCTCACATTTTGATGAAAATAAATTGCTCTCATTTAGTGTAACTTGAATCAGCTGTAATAAGTTCGTAATTTCAAGCAAACGAAAGACCTAATTTTTTAATTTCTTGATCCATGCTCTCAATATTTTTGTAAGTTCATTCACCAGGGTGAATTTGGTTTTTAATTGCTGCATTTTCAGCTGGAAGTCCAAATGCATCTCAACCAAATGGGTGGAAAACATTAAATCCTCTTCGGCGGTAATATCTAGCAATAGCATCACCAATTGAGTAGTTTCTTACATGACCCATATGAATTCTTCCGCTTGGATAAGGGAACATACTTAAAATGTATTTTTTAGGCAATGAGTAATCATTTTTAGGTTCAAAGTAATTTGAATTAGATCAATTTTCTTGTCATTTTTTATCTATTTGTTGAAAATCAAAATCTTTTGACATATGAAATCTCCTAATATTGTAATTCATGTATTCTGTATTTAATGTTTGAGAAAATTTTTGTTTTCCGATCTAGTAGCACAAAAAGTGAGATTACAAAAACATTAATGGATAAGTTGATAATGTTAAAAGCACTATAAAGGCTTCAAGAACCCGCTTGGTAGGTACTAATGTTAAAAAAGAATGCTTTAAATTTCATTGGATAATCTCTAATTAAATCAGTAAGGCTAAGTTTATCTAAAAATCCAAGCATGAAAAAGTATATAACGTTAAATATGTATGTATTTAAGAAAGTAAGCAAAATAATTGTTAATGGAACTGAAAAAAGAGATGAAAGTAGAAATTTAAGATGTGGATCTCACTTTCTTTTGCAAATTAACTTATAGCATAAATAATAAAAACTTATAAAAAACGTATGACTCAAAAAAATGATCAAATTTCCTAGGTATTCAACTGCAAGCATATTTGAATAATTGAAAAGTAAAGGTGAAATTAAAAATCTAATTGCTGAAACAAGAAGTGCCCATCTTCATGAAAGAATATATGAAGCAATGAAAATAGGGATTAGTGTTAAATTGATCTGAAGAAAATTAAAAATATTTAAATATGAGCTTATAAAATTAAAAATCAATGCAATTGCTAAAGTTATAGCTGCATATGTAATTTTTGCAATTATATTTGAAACATTTTTTTGATTTGTATTAGTCATTATTTTGTTCCAAAAATACGGTCACCTGCATCCCCTAAACCAGGTTCAATGTAACCATGACTATTTAATTTTTCATCAAGTGAAGCAAGAAAAATTCTAAAATCTTTTCCAAATTTATTTTCAATATTGTCAACGCCTTCTCTTACCCCAACAAGACAAACTAAATCGATGTCATTAAATCCATTTTTTTGGAGTGAAGCAATTGCATCAGCTGCTGAATTACCTGTAGCGAGCATAGGGTCGACCACAATAATTTTTGAATCTTTTGAAACATTAGGCATTTTGTAAAAATATTCAACTGGTTTTAAAGTAGTTTCATCACGGTATAAACCAATGTGCCCCACTCTAGCTTGTGGAATAAGTTCTAAAAGTCCATCAACCATACCTAAACCAGCTCTTAAAATTGGGACAATCACAATTTCTGAATCAAAGTCAAATCCACTAAATTCTTGTTCAAGTGGCGTGGTAACTTTGACTTTTTTACTTTGGTAATCACGCATAATTTCATACACCATTAGTGAACCAATTTCTTTAAGATTCTGTCTAAAATCTACGTGATTAGTGTTTTTATCTCTCATTTTAGTTAATTTGATATCAATGAGTGGGTGATTAATTATTTTTAACATTTTTATCCCTTTTTTCATAAACCTTATAAAGTATTTTAATTATACAATTAAATCGATTTTAAATAAGCATTTTACCATCGCTATTTAAAAGAAAAATTCACCCCCTTTTAAGATGAATTTTTGTTATTTTTTACTTATTTTCAAGGTTTTTATTAAGGTTTTTAAGTTCTTCTAAGATAAGTTGTTCTGTTGTTGGAACAGCAGGAGCTGGTTCAACAACTGGTTGATTTTTAGCTTTGTGTGCCTTGTAAGCATTAGAAATCATGAAGTATCCAACAAGCACTACAAATAAGAAAATTGTAACAATAGCAAATTGGATTAATGTTCCAAGGAATTTTCCTAAAAGCATTCCTGAAACTTCTCAAGTGTCTAATGTTGCATTAGGCATGAAATGTGTTTTGATTGCATTCATTAAAATGTCGTTTGCAAATGAGGCTACAACAGCATTAAATACTGTTCCAAGTAAAAGCCCGATTGCAAGCATGAACACATTACCTTTTTTAAGAACTTTAGCAGCATCTTTAGCAGATGTTGTTAATAAATTGTTTTTTCTCATAGTGAAGTTATTTTAAACTATTTTGGTTTTTTTAATAAAAAAAGTTCACTTTTTTAAGAAAAAATTAATTTATTTATATTAATAGTGAGGTCAAAATGGAAGAAAAAATAACAAAAAACAAAATTTTATTTAATTTATTAACACCAAATCAAGAATTAAAAAGCTCAATTGAAAATGTTATTGATAAAAAATTCGAGCTAATTTTACCCCTTAGCAAGATTGATGACGAAATTGTGATAGGTCTTGCTTATAAAAATTCAAATTGTAAAAAATTTAGCAAAGAGCACATTTTGGATCTTTATACTGATTCATCACTTCTTTTCTATAAACTTGCAATTGATAAGTTCTTTATTATTGATGAGAAAATTCTAAAAGATAACTCATCAGATTTTCAGGGTGAAAAAATTGGAAAAAATTTATCCGAATATAACGAAATTAAAATTTTAAAAACCTTGACCAAGATTCTCAATACTTTTGGTCAAAATATTGATATATACAAAATCAGTTTAAATCCTGAATATAACAAGGTAAAAACAGCTGTTTTTTCTAGTTAATTTGCTAAATTTATATACTATTGAATAAAAGCAAATAGTTTATAATTTAACTATGAAAAATCAACAAAAATATACAAGCAAACACATTAAAAAGTGAAGTTATTTTAGACTCTTCGCTATGATTGGATTTGCATTTACATCTATGATTTTCGCATTACCAATTTACTTGGTATGAGTTTCATTTTTTGAAGGAGGGAAAGAATTAACTTGACACCATTATGCAACATTAGGTTCATTAATTACATCAATGGTGGTTCTTTATTTATTTTCAGTTGGTTTAAGTATTTTTACAACATACAAATTGAGAATGTACTTAAGTAAGGTCGAAAGTAATGCACAATACAAAAAAAGCTTTATTTTCGGATATCTTACAAGCCCTGTTTTTCTTTTAAGTATTATTTATCACGTTATCTATTTAATTCCAACAGTTGCAGATCATGCACCTGAAGGCGATTCGGTTAACGAAAAAGAAGCTGAAGCTGATTTAGAAAACGATGATAAAGACGAAACATCGAGGAACAGCCGAAGCGAAATAAAAGATATAGAAGAAACAAGTGAAAAAAATTTACCAAACAAAACATCATTTATTAAAAGAATTTTAAATAGTAATTTATTAAGATTGAATACTTTTGAAATTGCATTAAGTGGTATACTGCTTGGTATTTTTTTAATCGTTTCCGTAATTACTCATTACACATATTTAGGGAAAATTGGCCTTAATTTTGAATACATTTTTTACATAATTTTTGCCTTTTTCTTTAGATATTTCAAAGGAGCTTTCTTAGCTTTTATAGGTGATTTTATTTCACTTATGTTTCAAGGAGCTGGGATTGCGTCATGACACTGAGTTTATGCAATTGTTCCAGTATTAATTGTTATTGTAAGTTCTTTATTCTTTGATTTAGTTAGAATTAATAAAAAACACGCATTAATACTTGGAAATATCTTTGTTATCGCTTCATTTAGTGCAATTATTACAGTAGTTTTCAAACAAATTGCCAAAAAAGGTGGAAGTCCACTAAAAATTAGTAGTATTTTCTCATTTAAAACAATTGATGTCACTACTTTATATATTTTAATAGCATTAGCAATTGTGATTGTAATTGGAACAATTTTTGTTTCAATATACTCAATTTGAAAAAATAAACCTAGACTTTCTTACTTTGCTATTGCTTTTATTATAGTAACAATTGTAGTCGTTATTGGAAGATGATTATGAGGTCCATATGCTTACATTCAATACAAACAATTTTGATTAAAAGATCCTCTTATCAATCTTTGAGATAGATATGTCACAATAATGCTCCCAATTATTATTAAAGGGCTAATAGTTATACCTATTTACTCTATAATTTTAGGTTCATTAATTTTCCCAATGACATACTTATATAACAGATACATAGCTAAAAACAAAATCAATGCTTATTAATATCACGCAGAAATTATTTTTCTGCGTTTTCTTTTTGCTTTTGCGCCTACAATGCACACTAATTAAGCGAAAAAACTTGCACTAAATGTGCAAGCTCTTTCTAATTAAGGTATTTTGTACATTACAACATCATCTTGATGAACTTTTTCAATTTTGCGAGTTTTAATAAGTAATTCAATAGCTTCATCAAATTTAGCTTTAATCTTTTCGCCGGCATTTTTAAACCCTAGAAATTCAAGGTAAAGCTTAAATAAACGATTATGATCAACTAAAGTAATGTCTTTAATTAATTTATAAAGCATTTGAGCTACTTCTAAGTAAGAAATCTGTGCAATAGTAAATTTAGCTCAATCAATGTTATATCTACGATCTTTAAAGAAAATGCTGTTAAAATCAAAGAAGAAGAAATCTTCATAATCACGATTAATTTTGCGAGCATTATATTTATCATTTAAATAACGATCAACAGAAGTTTTTTTGTAATTTAAAATGTTTGAAATGGTGCTGCTTTTTACTGGTTGAAGGTACTCAACTAATTTATCAACTAAATTAGCATTAAACGTTTGATATAAAATATTTTTTCCATTTTCAAGGACTAAACGATCAATAATTTCTTTATTTGTGAGCATTTTAGGAAAAATGTCAATATTATTATTTTCAATTTTAGTTTGATATTTTGCAATTTTTGGTTCGAATTTTTCTTCTTTTGAAACTTGGTATTGCACTTCGGGAGCAGGTTGATTATTTTCGAATCTTAAAATTGCATCATGAAGTTTTTTAGTTTCGTCTTTTTTGTTTCTAAATCAATTAGATGCTCAAATACGGTAAACATTTCATCCTTTTGATTCTAAAACTTTCTTACGTACATACTCCCTATCTTTAGTTGATTTTGAGTATTTATAGCTATCTCCGTCACATTCGATAGCGCAAATAAATTTATTAGGATCTTTTTTACTAAATACCCCGATATCAACTTTGAAGTTTGAAATACCTACTTTAATTTTGGTTTCAAATCCTCAAGAATTAATAAGTTCACTAAGTTCTTTTACAAATGAAATTTTAAATTCTTTGCTTTTTTCATCTAATGAAGAAAAATCATTTTGAATGTGTTTGTTTTTAGCAAAATTTAAGTAATCTTTGAAGAATAATCATCCTCTTGGGTTGGAAGCATTTGAAACATCAATATCTTCAGGGTTAACAGAAGTAATTAAAATTGACCCAACCTTTGCTCTGGTAAAGCAAACATTTAACCTTCTATAACCACCTTTTAAGCTAACTGCACCAATATTTCTTGCTACAGTTCCTCTTTCGTTTGGACCAATTACGGAGCTGATGATAATAAAGTCTCTTTCGTCTCCTTGAACATTTTCGATGTTTTTAACAAATAGTTTTTCCTTAGCGTTAAATACTAATCTATCTAAAAATGCAGGGTTTTCATTTAAATAAACATTAATTTTTTTCTCAATAAGGGATTGTTGCTGACTATTAAAAGCAATAATTCCAACTGAATTTGCATTAGGATTACTTCTTAAAAGATCATCTAAAACTTCGATAACTTTTTGAGCTTCTTTTTCATTTTTAGAATTTGTATAAATTCCATCATCGATTTTTACAAGCGTAATTCCTTGGTATTTTTGAGGCAAGGTATTATTTGGGAAAGCAATAAGCTTATCTTGATAAATTTCTTTATTTGAAGGAAGAATTAATTCATCAAATTTAGAACGGTAGTGTCATTCAAGTGAAAGATCAAATCATTTGGTAGAAACAAAGTCTAAAATTGACTCATAATCTCTACTTGAGCTTTCGTGTTCTAATTCTTGTTCTTCATCTTCTTCATTTTCAGCATTATCCATCGATTTATTAAAGAAGTTAGTAGGTGGAAGTTGCTCACGATCGCCAACTAAAATAGCTTGTTTACCTCTTAAAATTGAAGAAATAGCAGTTTCTACTTTAATTTGAGATGCCTCATCGAAAATAACTAAATCAAATTTTTTGTCATTGTTTTTGAAAAAAGCAGCAACAGAAAGTGGTGACATCATTAAAATTGGTTTTAAGTTGTAAATTAAATTTGGCATCTTCTCAAACATTTGCTTGATTGAAGAATGTCTAGTTTTTTTATTAATTTCCTTTTTAAGGAACTGGAATTCAACGTTATTTTCGTAAATTGAACCACTAGAAGGTAATTTTTGAAGTAAATTATCGTTAATTAATTCAGAAGCAAGTTCTTTAATTCTTTCAAAATTTTCTCTAAATTGATTTTGAATGTAATTTAAATCTGGAATTTCATTATTTAATTTATAGAACTCATTTTTAAGGATTAAATGGTAAATTGACTTGTTAAATAAATCAATAAGCGAGCTATGATTTAAATTAGTAATATGAACACGTTTAACGAATTGATCAATTTCACTTTGAGTAATTTCTTTACGTAATTGGTTGTATTCAATATATGTATCAATGTTGTCAATATTGTTAAATTGGGCACTAATTTTGGACATAAATGTAGAAACATTAATTGGTGATTCATAAATAAAGTAATTTTGAAGCTCTAATAATAAGTTGAAAAGTTTTTCGTCTCTAGTTCCATTTAAGTCCATTGAATTAGATAAATAGTTATCTAATTTATTAATTAAAGCATCTACATTATTTTGGAAAAAGACAAATTGATCCATTCCTCATTCATTGTGCAAGGTAATAAATTTATTAAATGAATTAATCGCTTTATGAGCTTTTTCAGCAATAATTTTGAATTCTTTTTTATCTTTTAAAAGCGAAATTATTTTTTTCTTAGTTTGACCCAGTTTTCCAAAGCAGAATCATTTTTTAAACCCTTTATTTTCATAAAAATAGTTAAATTCTTCTAAGTTAAATTTCAATAAACTTGAAGGATCGCTGAATTTTTCTAAAATATCTTGATTATCAATAAAGATTTTTATATTTTCAGAAATAGTTTTTAAAAATGCTAAGTTATTTGGGTTATTAATTTGCAAGTAATTTGGATTTTTATGATAAATTTTTTGCTCAAATAAGAAAGTGTTAAGCAATTTTTCTAAGTATGTCTCTGGGTAAGTTTTAGTTACTTCAAGAAACTCGGATATTAAGTTTTTAAATTTAATTTGTTCAACTGGAAGGAGCTCTGTGATTTTTAAGTTGTTAAAAATAGTGTAGTCGTAACCAATTTTCACAAGCTTTTCAAGGTGATTTAATTGCTCGAGAATTTTTTGATAGCTAGCATTTTCAAGAAGAGAAAAGTCATAATTTCAAGGTCATTCAATTATTGGAGTTTCTTTTAATAAAATGTAGCAATTTAAAATGTCATATAAAGTTTTTTCTTCTCAAAGAAGGTAACTAATTTTCTTAAAGTAAGAATTAAGCTTTTTAAGGTTTTCTTTGTAATTTTCTTTTTGTTTATCTGTATATCTTTCCGAAACTACTTTTTGATTTTTTTCTCTTAATGTAAGGTTGTCACTTAATTGTTGCAAGAATTCTTTTTTATTTGTTTTTTCAATTGAATGAAGCCTTGCAACTCAGTTAGCTAAGTTTAATTCTTCTAATTTGTTGTATACAACATCAAGAGCAGCTTTTTTCTCAGCTACAAAAAGCACAGATTTACCACGAGAAATAAACTCAGTTAAAATGTTAACAATAATTTGACTTTTACCAGTTCCTGGAGGACCTTGAAGCACGAAACTTTTACCTTTTAACGCAATGTGAATAGCTTTTTCTTGTGAGCTATCACTTTCAAGAAGATGGTAATATCCATCTTCACCAATTTTAAGGTCTAATTCTTCTTTTGAAACTTCAACTGGTGACATATCAAGTTTTTCATCATCAAAAAGTGAAGCAACAAGCTGATCTTGAATTAATTTTTCTTCATTTGTTTCTAAGTCTTTATAAATGAAAATGTTTGAGAATTGGAACAAACTAATTCAAAGTTCTCTTTTAATAGTATAACTAGGAAGTTTTTCTTGCACAAAAGCAAAGTACTTTTCAATTCTTTCATTAATTGATTCTTCAGAATCAAATTCATAGCTTAAATCTACTCCTTTTTCAAAAAGGATTTTTTGAATTAAACTATCATTAAGCATTAAATCACTATCTTTAAGCGATACAAAGCAATCTTTGTTTTTGTTTTTATCAAATTTAACAGGGATAAAAACAAGTGGAGAATCAAGAAGTCTATCATCTTCTTGATCTGGCTTTCACGAAAGCATACCAACTGTTAAATATGAAATATCAATTGAGTATTCAGTGTTAAAAAGCTCTTGCTTTCTATACATTGAAGAAAAAGTTACATTTAAATCGCTTTTTGTTAAATCAACATCAATTGTAGTTCCTTTGCTACCTGCAGTAGATTGACTGTTATCCATTTCAAGAAGATTATCAAAAGTTTCAATTCAATTTTTTTCTTGTTTTCGAGTTGGATTTAATTTAAGCTTTTTATCATCAAAAAGCACGTCTAAAATTAAATTTAAATCTTCATATTTAAACTCAATTCCTTGTTTATTACCTTTAAAATTTAAAGCTTTATTTCTAAGGGTTAAGTCTAATAAATTAGCCTTTCATTCCTTTATATTTTCTTTAATTTTTTTACCGTAGTTATCCATTTTTTACCTCTTAAAAAATTATAAACTATACCAATAAAATGAATAAAAAAGAAAATAAATTTTAGTTTATAAACATTTTATTATAATTTATTCTATGCCAGAATTTCCAGAAGTTACAGTAGTGAGAAAATCACTACAAAATCTTATTGAAAATAAAAAAATTATTAAAGTAGAAGTAGTTAAAGATAAATTTATTAAAAACGCTACTGAAGAAGAATTTAAGAAGTTTCTTACAGGTAAAAAAATTACCAATATTGACAATATTGGTAAGTTTATTGTATTTTCTTTTGATGATAATTCAAGAATGATTTCGCATTTAAGAATGGAAGGGAAATACTACGTTCGAGATTTAAAAGTGATTGAAAATCGATACTACAAGCATGATTATATTTACTTTTTCTTAGATGATAATTCAGTTCTTGCTTACAACGACACAAGAATGTTTGGATCATTTGAAATTATTCCAAAAGAAGATCAAAGACCGCTTGAAGAAATTAAAAATTTAGCTAAATTACCAGGAGAAGTAGATGTTGAAGAATTGCATAGAAAACTTCAAAAACGTAATAAAAGCATCAAGTCAATCTTGCTCGATCAAAGCCTAGTGCTTGGAATTGGTAATATTTATGCTGATGAAGCTCTTTTTGCTTCAAAAATTTATCCAATGCAAAAATGCAACACTATCTCACTTGAGAAGTTAAAAGAGTTGCTTACTAATGCTCATGAAATTATGGACACTTCCTTAAAATTGGGTGGAAGTAGCGTTAGAACTTATGCTTCAGTTAATGGGACAAGCGGTTCATATCAAGAGTTGCTTAAAGTATATGGAAAAGCAGATCAGCTTTGCTCAAGATGCAAAAAGACTGCTATTATCAAGGTGAAATTAGATTTTAAACCAAACGGAAGAGGAACTAGTTACTGTCCAAATTGTCAAAAGGAACAAAATGATTAAAAAGGCAACGATAGTAATTGATATGATTAATGGTTTTACCCATCAGGGTGCTTTATATGATCCAAACATCGAAAATTTAACACCGAAAATTGCTAATTTTCTTGCCAAAAAACCAGATAATAAAGACATTTTCTTTGTTTGTGATGCCCATTCTGAATATGATTTAGAAATGCAAGTTTATCCAATTCACTGCTTAAAAGGAACTTACGAAAGTGAAATTGACAATCAGCTTCAAGAATTTGTTTTAGAACAAAATATTGTTTATAAAACTACTACTAATGGTTTTTGAGATTTTCCAGTCAAAAAATTACAAAAATATGATGCTATTGAAGTAGTTGGTTGCTGCACTGATATTTGCATTTTACAATTTTGCTTAACCCTTAAAACATTTTTTAATAAACTTGGTGATGATATCAAAATCATTGTTTATAGCGATCTTGTAGATACATTTGATTCTCCAACTCACAATCGAGAAAAAATGCATAATAACGCCTTAGAATTAATGAAAAATGCTGGAATTGAGGTTGTTTAATGAAAGTTATTGATCTACATGGCTTAGAAGTTGAAGACTTAATTAAAGTAGTTTCTAATGTTATTTATGAATTTAAGCTTGAAAAAGTTCAAAAAATTCATTTTATAACTGGTAAAGGTACTGGAGCATTAAAAACTAGCTTAGAAAATTTACTTGATAGCGAAGGTATTTACTATTCAGTACACAATAATGGTGGTTTATATGAAATTGCTTTTTGAGAGCAAAATCAAAATAAGCAATATTATAGTTATAATGAATATTCGTTCGATGAAGACTTAGCAGATGAAGAAGAAATTGATGATATTTTTAATGATTCTCTAGAACGTTTTAAAAAATAGTGTGAAAGTTCATTTTGAGTTCTTTTGCACTATTTTTTTATATTAATTGCAGATGAAGAAAAAGTTAAATTACAAAATTTTAATTTTCATTGCAATTTTAATAATTGCCTTTTTAATCATTTGCTTCATACCAAAATGAATTAATACTCCGAATATAAAGCAAAAAGACACTAGTCACTATCGCTACATTATCTCTGGAGCAGTTTTAAATAAAGGAGTTTTGTACTTTGACAAACCACAAAGTTATCAAGAATTGTTTTTTAAAGCAGGAATAACTGAAAATTCTAATATTGATAATTTTGATCTTAAAAAGTTTGCACCACAAAATACAGAAATATATGTTCCGTTTCGCAATTACAAGCTTAGATGAAGTGATATTAAAAGCATTGCAGACTTACAAATTGCAGATATATCTAAAAAATACGCTACTACGATTTTTAATTACAGATTAAAACACGAGGTTGTATCATCATGAAATGAAATTTTGCAAATACAAGGAATTGGTTTAAAAACAATTGAAAAATTAAAAAGTTTCTTAATCCTGGAATAGTGTATTTATTGCTTTTTTATGCACTTTGTAGTTTTTGCTTATTTGTGTTTACCTTTAATCTTTTATTTATTTTCAGTGGCATTCTTTCAGTTATATTAACTTTTATTTTAAATAAAGAAAAACTAAGCAAAACTTGAATAATAATTGTTATTTGAGCTATTTTTATATTAGGATTTGGAATCTGACTAACGTTTTTTAGTTCTAAAAATACGGTAAATTCGAACTTAGAATGCATTTCTTTTTATTCAAAAGGAAGTGTTTTACAAAACTGATATGGAAGAAAGTTTTTTATTGAAAAAAATGATCTTAAATTACTTAGTCATTACGATGTTAGTGGAACGCTTTTTAAAACAAAAGATATGAATTTATGAGCTAAGGCAATTTATTATCAAATAAAATTTGATCAAATCCAAGAAAATAACTTGTGGAATTGAAAATTCAAAATTTACAATTTTTACATATCTAAAAGTGATGTATATGAAGAAATAGTTTTTCCAATTGTCTTTGGATTTATATCTCAAAAGAAAAATAATTTTATCTTCGATGTAAAGAAATTAGGGATTATTCATCTAGTTGTAATTAGTGGACTTCACTTTAATATTATTTTCAACTCTTTAAATAAAATCTTTAGAAAGATCGATCCTAAAAGCATTATTTCTATAACTTTAATGATGCTTTATTATCTTATTATCAATAAATCACCATCTTCAAACAGAGCATTTATATTTCTTTTGATTTATTGAATTTATAAACTAATAACACCAGAAAAAGAGCAAATAAATAAATTTAAAATTCTCTTTTTTACTTTCTTAATTACTTCTTTTATCAACCCAACTCAAGTTTTAAATAATGGATTTTGATTATCGTATCTTCTTTGTTTTTCACTTTACGGAATGCAAAAGCCGCAGCTAAAAAAATCTATTATTTTTGAGTATTTTAAAATATGAATCCTATCAATTTTATTAGTTGTATTTTTTAGCTCTCAATTTAATGTATTTTCCTTTTTATATTCACTCTTTTTTAACCTATTTTATGAGTTTTTCATCATTTCACTATTTATTTTTTGACCAATATGACCCCTGGCGTTTTTCATTGCAAATTCTTTAAAACTTATTGTTAATAATCTGCTGTTTTTCACAATTGTATGAAAAATAGAAATAAATTGAATTAACCAAATTCTGCTTGCTCTCTTAACTTTTGCTTATCAATGCTTTCTTTTTAAAACTAAAAAAGTTAAAACAATTTTATATAATTAAAATATGTTTTTAATATATGGGACTGAAAGTTTTTTAATAAAGCAAAATGTCAATGAAATAAAAGAAAAATTTAGTGAAAATGACATTATTAAATTCGAAGAAAATGTAGATGTTTCAGAACTTACTGAAACTATTTCATTTAAATCTCTCTTTTCACCTGCTAGATTAATAATTGTTGAAAATTTTAATGGTTTAAGTGAAAAAATCAATAAAAAAGATGAGCAAAAATTTCAAAGTTTAATTAGTGCTTTATCTAATGAAGATATTAATCAAATTGTTTTTGTTCATAGATCAGATAAAATTACTAAAAACCTTTTTAGTGATTTTCTACTTTCAAATACAAAGCAAATAAAGTGTGAAAAGATCGCACAAAAAGATTTAACATCACAAGTTTATACATATTTAAATGAAAATAAGGTAAAAATTAACAGAGAAGATGTAGCTTATTTTTTAAGTAAAATGCCTGATGATTTAAACATTATTATGCAAGAATGTGATAAATTAATTTCATTTAAAGGAGTTATTTCACGTAATTTCATTGATAAAAGTGTTTCAGATTACATTTTAAATGATCCTTTTGGCATCTCAAATGCAATTGAAACTAAAAACTTTAAGTTCATCTATAGTAAATATCGTGAAAAAATGAAAGAAGGAGATGTTTTACCTTTAGTTATTGCACAAATATCTTCTATTTTCATTTTGGCGCACCAAGTTTATAATTTAAAGAAGCTAAATTTAAGTGCTGCTCAAATTAGTAAAGAACTTAACGTTCATGAATATAGAGTTAAAAAAGCTTTCGCATTTTTAAATAAATACTCAATTATTGAAATTAAAAAAATACTTAAGGATTTAGATATATTAGATAAGCACTTAAAAACATTTACTGATCAAAATAATGAAATCTTTGAAAGTTTTCTTATCAAAAACTTTGCAAGATATTAACTAGGAGCAAAAATGAGTCTTTTTAATAAGTTTTCTGCAAAGATTTTAAGAAATTCTAAAGATGCAATTTATCTAATTTCAATGGATTCTAACACCGTTAGTAACACTTCTTTAGAAGAATTCAATCAATATCTTTCTTCACTATATGAATATATAAAAAGTATTGATTACATAAAAGTAAAAGTGGTTATTCCCGATTTATTTTCACTTTTAAATGAAGTATTTTTTGGGGATAATTCTGATAAATATTTTGTTGAAATTAAGATTAGTAATATTAAAAAATTATGCCAATTGCTCAAAAAAATAGGTGTAGAAGTTGCTTTGACAATTGATTATAGCAATGTAGTTTCACTTAGTAAAGTATTTTACAACTTCAATATTGAAATTAAAGATGAAGATAGCCCAGAACAAAAAGGAAAGGTGTTTTTTAACACCAATACCTTTAGCATTTCAAATAATAATTATTTAACTAAGACAATTAACTTGGAAAATGACAATGATGAAAAGAATTTAACTAATCAATTTATTAATGTTATTAATAAGTACAAAAAAACCTTTGAAATAAACGAATTTGTAATTACAAACTTAATTCAATCTTCATATAAAATAGTTAAAAATAAAGAAAAAAGCGACCTTGCTAAAAAGTTAATTGACATTATTTCAAAAATTAAAATTACTCAAAGAATTGACTTTGGATTAGTTGAAAATAATGACACTTGAACACAAATTTGCAGAATGAAATTAGACGTTTTTGACTATAAAATAGTGCATTTAAACTCAGAAACTGATAAATTCATTCGAAATATTAATTTATATAACGGAGTAGATTTCTTTATTTTAGATAGTTTGAAATTTTTAAATCGAAAAGAAATTTCTCACACTCTTCAATTTGAACAATTGCAGCAATTGCTTAAATTTATCGTTATGACAAATAAAAACGTTGGCTATACATTTTTATTTAAATATAGAAAGCTGCCAATTAAACATCTTATAAAAGGCATTAAATTTGAAAGTCATATAAATAAATATATGAAAAAATTAATTATTTTAAGAAATGAACTTTTAGGATTTGATAAAAGAACCTACATTAGTCTCAAGCAAGTTGTTAACTTTCAAAAAAATATTAATATTTTTGAATTCAAATCAGATGAAGATACTTTTTTGATGGTTCAAAATCTATCAACTACACAAGTATTTATCAAGTTTTTCTTTAAGCTTAAATACTTAAAACATTTTAAAATAGTAAAACCTGCACTTGAATATTTAGAAACAAGCATTAGTAAATTTTAAGGATTAAAGATGGAATTAATAAAAAAAGGATATACCAATATTTCTTATAAAGACGGCGAAATTTTCTGCCAAGAAAAAATCCTAAACGGATTTAATCATAACATTGATTACAAATTACTTAATCAATTTGATTTTGTACCAAAATTCATTAAACAAGATGATAAATTTGTCTATTGAGAATTTATTGAAAATCAAAAGTTTGCTCCTACAAATGAAAATTTAGAGAAAATAGCTGCTAACTTAAAACATTTGCACTCTTCCTCAGTAAAATTTCAAGATAACTTTATGATAAAAAGACTTGAATCATTCCTGAGTTTTATTGAAAAATGAGGTAGAAGTAGTAAGTTAATTACTAATTCTTTTAATCTTGTAAAGCAAATTTTTGCTAGTGATAATCAAAATAATTATCCAATTCATAATGATTTATATTTTTCAAATATTCTAAAAACGGATGAAAAACTCTATTTTGTAGATTGAGAGTATGCTTCAATGGGGAATAGACTTTTTGATTTAGCTCTTTTTGTAGCGGCTACTGATTTATCTGATGAGCAAGAAGAAGCATTTTTAAACTTTTACAACTTAAAATCAGATCAAAAACAAGTTTACATTAATCAAAAATTCATTGCTTACTTCTTTATTGTGACTTGAGCTTTATCAAAAGAACAAATTCCTATTAATGATAAATATTTCATTGATAAATTAACCCAGTATTATCAAATATGTAAATAAAAACAACACCTTATTAAGGTGTTGTTTTAGTTATCAAAAGCCTAAATATAACTCCGCAAATGCAGTTTTTGCTATTTTCCTACTAAAAACGAATATTATGCAGTTTATAAAGTGTTAAATGTAAATTGTAAAATCAGTCGTTGTATAGTCTTATAAATAAACTGTAAACGTAATAAGTGATATTAAAAATTGGAACATTCAGAAAATAGCCATAACGACTAAAATAATCTATTTAATGTTAATTGTGATATTAACTTTTGAATTTTTCAATTCAATTGCTTTAGTGTTATTTGCGATTTTCTCATCATTATCACGAAGAACTTTTTCAATTTCTTCCTGAATAAGTGTTTGATAAGAAATAATCCCCATATGTTCTACATTTATCTTTTCTGATCTTAGTACAAATCTTAAGAAATTAGAATTGTCGCGCAAAATTTTATTTTGTTGAATCATATCAATGATTCCGTGTTTTTGATTTGCTTTGTTAATTGCTTTTTTAATTTCAAGAATATTGCGTGAGACAACTAAAAATTGATCAAGCACTTTCTTTTGTTTTTTTCTCATAACTGGATTTGGAGTATCTTTTGAATTGAAAGGAACAGGGATAACAAAAGAACTAATTTGTTTTCTTAAATTATCTTGTTTTTCTTCCAAAAGAGAAACCTCAATTATAGCCCTTTGAAGGGTTCATTTCACCACCATTTTTTCTCCTACAAATTTTTTTATATTAAAATAATACAACTTTTTCAACACTCTTTTTGATACTTTTGCTAAACTGTCAAAAAAATGTTTAAAATGCTCTATTAAATGTTAAAAATTGTTATAGTTTCTTTCAAAATGTGTTTTATGATTGTGGAGTTAAATGAACCTTATGGTAATTAAATTTGTAATTGAGAAACACAAAAGAAGATGTAATTAATAAAAATCCTCAATATGAAATTCCATCATAAATGTATTTTCATGAACTAGAGCTATAAAAAAGTCCTGAGTTTCCAAGTTGATACACTATAAAAAACGAATACATCTATAAATAAGGTGTATTCGTTTTTTATATTTAAAATTACACACATAGAATTAACTCATACATGCGATAAAATCTTTATAAATTTTTATATTTTCTTTATGGTTTTCATCCAAATCATTAATTATTTCTTGTTCCACTTTTCCATTTACTTCTTTTTTTGTTATAGTCATCATTCTTAATGAATCCACAAATAAATCTAACGTCACTTTTTGTACTTCTCCATTGATTTCATAATATTTCTTTAATTTGTAAAGACAGTATTTTAAAACAACAAGAGCAATGAAACATAACAAAAGATGCGCAAGTATATGCTGTTCATTATGAACAAAAACAGGTCTAACTTGTAAAGAAGATTTTAATGTTCTGAAATTTTCTTCTACTTTTCATTGTTTTCTGTAAATTTCATTAGCTTTTTCTGGTGTTAAATCTAGAATATTGGTTTCAATAATGTAAAAACCATCTTCAGATTCTTTTTTCTTAATTTTCTCTCAATTTAATTTACCCACTGTTTTGCCATCAATGTCCATGTATTTCTTTTTATATTCTGGAACTAAAGAACTAAGTGGTAGTTCTCCATTTACAGTTTTCTTATTCAATTTATCAATAAAATTATTTCTTCTTAATTTATCTAAAGTCTTTTTTCCAGGACTGAAAAACACACATCATTTTCTGTATTTACCGTTAAATCTATTTTTATTTCAAATAGATTCAACAATTTGTTCTTTTCAAAACATTTCATCTCTAAAAACATAATGTTTGTCTTCAAGAATGAATTTTTTCATCCCAATACTTAATGTATCTAATCTTTTTTGAAATATATATTTAATTCCTTTTTGTTCTAGGAAACGTAAGTTTGCGTTGTTATTTATTCCACGATCTGCAACTATTGTAATATCCTTTATTTTATAGATTGATTGAAGTTCTAAAACGAAGGATAACATTGTTTTACCATCAGCTGTGTTACCTGGAAAAACTTTATAGTGTATTGGTATTCCGTTTTCATCTACAGCCATTGCTATGACTACTTGATCTTCATTGTGTTTTCCGTCTTTTGAAAAACCGTTTTTTCTTATTCCTTCTCTTGTAAAGCTTTCAAAATAAACTGTTGTGTTATCGAAGTGAAAAACTTTATTGTTACGATTTGTAAATTCATTTATTTTTTGAAATAAATTGACTAAAACAGAATTCTTATTTTCGAAAATAACATCAAGATAGTTATATATTGATGATTTTTTAACATTAATATCATTTATAAAATCACTTTTATTTTTATATTGTGACATATAGCTTCTTGGAAGGATAATTCTAGTTGCTATGAAAAATTCCAAAACCTCTTCTAACGATTTATGTTTACTTTTTGGTAATGCTGAAAATAAATTTAATTCTTTAATAACTTTATAAATTAAATCAACTCCAATATTTTGGATACTTGTTTTTACAGAAGTGGGTTTTAATAATTTAAAAAATTCTTCTTTTGCAACAGCTTTATCTAAAGATGTATCTACTTTTTTTGCTATTTCTTTCATATCTTCAATTGAAGATAATCCATACTTTTCTTTGATATCTTCTCAGTATCCTAGACCAATCTGATTTCCATAACCTTTTTTAAAACCTTTAGAAATAGCTAAAACTAAATAATATTTTCCATTTTGTTTTTTCTTGCATAAACTGTAACTCATGCTCTTATTATATCATTTTATGTATGTAATGTAAGTAAAAAAATATTTTTTTCTTTAGCTCATATATCTTTGATATATGTATAAAAAAATGAGCCTAAAAAATAGGCTCAACTTGGAAACTCAGGATTAAATGTTAAAAATTGTTATAGTTTCTTTCAAAATGTGTTTTATGATTGTGGAGTTAAATGAACCTTATGGTAATTAAATTTGTAATTGAGAAACACAAAAGAAGATGTAATTAATAAAAATCCTCAATATGAAATTCCATCATAAATGTATTTTCATGAACTAGAGCTATAAAAAAGTCCGCTATTACTTTTACCACCAACAATAAAAGCGAGATAAATATCACGATAAATTATATCAAATCCCATTATAACAACAATGCTAATGATGCAAAGCACTGAAATTGTTTTGAAAAATCTAATAGCTGGTTCTTTGGTTTGGATATTTCTTTTTAGCGCCAAAAAGATTGTGTAAGCATAAACTAAAAAGAAAATGTTAATTGGTATATTTGAAAAAGTATCAATTAATGAATCTGAATTTAAAACAACTGAGGGAACAGTTAGAAACGCAAAATAAATAGCAAAAACAATCAAATATAAACTAAATCCGCCAAGTCCTTGCTTTGTTAACTCAAGCTTAGTAAAGAATTTATGTCCAATAACGCTTCTTTCTTCTACAAGAGCTTGAAAACCCCTTAATGTTCCTAAATAGATTGAATTACATACAAAAAAGCCACTAAAACCAAGCATAAAGTAAATAATGATTTCAATTACTTGTTTGGTGTCTTTTTGCGAAGGATCCTTAAAAATACTTTTAAAAATATCAACTACGTTTGCATAACCAGTTAAAGCAACTCCGAGTGAAATAAAAAAGTAAATAACACCTGAAATTATAATAGTTAAAATAGATACAATTGGAATTTGCTTGGGTTTTTTCATATCATCAGCAAGATTTCCAATCATTAAAAAAGCATCAAAAGCAAAAAGCACTATTGGAAGCGAAAGCGCAAGTCCACTAAAACTAAACTGCTTGGTGCTTGCAACTCCATTTGCTCCATCGTTTAAAGTTCCCGTATCTACATTTGGTGAGTTATGACTACCAATAAACGCTATGATAATTGCAATAATTAAAGGAATTATTTTGAAGAAAAATGAAAATTGTTGCAATCGCACCGAAGCTTTTAATTTCAAAAAATTAAGCCCAATTAAGAAAATCGCAACAAATAAACTAGTTAATACAACATAACCAAAATGGATGCTAGTTACATTAATTCCTTTAATTGAAGCAATTGCATTAAAAATCATTTCAGTTGAAAAAATAGGTAAAATTGTGCTTAAAAGTCCATAGTATAAAAATGATTGATAAAGCTTTGCAATATACCCTTGCTTTGGAGTGGATAAATTAGCAATTCAACCGGATAAACCACTTTTAGAATGACCTGATTTAGACACTTGCAGAAAACAATAAGCAGTTAAAAGCGAAATTAGCGCGCCTAAAATTCAAACAACTAAAAAACTATACAAACTAAAATCGTTTGAATTTTCAATTGCTTGATTTTTAAAAATACTAATGTTTTTAAAGAAGATCCCAATCCCAATAACACTTGAAACACTAATTGCAAGCGAGGCAAAGAAACCTATCTTATGTGCTTTTTTCTGATTCATAATAAGAATTATAAAGAAAAATAGTGCTTTTTGCAATAATTGCTTAAGCAAAATTTGTTCGAGATAAAATAAAAGTTCATCCTATTTTTTAGGATGAACCAGCGGATTTGCTTTATGAATGTGACTATTTTTCAAGTGTTTTTTAACTTTACTTTAAAAACACTTCCTGAGTTTCCAAGTTGATACACTATAAAAAACGAATACATCTATAAATAAGGTGTATTCGTTTTTTATATTTAAAATTACACACATAGAATTAACTCATACATGCGATAAAATCTTTATAAATTTTTATATTTTCTTTATGGTTTTCATCCAAATCATTAATTATTTCTTGTACCACTTTTCCATTTACTTCTTTTTTTGTTATAGTCATCATTCTTAATGAATCCACAAATAAATCTAACGTCACTTTTTGTACTTCTCCATTGATTTCATAATATTTCTTTAATTTGTAAAGACAGTATTTTAAAACAACAAGAGCAATGAAACATAACAAAAGATGCGCAAGTATATGCTGTTCATTATGAACAAAAACAGGTCTAACTTGTAAAGAAGATTTTAATGTTCTGAAATTTTCTTCTACTTTTCATTGTTTTCTGTAAATTTCATTAGCTTTTTCTGGTGTTAAATCTAGAATATTGGTTTCAATAATGTAAAAACCATCTTCAGATTCTTTTTTCTTAATTTTCTCTCAATTTAATTTACCCACTGTTTTGCCATCAATGTCCATGTATTTCTTTTTATATTCTGGAACTAAAGAACTAAGTGGTAGTTCTCCATTTACAGTTTTCTTATTCAATTTATCAATAAAATTATTTCTTCTTAATTTATCTAAAGTATTTTTTCCAGGACTGAAAAACACACATCATTTTCTGTATTTACCGTTAAATCTATTTTTATTTCAAATAGATTCAACAATTTGTTCTTTTCAAAACATTTCATCTCTAAAAACATAATATTTGTCTTCAAGAATGAATTTTTTCATCCCAATACTTAATGTATCTAATCTTTTTTGAAATATATATTTAATTCCTTTTTGTTCTAGGAAACGTAAGTTTGCGTTGTTATTTATTCCACGATCTGCAACTATTGTAATATCCTTTATTTTATAGATTGATTGAAGTTCTAAAACGAAGGATAACATTGTTTTACCATCAGCTGTTTTACCTGGAAAAACTTTATAGTGTATTGGTATTCCGTTTTCATCTACAGCCATTGCTATGACTACTTGATCTTCATTGTGTTTTCCGTCTTTTGAAAAACCGTTTTTTCTTATTCCTTCTCTTGTAAAGCTTTCAAAATAAACTGTTGTGTTATCGAAGTGAAAAACTTTATTGTTACGATTTGTAAATTCATTTATTTTTTGAAATAAATTGACTAAAACAGAATTCTTATTTTCGAAAATAACATCAAGATAGTTATATATTGATGATTTTTTAACATTAATATCATTTATAAAATCACTTTTATTTTTATATTGTGACATATAGCTTCTTGGAAGGATAATTCTAGTTGCTATGAAAAATTCCAAAACCTCTTCTAACGATTTATGTTTACTTTTTGGTAATGCTGAAAATAAATTTAATTCTTTAATAACTTTATAAATTAAATCAACTCCAATATTTTGGATACTTGTTTTTACAGAAGTGGGTTTTAATAATTTAAAAAATTCTTCTTTTGCAACAGCTTTATCTAAAGATGTATCTACTTTTTTTGCTATTTCTTTCATATCTTCAATTGAAGATAATCCATACTTTTCTTTGATATCTTCTCAGTATCCTAGACCAATCTGATTTCCATAACCTTTTTTAAAACCTTTAGAAATAGCTAAAACTAAATAATATTTTCCATTTTGTTTTTTCTTGCATAAACTGTAACTCATGCTCTTATTATATCATTTTATGTATGTAATGTAAGTAAAAAAACATTTTTTTCTTTAGGTCATATATCTTTGATATATGTATAAAAAAATGAGCCTAAAAAATAGGCTCAACTTGGAAACTCAGGATTGCTTAAGCAAAATTTGTTCGAGATAAAATAAAAGTTCATCCTATTTTTTAGGATGAACCAGCGGATTTGCTTTATGAATGTGACTATTTTTCCTGAGTTTCCAAGTTGAGACACTATAAAAAACGAATACAGCTATAAATAAGGTGTATTCGTTTTTTTACATTTAAAATTACACACATAGAATTAACTCATACATGCGATGAAATCTTTATAAATTTTTATATTTTCTTTGTGGTTTTCATCCAAATCATTAATTATTTCTTGTACCACTTTTCCATTTACTTCTTTTTTTGTTATAGTCATCATTCTTAATGAATCCACAAATAAATCTAACGTCACTTTTTGTATTTCTCCATTGATTTCATAATATTTCTTTAATTTATAAAGACAGTATTTTAAAACAACAAGAGCAATGAAACATAATAAAAGATGTGCAAGTATATGCTGTTCATTATGAACAAAAACAGGTCTAACTTGTAAAGAAGATTTTAATGTTCTGAAATTTTCTTCTACTTTTCATTGTTTTCTGTAAATTTCATTAGCTTTTTCTGGTGTTAAATCTAGAATATTGGTTTCAATAATGTAAAAACCATCTTCAGATTCTTTTTTCTTAATTTTCTCTCAATTTAATTTACCCACTGTTTTGCCATCAATGTCCATATATTTCTTTTTATATTCTGGAACTAAAGAACTAAGTGGCAGTTCTCCATTTACAGTTTTCTTATTCAATTTATCAATAAAATTATTTCTTTTTAATTTATCTAAAGTCTTTTTCCCAGGACTGAAAAACACACATCATTTTCTGTATTTACCATTAAATCTATTTTTATTTCAAACAGATTCAACAATTTGTTCTTTTCAAAACATTTCATCTCTAAAAACATAATGTTTGTCTTCAAGAATGAATTTTTTCATCCCAATACTTAATGTATCTAATCTTTTTTGGAATATATATTTAATTCCTTTTTGTTCTAGGAAACGTAAGTTTGCGTTGTTATTTATTCCACGATCTGCAACTATTGTAATATCCTTTATTTTATAGATTGATTGAAGTTCTAAAACGAAGGATAACATTGTTTTACCATCAGCCGTGTTACCTGGGAAAACTTTATAGTGTATTGGTATTCCGTTTTCGTCTACAGCCATTGCTATGACTACTTGATCTTCATTGTGTTTTCCGTCTTTTGAAAAACCGTTTTTTCTTATTCCTTCTCTTGTAAAGCTTTCAAAATAAACTGTTGTGTTATCGAAGTGAAAAACTTTATTGTTACGATTTGTAAATTCATTTATTTTTTGAAATAAATTGACTAAAACAGAATTCTTATTTTCGAAAATAACATCAAGATAGTTATATATTGATGATTTTTTAACATTAATATCATTTATAAAATCACTTTTATTTTTATATTGTGACATATAGCTTCTTGGAAGGATAATTCTAGTTGCTATGAAAAATTCCAAAACCTCTTCTAACGATTTATGTTTACTTTTTGGTAATGCTGAAAATAAATTTAATTCTTTAATAACTTTATAAATTAAATCAACTCCAATATTTTGGATACTTGTTTTTACAGAAGTGGGTTTTAATAATTTAAAAAATTCTTCTTTTGCAACAGCTTTATCTAAAGATGTATCTACTTTTTTTGCTATTTCTTTCATATCTTCAATTGAAGATAATCCATACTTTTCTTTGATATCTTCTCAGTATCCTAGACCAATCTGATTTCCATAACCTTTTTTAAAACCTTTAGAAATAGCTAAAACTAAATAATATTTTCCATTTTGTTTTTTCTTGCATAAACTGTAACTCATGCTCTTATTATATCATTTTATGTATGTAATGTAAGTAAAAAAATATTTTTTTCTTTAGCTCATATATCTTTGATATATGTATAAAAAAATGAGCCTAAAAAATAGGCTCAACTTGGAAACTCAGGATTGCTTAAGCAAAATTTGTTCGAGATAAAATAAAAGTTCATCCTATTTTTTAGGATGAACCAGCGGATTTGCTTTATGAATGTGACTATTTTTCAAGTGTTTTTTAACTTTACTTTAAAAACACTTCATTTAATAAGTGCTAATAATTAATAAGGTAATTTTTAGAGCACCAAAACAAAGGTTATTTGTTTAGTTATTAAGCTTCATAAAGCATTTTAAGTTATCTAAGATTTAGTTCTTTGGAAATATGTAGTTGTAATTAAACTTTGAAGTTTTTCATCTACTGGCAAGATACCTTTATGAATATTGTTTTTACTTTCAACAATTTCGTAAATTGAAATAACTTTAGCATCATACCCGTTAATTGGTGTTGCAAAGTAATTTCTAAGCACAAAGTCATAATCAATTTCTTGAGTAGGGTTATAGTTAATAAAGTGAAAATTATCTAAAGAAAGATATTTTTCAGCAATTTTAGCTTCAATTGTTTCATTTGCAAAGTTGATTAAAGCAATTTTTCTAGCAAAATATGCTAAAAGAGCTTCTTTTTCTTTTAAAGCTTCTTCTAAGTCTTCAAAATCTTCTTCAAATCCTTTTGATAAGTATTTTAAAGTAAGTTTGTATGCTTGATCTTGAGAAGCATTAATTGCATCATCAAATAATTGAAGTGATTTTTCTTTGTTTTGAACACTTACAATTTGTTCAAGCAACCTATCAATACCATTATCTTGTAAGTATTTTCGAATTACTTGAGGATAAAAAGTAGTTCAATCTTCAAGATCAGCATCTTCAGAGCTTTCACCATCTAAAAAGGCTTTATGTAACTGATTGCTCTCTTTAAAATGCTGAATAATTTCTTGATTATCTAAGTTGCTTCAGCTAAGGATTTGGCTAAGTTTGTTTACTAAAGTTTGACTTTCTTCATTGGTGAAAATTTCCTCAAATTCTGAAGCTTTAAGGTTGCTTCAAATATCTAATAAAGCTTTTTCATAAAAAGTTTTTTGAAGGATTGAGCTATCAAAAATATTAATTCCTTGTTCTTTAAATTGCTCATAAAGCGATTTAATTGAAGGTAATTTATCATAAAATGAATTTTTAAATACATTTAGATACTCAAAGTTTTGTTTTTGGGTGTTTTTACTCGAAAGAACAAGTCCATCAATTAAAAGAATATTAAATTTAGGTTTAACCACTCTAATTTCACCTTCTCCAACCTCACCAGGGAAGTTATCTTCACCATAATATGAGTCTATAGCATCACCATTATACATAATAGCTGCATTAATATCAGGTCTTTGGTGGTTAATTAAGTTATTTACAATTTGAAGCCCATCTCCTTCAAAAGTAATGTGCTCACTGTTTTTAACATCAAATCCAGTTCCATCTTTAATTAAGGAAATAAATGAATCAATAAGTTGTGAGTAGGTATTATTTTCAACTTCACCAGTAAAATGCTCTGAAGTACGTCTTTTTTCATCTGGAATTAGTCAGTATGATGAACCATATAAAAGGTTATCTCTTATTGCGTCAGTAATGATTCAGTTTTTGTAACCATTTTCGCTAATTATTTTAAGTAAATTTACCATGTGATATAAATCATCACCATAAACGTTGTGATATGATTCAAAATCAATTTCACCTTCTTCATTTAGATGCTCTTTATCACTTGGAGTTACTTTGTTTGTGTTGTAAGCAAGAACTGCATCTTGTGAAAAATAAGGATAGAAATACTCTCATAAATGAGCATTTAAATCTCTTCCAAATTCATCTTTTTCTAAGTACTTATCGTATTGTTCAAGATGGTCTCAAATGTCTTTTCTTAAAGTTAATTTCACCATTTGTTTGGTAAGTTCATAGTTATCTTTAAGAATCGGCATATCAAAAAGCACTGAATAATCAATTTTAGCAATTAAGTGTTTGCGAATTAATTGAGTAGCTAAAAAGTCGGTTCCAATTCCAGCTGCTGCTTTATTATTTAAAATAGCATTGTAAAATTCGTTAATTTCTGAAAATTGCTTATAGTCAAAAGTTTTAGAAATAATCCCTTTGTTTTCTTCTGACATATACGCTTTAAAGTTGTAAAAACTAGGTAAAAAAGGTTTTTTGAGTTTTTGGTGTAAAGTAACAGAAACACCAGCAGTAACTGCGGCTACTGTTGTGGTTGCTATTAAAATGTTGCGATATTTTTTAAATTTATTAAACATTATTTTTGACTTTTGCTTTTAGCAACTGTATAAATAATGTTTCCAATAATTGTCATAAATAACACAATTGAACCAAAAACAAGTCCTCAAGCTTGGAATGAACCTTCATAAAGTTTAGTTCCAAGTGTTGATGTATTTGATACAGTTCTAGCGATAATGAAATCGTCAAAACTTAAGAATGTACTTACAATAGCAACCATAATAATTGAAGGAATCATGTAAATAAAATATGTTTTAAATCATGAAGCAATTTTTGAATACCCTAAATCTTGGCTTGCTTCAAAAAGGTTGTTATTAAATTTCTCACTTCTAGGTAGCATAAGTGAAATTCCGTATGGAAGAGCCATAACTGTATGTCCAATAATTAATCTCCCAAACCCTTCGCTATCTGTTGAGATGATTCCAAAGAAAATTCCAAATACAAGCACAAGACCAATAGCGGTGATGTTATCTGGGTTAATTAATGGAATATTTGAACTAGAAATAACTGAAGAACGCACTAATTTATTTTTTTGTCTATAAAGTGCATAAACAGTGATAAGTGAAAGTGAAATAACTAAAAAACTAACAATTAATGCAAGTAAGATAGTATTTACAAGAGCTAAATCACGTCCATCTTTAAATAAATTAGCTCAGTTATCAGTAGTCCCTACTGTTCAAGTGGTGTTGAATTCACCTTTTTTAGTTTGTTGGTTAAATGAAAATACAAAACCAAAAATTAAAGGTACATACACTAAAGTTAAAATGATGTAAATGTAGCTTCTTTTTAAAATTTCAACAATTTTACTCATAGTGTGCTCCTTTCTTGAAGAAGAAAATTACTTTTGGAGCAATTAATGTAAGTGAGTAAATTCCAATGAAAATAGCACTAACAACAACAACTAAGGCACTACCTGAACTTAAGTCAAATTTATTACCTGGGTTAATTTTTGAGTTAATTAAGTCCCCTATTAATTGTTTTTGTGACCCGTCTGGAAGTAATTTTTTACTAATAACAAAGGTAGTAGCACTAGCTAGGAAAATCATACCAATACCACTTAAAATTGCTTTAGTTGCATATGGAATGATCACTTTGTACATTGTTTGGAATGAGTTATACCCAAGGTCATAACTAGCTTCAACAATGTTTTTAGGCATATCTTTAAACACTGTATAAAGCGGCATAACCATAAGTGGGATATTTAAGAAAGTAAGCCCTAAAATAATAAATCATTCAGCATTTAATGATTTAGGGTCAGCTACCATAGCTAAAAATAATCCTTTAATAGCGTAAATTTTCGCAATAGTGAAAATTGCCATTGGACTAATAATTAAGCTAAGTGCGTAAATCCGGAAAATTTTAGATTTAGATGTTGAAATAAAATATGAATATGGAAGAGCAATAATAAGACATAAAAATGAAGAAATGACTCCAATTTTTAAGCTCCGTCCAATGATGTTTCAAGTGTTTGATTCTTTTACTAAAATTCAGTTGTCAAACCCTTCTTCATGCCCAACAACAGCGTTAGTAAAAATTAAAATAATTGGCAAAACAATTAAAAGAATTGCGATTAAAAAATAAGGAATGGCTAAAGCTAAACGACGATTAAAGTTTAATTGTTTAATTTTGGAAAGCATCGTTAGAATAATCTCACTTAGCGTCTTTTTTCATTAAATGAATTGAATCGATTGTTCAGCTTAAGTATACAGTTTCACCTTCTTCAAATTTTTTCGCAGTTTCTACGAAAATTGATTGAGTTTCAGAAATATCTACTTTAATATAGTAGTAGCTTCCACGATATGAAATATCTGAAACTGTACCTTTAATTTTTCCTTCAGTTGATTTAGGCTCTGCAATAATATCGATATCTTCAGGTCTAATTAATGCATCAACAATTTGACCTTTTGCAAATTCATCACCTTCATGAACTGTTTTAAATTCTTTACCAAGAAGTTTTACATTTCCATTTTCTAAGAATTTAGCATCAAAAATGTTTGAATCACCAATGAATTTAGCAACTCAAATATTAACTGGGAAATCATAAATGTTTTTAGGTGTATCATATTGCTCAATTTTTCCATCACGCATAACAGCAATGCGATCTGAAAGTTCTAAAGCTTCGTTTTGGTCGTGAGTAACAAAAATAAATGTAAGACCAAGTTCTTGTTGCACGGTTCTAAGAAGAATTTGCATTTTTTTACGGATTTTAGCATCAAGAGCACTAAGCGGCTCGTCTAAAAGTAAATTTCAGGCTCAATAACTAAGCTACGAGCAAGAGCAACACGCTGCTTCATCCCTCCTGAAAGTTCGTTGATGCTTCTTTTTTCATTTCCTTTAAGACCAACAATTTCAATGATTTTGTTAATAGCTTCTTGTGTTTCTTCGTTAGTTAATTTACGTTTAAAGTGACGGTTTTCAAAAGCTTTTGATTTTTCGCTTACATAATTTTCTCAATATGAATATTCAAATCTGAATCATCAAGTCAAGTAAGACGTTTTTTGTATTCTTTTGTCTCTTCATTTAAGGCTTCAAGCTCTTTTTCGTATTGGTCTTGTTTTTCTTGTAATTTAGAAATTTTAGCAGCTGCTTTAGCTTCTCATTGCACAAGTTTCTTTTGGTATCTATCGATTGTTTTTTGACTAATTTTGTCTTTATCTTTTGGAACTCTTTTTAATTTAAGTCCATACATAATGTTTCCTTCAACATTTAAGTGAGGGAAAAGGGCATAATCTTGAAAATTGTAGAAACGTTTCTTTTGTATGGAGCAAGATCTTTAATATCCAGTCCATTAAATTTAATTTCACCACGGGTAGCTCATTCAAAACCACCAAGTAATCTTAAGATAGTAGTTTTACCACTACCACTAGGTCCAAGAAGAGTTACAAACTCTCCACGATTAATGTTTAAATTAACTTCATCTAAAACAGTCTTATTACCAAATTCTTTGGTAACTTCAACTAATTCAATAACATAATTATTCTTTTTTGTGTTTGTTTTAACACTTTGCATATTATTTTCCTCCTTTATTTTAAATTGAATAATTAATTATTCAACTGGGAGGCACAATCATAGATATTTTCGCAATATTCTTCTACAAATTTTTCAAGCGCAGGGTAGTGAATATCGCAAAAATTAATCAATATCCATTTAATTGCTAAATGAATATTACGTCTTACCATATTTTTCATAGATTGAATTTTACCAAAATGTAAAAAATCGATAATCATTTTATCCAACAATTTTGCTCTTAAAAAGTTTTGAATCCACTGCTAAAAAACATACTTAAATTATCGACATTTTCTTAAGTAAAATTAAAAGTTTTAGAAACGATTTTTTTATATCTTATTTAGGCATTAGCATTTATAAAAATTAGGCTTTTTAATAGCTAGGTGAAAAAAGTTTATAAACCAAAAATAACAAAAAAGCTTACTTTTCATTTCTTTTTTAAACTTTTTGCATTAAAATTATATCCATGAACACACAATCAAGCATAAAAGCTTTCAGTGAGAAAAACTTCATTTTCTTCACAATTAACTTCATAGTGGGATTTGGTTTTGTTAGCACCATTTTGACTATTACTAATTTAAAAGCTCTAGGTTTATTAACTATTTTATTAACTTCATTTATTACCTTAGGAATTGTTCTAGTTTTTTCAAGATTAGCAGCAGTATATAGCGAAGAATATGGCGGATCATATTACTATGCCAAAAGATAGGGGATTCTAAAGCTAAGAAATTATTTGCTTTTTGAGTTGGTTGAAGTCAATTTATGCCAAGGGCCAATTCTTTCAGCAGCTGGACCATTATTTTTAGCTACTGCAATTTCGGTAGTTACTGATAATCAAATGGTAATTTCAATTGTTAGAGGAATTTCATTTTTATTTTATATTTTGCTTATGTTTATTTCCACATTTGGGCCTCAAATTAAGCACAAAAGTTATCTATCTTTCAGCAATTATTAAATGAACCATTATCTTTTTAGCACTTCTACTGTCAGTTTATTTAGCTTTTAAAAACCCAAGTTACTCAACCAATTTTAGCGGGTTAATTGATAAACCTAAAAGTGAATATGCTTATTTAATTTCAAGCTCAGTAATTTCATTTATGTATGCTTTTGGTGGTTTTGAAAGTATTGCTGCAATGACTAAGGATGCGCAAACTAATAAAATTAAAAAAGTGCTCTTTTTATCTTTCGGATTTATTGTTGGGTTTTACTTGGTATTTTACTTAGTACTTTTAGGGATAAACTCAAGCGTTTTAAATGGGCAATTTAGTAATATTTTCCTTAAAACCTGATCAATTACTGGACTTGTTATTTTTGTAATTGGGACTATTTTTAATCAAATTTCATCAAAAATTTCAACTGTCTTAGTTAATTCAAGGCAATTAATTCCGCTTGCAGAAGATGGATATTTGCCTAAATTCTTAATCAAAACTAATTCACGTGGTGAATATCGCAATGCTATTTATTTTTCGCTTGGACTTACTATTTTTTCATTAATAGTGTTTTGGGCTCTTCCTGAGTTTTTAAATCTTAAAAACTTCTTCCTTTCAGTTATCGAGATAGGAACGATTTCATTTTTAGTTCAATATGTGCTCACTTTCATCACAGCGCTAATTTTAGAACGCAAAAATAAGGTAATTACAATTCCTTGATATGAAAAAATCATCTATTATTTAGTGATGATTTTGCTTATTAGCTTAATTGTTATTTACCTATTCCCAATGATTGTAGGTCATTCCTGAAGTGTTGAAAATACTATTGTTTTAGTTTCGTATCTAGCTTCATTAATCATTGGTGGAATTTTATTTGTTATAGCTAAATTTAACAAATAGCTAGCTTTAAGTTGCGTGCAAAAGGTGCGTAACTTTTTGCTTTCTGCTCTAAAATTTAGAATTATTGAATCTTTAATTTTAAAGTGTTATAATTTAAAAATTATTAATGTATAAGGTTAATTATGCTATCTAAAAGCAAAATAAATCAAATAAATACCAAAGGAGGTTTATTATGATAAAGGTATTTAAACTCTTGCCAAAAAAAGTAAAAAACTCTATTTTTAATAGGTATTATTTTGATTTTAATTAACGTTGTTATTACGATGTTTTTGCCAATTTTGCTTAGTCAGTTTCTTTCATTGATTGCTCCTAGCTCAAATGAAGCTAGTCAAACTTATTACATAGTGCTATTTAACAAGGTTAATTTATTCCCTTCAAATACGCAAGCCCAGGCAATTACCAAACTAATTATTATTGTTATTTTAATGATTGTTTTTGGTTGATTACATCAATTGGTAGCGTGCTAATTACTACTTATGCTGGCGAGCTTAGTTCAAACCATTTAAGAAACACTTTATTTGAAAAGTATCAAAAATTAAGCATTAAAGATATTGCAGAACTTAAAACCGAAACTTTAATTACTAGATTAATGATGATGTTGCCATCTTTTTGAGACTTTTTAATGAGTGCTTCAAGTTCATTAGTACGTGCTCCATTTTTTATCATTTGTCGGGGTAGTATTTT